>JAJFJS010000145.1 GCA_021773815.1 Gammaproteobacteria bacterium
TTATCGCGCAGACGATTATGAGCAACAGTGTCGCGAGCATGGATTCGATCGCCCCTACCCGCCGCTGGAGACGGTGAAATGGAAGCCATCGATCTTTATGCCTTGCGCCCTGAGCCGATTAACGCTCCGCATCATCGATGTAAATGTGGAGCGGGTTCAGGAGATGACAGATGGTGACATCCACTCTGAAGGCCAGGAAGACAGTCTGGCTTTGGACGATATCTGGCCGACAGAGCGAGCAGCGTTCGCCGCGCTGTGGGACTCGATAAACGGCCAGGGATCGTGGGCCGCTAACCCATGGGTCTGGGCGCTGACGTTCGAGGTCATCAGGGCGAACGTCGACGAGGTGTGCAAATGACCAAGGACACAGAAATGGAGACGGCCGTCAGGTCGTCGGCGAACAGGCTGGCTGGGGCCATTGACGCGGCACTGCCAGACGGCTACCTGTTCGCGCTCATCATAAGTCTCCCGAGCGCCGATGGCTCGGGTCGGGCGAACTACATCAGCAATATCGATCGAGCCGACATGGTATGTCTGCTCAGGGAAATGGTTGCGCGGCTCGAAGGGCAGCCAGAAATCGAGGGAAGGGCTTGAACCGAATTCAGAGAAAAATCATCAAAGACGCGCTCGACGAGGAGCACAGGCTCACCGACTGGGAGTCGGAGTTTGTGAACAACCTGGCCATGCGTGATGACGACTACGAGCTGAGCGAGAAGCAGAACAGCATTTTGAATCGCATAGGGAGCAAGTTGGCATGATCCGCGCACTGATCCTGATCGTATTGTCGCTGCCGGCAGTGGCAGAGCCACTGTTGTGCGAAGACGGCACCTGCTACCGGCTTTTCGGCGGCCTCAACGCGCCGGCCTGGGCGTGTCACCAGCCAGGTTATGTCGGCGACTATCCCTTCCGGCCGTTCAGTGAGGCCGTTGCTGAATGCAACGAGCGCGGCGTAGGCCTGATCACGTTCGGCAAATGGATCTCGTTCTCGTGGGTAAAGACCGAGGCTGAGCCGCGCATCCAACCCGGGCACCTGATCACCAGCCCTGACGAACCACGAATGGCAGCAGCAATCACTGCTGAGCTGGCGCGGTACCCGAACTTTATTTTGTGCACAGGCCTGACCGATGAGGAGTGCGGGAATTACCTTGCCCGACGGATATTTCAGGCGATGAACGAGTACACGATGACGCGTGTGGAGGCGCACATTTCGACGGAGAGCACCGGTGGCACTACTGCTCGACCTTTGGAATGAGCCACCCGCGTCGCTTGTCATGCTGGCTATTTGCGCCTGCATTCATGAGCTGTGGTTAATACGGAAGAGGCTACGAAAATGCCATTCGTAAATGTTATGTCCCGGAGGGTGACGAAATTTCTCGCATATGAGCGTGCTATGGCCCAATTTCGTGAGGCGGAGAGAGACCTGCAGGCGGCGATTTCTTACGAATTTCCTCCCGGAACCATCATTGACTACACGCAGGGCGTCAACCTCATAAGAGCCACGGTAATCAGAGCTGCTTTGCACCGGTTATATGTGCGCGGGCAGAGCGGCAAGTTGTATTTTATTTGCGCGTCGCGGGTCTCGATTAAGTACCGCAACGAAAAGTCAGCTGGTGAGGCGGCGAAATGATCGGCCGCACCCCTCGTCCCGCCAGCACGATTCGTGACAGTTCGCCTGGAGACGCATTCCAACGCGATCCGAAAACCGGCTGGACGACGCTGCGGGTTCGCCTGACGACGCAGGACTATGATGGGATTCTCGCTCTCATTGATGAGGCCAACATGACGCCTCCGGATTACGTTAAGGCGATGATTCGGAGGGAGATCGTGTTGGCGTGCCGCGGGTCGAGCGTCAGGTCTTTGTAGATGGAAGTGGAAGCACGAATTCCGGCCGTTCGGCGGAACAAATTGGGGGCGCTGACCGGTCAGACGCGCCGTCTAGCTGTTCGGAAAATTAAGCATTATCTGGCACCGCCAGAAAACGCCACACCAGAGGTCGCGCTGTGGCATGCGGTGATTGCTCTGGCCGTCACCGAGGCGCTGGATGCGAATGTCAGCGACAGGGATCAGCTGTCCGCACGCAGATATGTGCAGTCGGCCCGATTTTCGGACATATGCGATGCGCTTGAATTGAATGCGGAGAGCATTCTGCAAATGATGCTCATCGTCGACCCGATGGCACTGGAAATACAGCTGTTCAAGTCAGCGAAGAAACGTGGCCGGCTCGACCGCTGACACACCGGTGGCCGAGGTCACCGCCACGATCGAGAGGATCACGGCGTTGAATTACAAGTTCGATGCCGGGCTGGAGAGGCCAGTATGGATGCCTCGTGGACAGGTCCTGAACAGCGACCATGCCTGGAAGATCGGTGAGACGGTGAAGATCCAGGTACGGCGATGGGTGGCGATCCGGCTTGGTCTGATTGCTGAGTAAGACGAATCGATGTGGACAGAACGTGGACTCGGCTACCTACGGCTTCGCAGCTACGAGCTGCAGGCTGCGCTTTGGCAGATGCAGGCCGAAATGGACCTGCTATCACGGAGCTCGATTCGATGAAGCCCCGTGGTCTGCACCAAGGCAACGACTCTCCGGAGCGACGTCGCCCTGGGCCTGATCCGCAGTTCGGGGAAGGGATGGTCGGTGTGTATGCGCGAGTACCTCCGATGGCGCGCGATGCGCTACAGGAGCTTGCCGAGGATCTCGGCATTCCGCTGTCGCACTACATTCGCGAACTATTGCTGCGCGAGGTGCGATGGGCAGGCCGGGGGCAGGCAGAAAGCAGCGGATGAGGCTAAATACGGAATCACGCTGCCGTTATCCAGCGTGACAATGACGAGGAAAGATCAATGCCAGAAGAAGTGAAGCGCCCGCAACGTCAGTACCGATTCGAGTACGGGGTAGATGAGACGGTGTCCCTGCCTGCAAACCAGAAGCGGGGGAAGGTGGTCGGGCTGCACGTCGACGAGTCGTGCTCGTTGCTCTACAAGGTACGGTACGTTGACGACAACAACGTGATCCAGGAGCCGTGGTTGCCGCCCGTCGAGATTGCCGCTGTGGACGAGGCGGAAGCTGGTGAGCCCGCAGGAGCCGGTAAGGGAGAGACTGAGGACGAAGTCAAGGCGTAGGACCAATCGTGCAAATCCAGATCGACACCGACCTCGACAAGGTGATGGCGCAGCTTGATGATTTTGCGCGGTCACAGGTGCCGTTCGCATCTGCACTGGCGCTTACCACGTTGGCGAAGAAGACGCAGGCGGCAGAAAAGCGGGAGATGCAGACTGTATTCGATCGTCCGACGCGGTTCACGCTGAACTCACTGTTTGTTCGGCCGGCCAGCAAGAAGGACTGGCCGAAGACGCAGGCGGTGGTGTGGTTCCGCGACTTCGCTCCCAAGGGCACGCCGGCGGGTGATTACCTGAAGCCGCAGATCCACGGTGGCAGCCGTAAGCTGAAGCGCTCAGAGCGTGCCGTACAGCACCGAGGGCTCCTGCCCAACGGCAAATACCTGTATCCATCTCGAGCGGTGAAGCGAGATCGGTACGGGAACCTGAGCAAGGGTCAGATCACGAAGATGCTGTCGAACCTGCAGGCTCAGCATGACTCGTATCAGAACACGACGGACCGCGGCAAGATCCGATACTTTGTTGCATACGAGGGGAAGAAGCCACTCGGAATCTACAGCCTGCAGTCCGATGGTGACCTGTTCCCGTTCATGGTCTTCGGCAAAAAGCCCACATACAAAGCGCGGTACGACTTCTTTGGCGTCGCTGAGGGCTACATGCGCAAGCACTACGCGAAGGAATTCGGTCGTGCGCTCGGCCGTGCAATCGCGTCCAGCAAGCGGAGAAGGGGGTGAGACTACCCACCCCCCTGCATAGGTTCTTGTTTGTGGGATTGTCGCGCGGGTGGTTCGGACCCGGTTTCGAATCCAGACGTAGGGTTTACATTGGTTTACATTCTGCGCTCTCGGCCCGAGCACGAATTGTAAACATGGTGCGAATGTAAATGCGGGTCAATCGACAGTGCACGAGTACCTGACACCGGCGAAATATGCTGAGCTCCGCGGCGTTTCTCGGATGGCCATCAGCAAGGCCATCAACGATGGCAGGATCTCCCAGGCTCTGAAGCCAAAGGGCAAGCGCTTCATGGTCCATGTGCGCGTCGCCGACTGGGAATACACAGGCGATGGCGAGACTCCGTCCGACGAAGAGCTGGCCGATATCGCCGCGCCATGGCCGGCGACGAACAAGCGACGAGATCAGAAGGCGCCGCCAAAGAAGAAACCGAAGCGGAAACCCAAAGAAAAACCGAAGGCCAAAGCCTCGTCGCCAGAAACGCCGCCAGCGTCGCGCGTGCCGGCCGGGCGCCTGGTCGAGGGGTTGCCGTCGCCACCTGCGAATTCTCCATCACTGGCGCAGTCGCGGGCGAAGCGCGAGCAATACCTGGCGCAGCTCGCACAGCTCGACTACGAGGAGAAAGTCGGCGAAAGGATCCCGGCTGGGGTCGTTGAACAGGAACGGTTCAGCCATGGCCGGACAATTCGCGACGCCATACTGAATATCCCCAACCGTGTGGGGCCAGCGCTGGCGGCGGCCCTCGGAATAGATGTCGATGCGCACACCGTTGCCGTGACGATGGAAGCGGAACTGCGCGACATCCTGCAAGACTTGGTCGATGGAAACATTCGAACATCAGAGACATCGGACAGCGCTTAACGCGTTCTGGCTTGGCCTCGAGCCGGATCCCCTGCTCACGGTCGACGCGTGGGCGGACAGCTATCGATTTCTGAGCGACCGTGAAAGCCCGGAGCCCGGCCGGTGGCGCACGTCTCGCGTGCCATATCTTGTTGAGCCGCTGCGTTGCCTGAGTCCGATGCATCCGGCGAAGGAGGTCGTACTGATGTTCGGTGCGCAGCTGGCCAAGACCGAGGCCGGAAATAATTGGATCGGTCACAACATCGCATGCGCACCAGGGCCGATGCTGGCAGTGCAGCCGACCGTCGACATTGGCAAGCGCTACAGCCGCCAGCGTCTGGCGCCGATGATCCAGGCAACGCCGACGCTGCGCGGAAAGATCAAAGACAGCAGGAGTCGCGATAGTGGCAACACGGTGCTGTCGAAGGAGTTTCCCGGTGGGCTTCTGATGATCGCCGGCGCGAACAGTGCTGCAGGGCTTCGCTCAATGCCGATCCGGTATCTGTTTCAGGACGAGATCGATGCGTACCCGGAAGACTGCGACGGCGAGGGTGATCCTTGTGAGCTTGCCGAGGCACGCACCCGGAACTTCTCCCGCAAGAAGATACTCAGCACGTCGACACCGACGTTCGAGGGTCGGAGTCGGATCGCGGCGAAGTTCCTCGAGGGAAATCAGCAGTATTGCCATGTGCCGTGCCCCCATTGTGGTGAGCATCAGCTGCTGGTCTTCGCCAATCTCAAATGGGACAAGGGGCGGCCGGACACCGCACGATATGTCTGTGAATCATGCGGCACGCTGATCGATGAGCATCAGAAAACCAAGATGCTGGCCGGGCACCGATGGATCCCGGCGAACCCGGATGCGAGTCCGGAGACGGTTT
The DNA here is from genome assembly GCA_021773815.1 of Gammaproteobacteria bacterium. Taxonomy (GTDB): domain Bacteria; phylum Pseudomonadota; class Gammaproteobacteria; order Steroidobacterales; genus SMWD01. Next base: position 5,574 of record JAJFJS010000145.1, read on the forward strand.
CATTTCATCTCAATTCGCTGTACTCACCGGTCGGCTGGTTCAGCTGGGCAGCGATCGCAAAGCAGTGGGAAAAAGCCCAGGGGAACCCGAATCGGCTTCGAACGTTTGTGAACACTGTCCTGGCCGAGACCTGGAAGGAGAAGGGCGAGGCGCCCGAGTGGAAGAAACTCTACGATCGGCGCGAGACCTACGCCGTCAACTCTATCTCGGATCCGCAGGTGCTGTTTCTTACCAGCGGCGTTGACGTCCAGGCCGATCGCCTCGAGGCAGAGATCGTCGGCTGGGGCAAGGACAAGCAAAGCTGGTCGATCGATCATCGCGTCATTCAGGGGGACACCGACGATCTTTCCGATGCGGGCCCCTGGCACGAGCTCGCAAAGCTGCTCGAGGAGACGTGGGTGCATCCGGGCGGGGTTGAACTGGCAATCGTTCGAATGGCAGTCGACGAAGGGTACAAGACGCAAACCGTGCGGACGTGGGTCCGCCAGTACCCGCCGACTCGAGTGATGGCGGTGCGCGGCAGCGATACGACCCAGGCGTTGCTCGGGTTGCCCCGCGCGGTCGACGTGAATACCGACGGCAAACGGATCAAACGCGGGCTCAAGCACTGGAACGTCGGCGTAGGTATTGCTAAATCGGAGCTGTACGGCTGGCTTCAGCAGGAAAAGCCGACGAGTGAAAGCGGCGATGGATACCCGGGCGGCTATTGTCATTTCCCGGAATACGGCGAGGAATACTTTCGCCAACTGACGGCCGAGCAGATCGTGGTGCGGCTGGTGCGCGGGTATCGGCGCTATACATGGGAGAAAACCCGGGACCGAAACGAAGCCTTGGACTTGCGTATTTATGCTCGGGCAGCTGCGGCAGCGTTCGGACTGGACCGATTCAAGGAGGCTCGTTGGAAGGAGATGGAAGAAGCGCTGGCGGCTGTTTCAAAGCCAGATTCGACAAAAGACAATGGGCAGATCAGAGAGGTGAATGGCGTTAAGATGCGCCCAGGTAAGTACCTGAAGAAGCGAGATCGATAGCATCATGGCGTTTACTCAAGCCCAGCTCGATGCGCTCGAGTCGGCCATTGCCGAGGGCGTTACCAAGGTCAAGTACGAGGACAAGGAAGTTACCTACCGAAGCCTCGAGGAAATGCAGCGCATTCGAAACCTGATGCGTGATTCGCTTGGCGCCAGCGACAATAGCGGCGCGATGCGATACCCAACGTATTCGAAGGGACTTTGGTAATGGCACGCCGGCCGGAATCGAACGTGCCGCTGGTCGATCGCGTCATCCGTGCTTTTTCACCTGAGATGGGAGCGCGCCGAGCGCGCGCGCGGCTGAGTACGGTCCGATTTGATGCGGCTCGCGAGATCCTCGAGGAGCGCCGCTACGATGGCGCATCGGCCGGCCGCCGTACCGACGGATGGGTCCGGACCGGCAGCGGCGCCAATGCCGAGGTCGGCGCCGGATTGGTCCGTCTTCGCAATGCGAGCCGCGATCTCACGCGAAACAATCCTTGGGCCGGTAAGGCGCTGGACGTCATCACGAATTACGTCGTCGGTCAGGGTATTGAGCCGGAGATCATGCTGCCGAGCCGAGTCCGGTCGAAGCGCTTGGCGGATGCTTGGCAAAGATGGGCGGGTAAGACCGAATGTGATGCCGACGGCATGCATAATATGGCGGGCCTGCAGGCGCTGGCCATGCGTGCTGTTGCAGAAAGCGGGGAGGTGCTGATTCGTCGGCGCCAGCGCCTATTCTCGGATGGGCTTACCGTGCCTTTGCAGCTGCAGGTGTTGGAAGGTGATTTTCTTGACCAGCACAAAACTGGCAAGAACGGCGGCAACCAGATTCTCCAGGGGATTGAATTCGGCCCGACGGGGAAAAGAGAAGCCTACTGGCTGTTCGGCTCGCACCCTGGTGAGAGCGGCATCGGCATCGTCAAGTCGTATGAATCCAGGCGAATTCCGGCCGAAGATATCATTCATGTCTACCGCATGGATCGCCCCGGGCAGGTGCGTGGAGTGCCGTGGGGCCACCGTGTCCTGTTAAAGCTCAAGGACCTCGAGGACGCGAACGACAATTACCTACTGCGCCAGAAGATCGCGGCCTGTTTCACGATGATCGTCTACGGCGACGACGATTCCGGCGCGGCGAATCAGTCGGCCATCCCGGATACCGTGGAGCCTGGCGGCGTTCTGTCCCTGCCGGGCGGCAAAGAAGCGAAGTTCGCGACCCCGCCAGGAGTGGAAGGGTTTGGCGAATTCAGCAATGACCAGTTGTACGCGATTGCGAGCGGATATGGGATCACCTTTGAGGCGCTGACCGGCAAGCTCAAGGGTGTGAACTTCCTGTCGGGTCGAATCGGCCAGATGGAGATGGCCAAAAACGTCACGCGCTGGCAGGCGGGCATGTTCGTGCCACGATTCTGCGACGGCGTGATGGGCTGGTTTGCCCTGGCCGCCGATCTCATGGGCATTGCAAACAGCCATGAGCTATCAGTGCAATGGGTGCTGCCGACGCGCGATATGCTTGACCCACAGAAAGAATTCAAGATCGAGAAAGACAAGATACGCAGTGGCAAACCGCTGTTCGATTCGCTGCGCGGAATGGGGTACACGAACCCCGAGCAGACGCTGAGACGCAAGCAGGTCGAGAACGAGCTCCTCGATGAGCTCGGACTGGTGCTCGACGTGGATCCGCGACACATGAGCGCGGCGGGAAACGCGGTGACCGCGCCAGTGGTCGCCATTAACGGTGCCGATTCAGGCGCAGACGACGAGGACGACGAAGATGCAGCTTCTTAAGGATCAGACCAGCAACGTTACGGGCGACTGGTATCGGCCCGGCAAGGGCACATACACCGTTGCACAGCAAGGTGTCTTTGACGGCGCTTCACTGCAGATACAGTCCGGCAAGCCGGATCAGGATGACGATGCGACGATTGTGGTCATGGACGATGATCCCGATCTGGCGATCGCGGAAGACAGCGCGCCGGTGTCTCTTACGCTTGGCGACGAGGATTACATCCGGTCAGTCCTGTCCAATGCAGGCGCGTCGACCATCATCAGCCTCTGGGTCGGATAGACGGAAATTTCTAACTCGTCTTTTCTTCCATTGTAAATACCGCCTCGCTTGTTAGATTGGCCGCAACCGTAATGGGTTGCGGCTTTTTCTTTGCACGATGTGGGGTCGGAGATGAAAGGACGTCGACATGCCAGGTAAGCGCCGGAACAAGGCGCCGAAACCGGCGAGTCCGAATGTAGAGACTCGGCAGGTGCCGATGCTCGCTACCCGTGCCGCCGTCATGCCCGAGAGCATCGATCTGGAGGCGCGAGAAGCCACGTTCGTGGCAAGTACCGGTCACCGGGATCTCCGCCGCCCCTTCTATGGCGAGGACTACTACGAAGAACTGGAGATCAGCGAGAAGGCCATCCGTCTCGGGCGCTTCGAGACCGGCGCGCCGTTGCTTGATAGTCATCGCTCATACGCCGGCGTCTCCGGCATTCTCGGCGTCGTCGAGCGTGCCTGGATAGAGGCCGGCAAACTGATGACTCGCGTGCGGTTCTCGACACGCGAAGAGGTAGAACCGATCTTCCGCGATGTCGTCAACGGCATTATTCGCTCGGTATCCGTCGGCTACAGGGTTCATACCTGGGAGAAATCCAGGCAGGACGAAGATGAGTTGATGACGATGCGTGCAGTGGACTGGGAGCCGGCCGAATTGTCGCTGGTCCCCGTCGGTTTCGACCCCGGTGCGCAGGTTCGGGGCCAGGAAGATGCGGAGACAAACTCCGTACAGATCATTGATTTAACGCAACGGGCAGCAGCGCCCACAAACCAACCAGAGGGATCGGCAATGGATCTTGAACAGAGAGCGGCCAAGCTGGGGTTGACCCGTCGCGATGGCGAAACGGATGAGCAGCTCAAGGCGCGAATTGTCGCGGCCGAGCAGCGAAATGCACCGGCGGCGGTGGAGCCGCAAGGCGATGCGCCGACCGCGGCAACGACCGAGGACGCGCAGCGCATCGCCCAGGAGGCGATTTCGGCCGAGCGTCAGCGCGCAAAGGAGATCAGCCGCGTGGTTCGCACTGCCGGGCTGCACGCCGATTTCGGTATGGGGCTCATCGACCGTGGCGCCTCGATCGACGAGGCACGTGCTGCGGTCATCGACGAGCTGGCCAGGCTGCAGGAAGGCGGCGAGATTCGCACTCAGGTGCGCGTCGAGACCAGCCCGGCGCACATCGAGTCGCAGCGCGCAGCGCTGGTCGATGCGATTCGGCACCGGGCAAACCCGAGTCACAAGATTGATACTGCGGCGCGCGAGTTTGCCGGCATGACTCTCCTGCGGGTTGCCGAAGAATGCCTGTCGATGAATGGCGTCAGTACTCGCGGTCTGTCAAAGCGACAGATCGTGGAGCGCGCTTTGACGACGTCGGACTTTGCGAACATCATGGCCGATGTTACGAACAAGGAGCTGCGACAGGGATACACCGAGCAGCGCCGGACGTTCGAGTTGGTTTTCCGCCGACGCACCGCGGCCGACTTCAAGAACATCAACATCGTGCAACTGTCCAGCGCTCCCGACCTGGTGACGCTGAATGAGAACGGCGAGTTCAAGAGCGGCACGCTGACCGATGGCAAAGAGACGTACAAGCTCATCACCTACGGCCGGCTCATCAACCTGACGCGGCAGACCGTCATCAATGATGATCTGGATGCCCTGACGCGCGTGCCGAACATGTTCGGCGCGTCCGGCGCGCGGCGGGAGAGCGACGTGGTCTGGGGCATCTTCACGGCCAATGCCGCCCTGGCTGACGGGACGGCGCTGTTCCACGCCGATCACAACAACACGCTGGCGGCCGGCGCCATCAATGCCACGAACGTCGGTGCGTTGCGCAAACTGATGCGCAAGCAGACTGGCCTGCAGGGAGAGGTCCTGGATATCCAGCCGGAGTTTTTGCTGGCCGGTCCGGACAAGGAGCTCGAGCTCGATCAGTTCTTCGGCACGTTCATGCCGAACGCGCAGACTAGCGTCACGCCGAGCAACCTTCGCTCGCTGACGCCGGTCGTCGAGGCTCGCCTGACCGGTAACAACTGGTACCTGGCCGCGAATCACTCGCAGATCGATACCATCGAGTACGCGTACCTCGAGGGTGAGGAAGGCGTGTACACGGAGACGAAGCAGGGATTCGAGGTCGACGGCGTTCAGATCAAGGCGCGCCTGGACTTCGCAGCCAAGGCGGTCGACCACCGAGGCCTCGCGCGCAACGGTTCCTAACCGTAACGCCACGGTCCATCACTCAACGCGGAGAAAGCGCGAATGACTACGAAACATGTACAGCCGGGCAAGCGGATCTCGTACACGAACGGCGGATCCGCCATCACGGCCGGCACCGTTGTCGTGATCGGCAACCTACTTGCGATCGCCAGTGTCGACATCGCCAACGGCGAGACCGGTGAATGCGAGATCGGCGAGGTCTACACCTGTCCGAAGGTTTCCGGCGCCGTCATTGCCCAGGGCGAGACGGTGTACTGGGACGTCAGTGCCGGCGCATTCGACGACAACCAGGCGACGCCTGCGGCCGGTGACGTCACCGACGGCGCGATTGCGTGGGAGGCGGCCGGCAACGGGGTGACGGAAGTCAACGTCCTGCTGCTTCAGAGCGGCGGCGCCGTTACGTAGTAGCGGTGGCGTTCAGGGATCTGGCCGGCCGCGCGCTGTCAGTATGTGTCAGAACCTTCGGCGAGGAACTGACGTATACGCCGAGCGCCGGCGGGCCGGCCCAGATCCGGGGCATCTGGGATTGGCGACACGAAGCGATCGATCCGGACACCGGTGCAGTCGTTTCGTCGAACCAGGTGACGGCCGGTGTAGTCCTGGCGGATTTGCCGGCCGCACCGCAGCCCGGCGACACGATTACGAGGCAGGGCGTGGTCTATCGATTGTCCGACCCGCCGCAGGAAGATGGACAGGGTGGGGCCGTTTTATTCATGCACCGGGAATAGCACATGCACCCTCGCCGACTGATACGCGACGCATTTGTGGCGGTTCTGACCGGGCTGCCGACGACCGGCGCGAACGTGTTCAAGAGCCGCGTGCGCCCGCTCTGGGAAACCGAAGAGCTGCCAGCGTTGTTAGTGTACACGCAGGACGACCGGGCGGAGATCTACAACGAGGCGCCGCGGCGTTACGAGCGCACCGCCAGCGTCGCCGTCGAGATTGTGGCCCGGGCAAACGACGACCTGGACGATGTGCTGGATGGGATAGCCGATGAAGTCGAGGCGGCGCTATTCGATAACCCGTACCTGCTGGTGTCGGACGGCCAGGGCGGCACGTTGGCCCGATCCGCGGACACGGTGCTGACGACGACGGAGATCAAGATCGTAAAGGAAGGCGATACGGAGATCGGTGCGGCACGTCTGACCTTTGATGCAACGTACTACCAGGATGCGCCGGCCGGAGTAAGTACAACCGGCAATCCGGATGACCTGGCAACCGTGGGTCTCGACTGGAATCCGGGCGGCCAGTTGCCGCCGGCACCGGATGACGGGGACCACCTGAAGGATGAAATAGAGGGACTCGACCAATGACGGTACGCAAGCGAAAGATTCTGAAACCGGCCGAGACTGACGGGAAGATCCGCAATCCGTCGACGGACCGGCACCTCGCTTCCGAAGGCGAGGAGGTGGTCATGACGTCGTATTGGATTCGCCGTCTGCGAGATGGCGACGTCATCGAGGCCGATGCGCGGGCCGCGCAAGCGCCGGCACCGGACTTCTCGGTGGACGCCATCGGTGCGGTTCTGGAGAAAATGGATCCGGCCGACGACGGCCAATGGACCAAGGACGGATTGCCGAAGCTCTCACACATCGAGAACGAGCTCGGTGTTGCGCCGATCAAGCGCGAACAGGTGGCGGCTGTGGCGCCGGCGTTCAACCGAGACCAGGCACGCGGAGACTCTGAGTAATGCCCATTTCATTCAATCAGATACCGGCAGCGATCCGGGTTCCCCTGTTCTACGCCGAATTCGATAACTCGAACGCGGTTCAGGGCGCGGTCATTCAGGAATACAAGGTGCTGATCCTCGGTTCCAAGACGACCAACGAAGCGACGCTGCCGAAGAATGTTCCGGTGCGGGTGACCAGCGCGGAACAGGTGGCCACGCTGGCAGGCGCTGGCTCGCAGCTGCACGGCATGGCGCAGGCGTTTTTCGCTTCGAACAAGTTCACCGAGTGTTGGCTCATGCCCCTCGAGGACGATGCCGGCGGTCTGCCGGCCGGAGGCACCGTGACGGTTACCGGTACGGCCACTGCCAGCGGCTCGGTAACGCTGTACATCGCCGGCCGCAAGGTCATGGCCGCCGTGACCAGCGGTGACAATGCGACGGCCGTAGGCGATGCGATCGAGGCGGCGGTGACCGCTGACACGTCGCTGCCGGTGACCGCATCGAACAACGCCGGCGTCGTGACTCTCGTTGCCAAGAATGACGGCAAGGGCGGTAATGACATCGATGTGCGTCTGAACTACAACGGCGAGACCACGCCGGCCGGGGTATCGATCGCCATCGTTGCCCTGTCGCTTGGTGACACCAACCCGGATATCACGGCGGCCATCGCTGCCATGGGTGACGAGTGGTACAACATCATCGTGATGCCGTACACGGACACGGCGAATCTGGCACTACTTGAGGCAGAGCTGCTCGATCGGGCCGGTCCGCTGCGGATGATCGACGGCATGGCGTTTTGCGCGATGCGAGACACGCACGGCAACCTGACGACGTTCGGCGACAGCCGCAACTCGCAGTTCGTGTCCTGCATGGAGTGCACAACGGAGCCGCGGCCGAGCTACGAGGTGGCGGCCGAGACGGCGGCGCTGGCCGCGTTCCACGGCAACATCGATCCAGCCCGGCCCTTCCAGACGCTGTCCTATTCCTGGCGCATGGCCAAGGCCGAGTCCGCGCGGTTCACCATCGAGGAGCGCAACCAGCTGCTGTTCGACGGCATTTCGACTTCGTATATCGATGCGGGCGGGCTGGTTCGCGTCGAGCGACTCATCACGATGTACCAGGTCAACGCGCTGGGATCCCCGGACACGTCATATCTGGATGTCAACGTCCCGCTGACGCTGTCCTATCTGCGCTTCGACTTGCGCGCCATGGTCACGACGAAGTACCCGCGGCACAAGCTTGCCGACGACGGCACGCGTTTCGGCGCCGGCCAGAAGGTCATGACGCCGAAGCAGTTCAAGGCCGAGGTAATCGCCAAGTTCCGGCAGTGGGAAGAGATGGGGCTGGTCGAGGGCATCGATCAGTTCAAGAACGACCTGATAGTCGAGCGAAACAGTCAGGACTCGAACCGGTTGGACGCAATGCTTCCGCCGGACCTGATCAATCAGCTCCGCGTGGTCGGGGTTCAGTTCAAGTACCTGGTCTGATCGGCAGACGGTCCGGGTATAGCCGAGGAAAATTAGCATGAGTCAGAACAGGCGCGCGGGGATCATCTACCTCAAGATCGACGGTGACATGCACGATGTCGTCGGCGATTTTTCGTACAACCTCGGCAAACCCAAGCGTGAGCCACTGATCGGCGGCGACAGCGTGCATGGCTACTCCGAGACGCCTCAGCCGGCGTTCATCGAGGGCGAGGTGCGCGACAGCCAGGATCTCGACCTGGGCGCCCTGGCGACGATCGACGGCGCCACGGTGACCCTGGAGCTTTCCAACGGCAAGGTGATCGTCCTGCGCAATGCGTGGTTCGCCGGAGACGGCAACGGCTCCACCGGTGAGGCGAACATCGCTGTGCGGTTCGAGTCGCGGCAGGAGGCTGAGGAAGTCAAGTAGTCATGAGCGGGAAGACAATTACCGTGCCGCTGCAAGAGCCTGTTCAGTACGGCAGTGAAAGCATTACCGAACTCGTGCTGCAGCAGCCAAGAGGCAAGCACCTGCGCAGGTTCCCGGATCAACCGGAGATCGGAGACTTCCTTGACTTGGCTGGAAAGCTGGCCGGACAGCCGCCATCGGTCATGGATGAGCTCACCGTGGTCGACGTGATGAGCGTGGCGGACGCGGTGGCGGGTTTTTTTCCCGATGGCCAGCCGAATGGCGCCAGTGGTTCGGCGTCCTAGCGTTAAGGCTGCATATATCACCGGGTGAGCTAGACGAATTTGACGTCGACACTCTCCGGTTCTGGGTGGATCGGGTAAAAGAGATAAAGGGATGGCAGGACGAAAACAATTCCCTCTAGCTGTCGTCCTGCGGACCGTCGACAAATCCACGGCCAATATCCGCGCAATCAATCAGCGCCTCGGTGGCATAGGCCGCACGACAGATAAGCTGCGCCGAAAGTTTCAGCTGCTCAGCAAGGAGGCCGGGCTCGGCAAGGCGGTCGATCGGTTCAAGAACAACGCCCGCGGCTTTGCCGTTGCCAGCGGCATCGCACTGGCTGCAATTTTCAAATTCACACGAGGATTCACGCAGTCCGGTGACGACATTAAGAAAACCGCGTTCAAACTCGGCGTCGGGGTGGAGTGGCTGCAGCAGATGAGGTTCGCCGGTGAGCGAACCGGTGTTGCGTTCGCCACCACGGACATGGCGCTGCAACGGTTTGGCCGGAGGGTGGGTGAAGCCGCGGCTGGAACCGGTGAGGCACAGGTTGCGCTCGACGCGCTCGGTATCAGCGTGTTCGGCGCTTCGGGCCAGGTGCGCACGCTGGAAAGCCTGCTGCCGGAGGTCGCCGATAAGCTCGAGCGGATCGAAAACGCCAATGTCCGAAATGCGCTGGCGATGAAGTTCTTCGATTCCGAGGGTGTCAAGCTGGTCCAGACCTTAGCAGGTGGCAGCGATAAGCTTGCGGAGTATTTCAAAGAGGCGAAGAGCTACGGCCTCATCACCGAAGAGGCGGCCGGCGCCAGCGAGAAGTTTGAAGACCAGATTACCAATCTCAAGATGGCTTTTGCAGGCCTGCGGAACACCGCCCTGGGCCCGCTGCTGCCCAAGCTGACGGAATTGTTAAAGCGCGCGGTCACCTATTTGGTGGAGAACCGTGACGCTGTATTCGGGTTCGCGAAGGGCCTCGGAGCGGTTGCGGGCGTGCTGATCGGGGGCAAGCTCATCGCGACTCTTTGGTCAGTCGTCAAGGTAGTCAAGGCATTCGGGCTGGTGATGTTTGCCACGCCTTTAGGGCTGATCGCTCTTGGCATAGCTGGGCTGGTTCTCGCTGGCTGGCACCTGGTCAAGAACTGGGACAAGGTCAGTGCGTGGTGGTCGCGGACATGGGCGGGGATCACCCAGGCGGTCTCAGGCGCCATCGACAGGGTCAACTCGGTGATCGCAGGTCTCAGGATCGATGTTTTCGATCGCATCGCCAGGGCGTGGAAGCAGCTGAAAAGTGGCCGGATCGTAGCGGCCTTCGAAACCATATCTGGCGACGGCCCCGCCGCGGTGGCAGCCGCGGGTAATGCCGGCGGGGCTGCTAATACGAACAACGCTGCGGTGAGCGTGGATATCAATGGGCTCCGGCCGGATGACAAGGTGTCGTCCCGGGTCGATCGCGGCATGCCGTTCGATTTGAGCCAGGGCTTTGTAATGGCAGGGCCGTAGATGTCCTGGCGCGATCGATTACAAAATGCGAGCTGGCGCGGGGTGACGTTTTTCGTTGAGTCCCATGGTGCCACCGGCGGCCATCGCCTGCATAAACACCAATTTGCGCAGCGCGCGGGGCAGTACGCTGAGGAGATCGGCCAGCAGGCCGAAGGTTACAAGGTCGACGCTTTTGTTCTCGGCGCTGACTACGATAAGCAGCGCGACAGGCTGCTTAAAGAGTTGCGCCGTGGCGGGATGGGTGAGCTCGTGCATCCGTACCTCGGGGCGCTGCGCTGCAAGTGCGAGGCCTGGACAGTATCGGAGAGTGGCGAGCAGGGCGGCGTTGCGAAATTCAGCCTCACCTTCGTCCAGTCCGACGAGCAGATATATCCAACCATCGGGGTCGCGCCGGGCTCAAGCGTCGAAGAGGCAGCTGGAAAGCTCAAGACGTCGGTATTCGACCGGTTTCTGAAGGTCTTCAAGGTTGCCGGCACGCCGGGCTATGTGGCGGCTGCGGCTGCTGATCGCTTGACCGACGTCGCGGCGGCGATTGAAGATGCAACGCCGTTCTATTTCGGCGAATCCGAAGCGGTTGCAAACCTATCGGTCGCCTTGTCAACGCTCAAGAATAATGCGGTTGCGCTGGTGACCGGACCGGCGTCGGCTGCCACGGCCATGCAGAACGCGCTCGGACTCCTGACTGCGGCCGCGAGTACTGACCGTGCTTTTTTCGCCCTGTTCGGCTTCGGTGACGATCTTGATCCAGTGCCGACGACCACGCCGGCGCGGCGGCAGGAGGGTGTTAACCAGGCGGTGATCCGCGACCTGGTGCAATCGACGGCGATTGCCGAGGCCGCATCGCAGGCAACAAGTATTGATTTCGTGTCCTACACCGAGGCCGTCGAACATCGCGGCCTCCTGCAGGCGGCCATCGATGTGCGCATGGAAGCGACCGAAGATGATACGGAGTACCAGGCGCTGCAGGCGCTGCGTGTCGGGCTGACGCTTGCGGTTCCAATTGACGATGACCTGCCGCGCCTGAAGGCCTTTACGCCGGTGACCACCGCGCCGGTCCTGCTGATATCGCAGCAGCTATACGGCAATGTCGGCATGGCAGCAGATATCGTGGCAAGAAACGGGATCCGGCATCCGGGCTTCGTAGCCGGTGGCACTGCCATTCAGGTGCTGACGAATGAGTGACGTCGCCCTGATCGTCAATGGCGCCGAGTACCGCGGCTGGATGACCGTGGGCCTGACTCGCGCGATGGACGCGGTGGCGTCGTCGTTCACGTTCTCGCTCTCGGAGCGGTGGGGCGACGGGGCCGAGCCGTTTCCGATCGACCCCGGGGCGGCCGCAGAGATCCGCGTCGACGGGAAACCTGTACTGCTCGGCTGGGTGGATTCGGTGGCCCCCTCATTCTCGGAATCCAGTCACACGATATCCATCAGCGGACGCAGCAAATCCGGGGATCTGGTTGACTGCGCCGCGGTTCATACGCCGGACCAGTGGACGAAGATTCGGCTCGAGCAGCTGGTCCGGAATGTTGCGGCCCCTTTCGGCATTACCAATATCGCCGATGAGTCCGGCGGGCGCGTCATCGATGTGGCCAAAGTGCAGGTCGGCGAGACCGCCTGGGAGTTCATCGAGCGGATCGCGCGCAAGGAAGCGTTGCTGGTCAACGACGATTACCGTGGTGGGCTCGTCATCCGCGAGCCGACGAAGGCGGCGCGCGCCGATGTTGCGCTCGTGCAGGGGGTAAACATCGTCTCGGCCGAAGGAAAAAAGGACTGGTCGGGCCGATTCAGCGAATACCAGGTTCGTGCGCAGACGGTGGGCTTTGATTTTCTCGGTGCGGAGGGCGCAGCGTTAATCGATGGGCGGGCAAGCGATCAGAACCTGTCCCGCTATCGGCCGCGCGTCGTCATCGCCGAGAGTGCCTCGGACGCGACGCAGGCCGCGAAACGTGCCGGCTACGAGATGACCGTGGCTGCCGGCAAGAGCCAGGGAGCGTCGATCACAGTGCCTGGCTGGTATCAGGATCCGAGCGCGTCGACGCCGCGGCTGTGGGAGCCGAACCTACTGGTATCGATCGACAGCCCGTGGCTGCGCATGGACGGGCGGGACATGCTGATTGTGCGTGTTGCATTCGAAAAGGGCGAGGGGGGTGAGCGCACGACGCTGGATGTGGCGCCGATTGAATCGTTCAGGGTATTGCCCAAACTGAAAGCGGCCGGACCGAATTGGTCCGCGTTACTCAAAGACCTGGGGTTCAAGAAATGAATGCCCTGTCGGCATTCGGCAAATTCATCGAGCCGCTGAAGCGGCGGGTATTCATGATGCTGGCACGGGGAGTCGTGCGCGCCATTGACGATGCCAACGGCCTTCAGCGCATGCAGATCGAATGCCTGCGCGGAGAACTGCTCGACAGCGTGGAGCGATTCCAGGACTACGGCTTTACCTCTGTGCCGCTCGAGGGCGCGGAGATGCTGGCGGGGTTTCTGAACGGCAATCGCGATCACGGGATCATCGTGCGCGTCGACGACCGGCGGTATCGGCTCAATGGCTTGGCAGGTGGAGAAGTCGCGATCTATACCGACGAGGGTGACAAGGTCCACTTCAAGCGCGGACGCATCATCGATGTCAGTACGGACACGCTCAATATCTCGGCCGACACGGCGGTCAATATCACCAGTCCGATCGTAGATTGCTCGGCGATCCTGCAGGGCGTCACCGTCAAAGGCACGGACGACGTGCTGGCCGGCTCCGGCGAGATCTCCGGCAAGAGCCATGTCCATGTCGAGAATGACAATGGTGGCCCGACGGAGGCGCCGCAATGACGGATTTTGCCCTCGCAATGAGCCCGCTCGGTGTCGTCGACCTGGCGATGGTCGGGCTGGAACTGGATACCGATGACGGTCTGGAAACGGCGGTCATCGTGAGCCTGTTCACGGATCGCCATGTGGATCCGGAGGAGCTGCCCCTGGGCGAGTCACAGCAGCGCGGCTGGTGGGGCGATGTGGCGAGCGACGACGGATACCCGACCGGGTCGCGACTGTGGCTGCTGCAGCGAGAAAAGGCGGTCGCGGCAGTGGCTCAGCGCGCCAAGGATTACTGCGCAGAGGCGCTCGAGTGGATGGTCGACGACGGCGTGACGACGAGCATTGATGTCGAGGCATCAATCTCCGGCCCGGGCGTGCTTACGATCGAGATCGATGCGACGCGACCGCAAGGAAACGTCTCATACAGATATGACTACCTGTGGCAGCAGCAGGAGGCCAGGAGGCCCGCATAATGGGAAGCCAGACACAATTCCAGCGCCCGACGCTGATAGAGCTCATCGACCGGGTCACCGACGACGTCTCCTCGCGGATGACCGGCGACACGGGCGCGGTGCTGCGCCACTCCGCGCTCGGGATCATCGCCCGCGCCCAGGCCGGCGCTGCACACCTGTTGCACGGGCATCTTGATTGGATTGCCAACCAGGTAATTATCGACACCGCTGAGGCGGAGTGGCTGGAACGCTGGGCATCGATCTGGAAGGTCACGCGAAAGCCCGCGGCGTTCGCCGGTGGCTCAGTGACCTTTACCGGGACTGACGGAAAGCAGATTCCGGCCGGCTCGGTCGTGGTGCGCAGCGACGGTGTTGAATTTACCACCGATGCCGACGGCACAATTTCCGGCGGCACGGTGGCTGTGGCCATTACGGCATCCGTGGCCGACACAGACGAGATCAGCGGCAATACATCGGCCGCCACGGTGCTGACTCTTCAGACGCCGATTGTCGGCGTGAACAGCTCGGTCACGGTTGGAGCGGGAGGCATTGTCAATGGCGCCGCCCAGGAAAGCGACGATGACCTGAGAGCCCGGCTCCTGTTCCGGATCCAGAATCCGCCGCGAGGCGGGCACCTGAACGATTACATCGCGTGGGCCCTCGAGGTCGCCGGCGTGACGCGCGCGTGGTCTTATGCGCATTACACCGCTGTGGGCAAGGTCGGCGTCACGTTCGTCCTGGACAATGAGGTCGATATTATCCCGGACCAGGCAAAGCTCGACGAGGTCGAAGCCTGGATCGACACGAAGCGACCGGCAACCGTTAAAGGGCTGGTCGTTTTCGCGCCGACCGAGACGTCGATCGACATGACCATCACGCTGACGCCGAACACGGCGGCGGTACAGGCGGCGGTCGAGGCGGAGATCAGCGACTTTTTCAGTCGCTGGGACGAACCCGGTGCCGCGATACTGATGTCGCAGCTGAATGAGGCCATCAGCCTGGCCACCGGTGAGACCGATCACACCATCGACAGCACGACGCCGGCCGCTGCCAGCAACAAGATCACGCTGGCGGCGAACGCGCTGCCCAAGCTCGGCACGATCACCTGGGCATAGCGCATGGATGCGGTTCAGTACAAACAGCAGCTTCAGGCGCTCCTGCCGCCGGGGAGGGCCTTTCCGCGCATTCCTGACAGCCTGCAGGACAATCTGTTGCTGGCGCTCGCCGATGAGCTGGCGCGGGTCGACGGCCGAGCAGGCAACCTGCTGTCGGAAACGCCGGCGGACACGACGGATGAGCTGCTACCTGACTGGGAACGGGTGGCAGGCCTTCCCGATGCCTGCACGACCGGCACGCCGACCAAACAGGAGCGGCGCAATGCCTTGGTCGCGCGCCTGGCCGACGTCGGCGAAGCGACTCCGGCCGCGTTTGTTCAGGCCGCGGCCGACCTGGGTTTTACCGTCACTGTGACCGAGTTTCTGCCGTTCGAGACAGGTGCGGCCACGGCCGGCGCGCCGATATCAAATGGCGACTGGGTATTCGTGCTGCAGATCAACGGGCCGGCGGTGACGGTGCTCGAGTTTGGAACCGGCGTAAGCGCGGTCGGCGAGCAGCTTCGCAGCTGGGGAAATGAGTTGCTCGAGTGCGGGCTGTCGCACCTGATCCAAGCGCACTGGATCCTGATATTCACCTACGCGGAGGCATAGCAATGCATCGAATCGACAAGGCCAATGCTGAGGCCGATAAACACGGCCCAGGCAAGGACGGATTTACTGAAGGAAATCCGAGTGGTGGTACGGAGGCCACAACGGTCAGCGCCGACATCATGGACGCGATGCAGGAAGAGATATGCGCGGTCATCGAGGATCCAACCGGCGGCGGTGTCGCGCTGGTCAAAACTGATAACACGCAGCTTCTGGACGCGATAAAGACGATGCTTGCGGTGGTTATGCAGGTGGCGCAAGGCAATCACGACCATGCCTCGATCAGTGGTAACGCGGCGACGGCGTCAGGGTTGGAGGTCCCCGTATACATTGGCGGCGCGGCCTTCGATGGGCTGGGGGATATCACTCCGGTGTATTCCGTTGTTGATGCTGCGGCGCCGGCCATCTCGCAAGCATTCGTCACCATGGCAAATGCAACCACGGGTAATCGTCAGCCTATTACGGACCCGAACTTCTACCTTGATGGCCTTAACAGCAGGGTCCATATCGCCGATGGGTATTTTTTCCAGTCCGGCTATCAGTGCGTATCAATGGACTATGAGGCGTCGCAGTCCTACCTGCGCAATCAAGATGACGCGACGGCTAACCATTTTATAAGCCCACGCCGCCTGCATGATGTAATCAAGTTTGCAAGAATCTACGCCTCGTCGGTTGCTAATGGGGCGGCCATGACGATGACCGAGGCGCCTGCCGGGTGGTCCGCAGTGTACAACACGAGCCCTGCGAGGATCACGCTGACACACAACTTGGGGACTGCGGCCTACGTACCGGTGTGCACACTGGTAAGCGGTTCGGGGGCGATCACTGGCACGGCGATCCAGGCACTAAACGCCAATACGCTGGTCATCCACC
>JAJFJS010000146.1 GCA_021773815.1 Gammaproteobacteria bacterium
CCGACCGTCCGGTCGCCGATATGAATCAAAAACGACTTGTCCGCGATCGTCGGGAAGCGCAGCAGCCGCCGGCAGGCCGCTTCGATATCGATCCCGTCGAAGCGCGCGTCGGTGAGCCGCGGTCGGCTGCGCCGTATGTCCATGACGGTCCCCGGCAGCTTGCCGAGCAGGATTTCCATCGGCAGGTCCACCGGCCGGTCGCCGGCCCATTCATCGACGACCCGCAACACGCCGGTGTCGTCGAGCGTGCCGATCACGGCATAGGGGCAACGCTCACGGTTGCAGACCGCGTCGAACCAATCGAGGTCTTCGGGCGCGATCGTGAGCACGTAGCGCTCCTGGGCCTCGTTGCACCAGATCTCGAGCGGCGACATGCCCCGCTCCGCGTTCGGCACCGCGCGCAGGCGCACTTCGGCGCCGCGCTTGCTGTGATCGACGACCTCGGGCACCGCATTCGACAAACCGCCGGCGCCGACATCGTGCACGAGGATGATCGGGTTGCCGGCGTCGGTCAGCCCGGCGGCCCAGCAACTGTCGAGCACCTGTTGCGCGCGGCGCTGCATCTCCGGGTTGCCGCGCTGGACCGACGCGAAGTCGAGGTCTGCCGAGCTCGTGCCGCTGCCCATCGACGAGGCCGCGCCGCCGCCGAGCCCGATCAACATCGCCGGCCCGCCGAGCGCGATCAGCAACGCGCCCGGCGGCACGTCGTGTTTCTCGACGTCGTCCGCACGGATGCTACCGAGGCCGCCGGCGAGCATGATCGGCTTGTGGTAACCCCACGCGCGGCGGTCGTCGCCGTCCACCGGGATCTCGAACGTGCGGAAATAACCGAGGATGTTCGGCCGGCCGAATTCGTTGTTGAATGCCGCGCCGCCGATCGGACCCTCGAGCATAATATCGAGCGCGGACACGATCCGGTCGGGCTTGCCGAGCGTCGTCTCCCACGGCTGCACGTCATCCGGCAGGCGCAGGTGTGAGACCGAGTAACCGGTCAGGCCCGCCTTCGGGCGCGCACCCCGGCCGGTCGCGCCCTCGTCGCGTATCTCGCCGCCGCTGCCGGTCGCCGCGCCGGGATAAGGCGCGATCGCCGTCGGATGGTTGTGCGTCTCGACCTTCATCAGCGTGTGTACGGGCTCGGCGATAGCCCGGTACTCGCCCGAACCGGCATCGCTGACGAAACGCAGCGCATCGCCGCCGAGCATGACGGCCGCATTGTCCTTGTAGGCACTGAGGACGCGATCGGGGTGATTGGCATGCGTCGAGCGGATCATGTCGAACAGGCTGTCGGGCTGGTCCGTCCCGTCGATCACCCAGCGGGCATTGAAAATCTTGTGCCGACAGTGCTCGGAATTTGCCTGCGCGAACATCATCAGTTCGGCATCGGTCGGATCACGCTCGAGTGCCCGGAAGCTTGCGACGAGATAGTCGATCTCGTCAGTCGATAACGCGAGGCCGAGCTCGGTATTGGCGCGTTCCAGCGATACCCGACCTGCGGTAAGCAGCGGCACGGTCGCGAGCGACGCAGGCTCATGATGCGCAAACAGGGCATCGGTCTCGACCGAACCGAATACGATGGACTCAGTCATGCGATCGTGCAGGCACGCAGCCGCCGTATCCCGCTCACCGGCGCTGAGCGCCCGCCCGCTGAACAGCGAGTACTCGATACCGCGCTCGATGCGTTCGACCGACAGCAGGCCGCAGATACGGGCGATATCGGTCGCCTTGCTCGACCACGGCGAAATCGTACCGACCCGCGGAATGACCGTCAGCACGGTGCAATCGCCGGGCGCGCCCGGCGTCGGCGGACCCGCGTCACGGACTCCCGGCCCGTAGGCCAGCAGGTTATCCAGCGTGTGGCGTTCGCCTGCGGTCAGCGTATCGGGTGCATCCACAAAATGGACGTAGTCGGCGGTAATCCGGTCGACGCACGCAACCGCAGCCCGGACGCTCGCCAGCAACGCATCGAGGCGAAACGGCGACAGGGCGGGCGAACCTCGAAGTTCCAGCATCAGGTATTCATCGACTTGGGATTACGCACGGGAGACCGGTCAGCTCACGGACTCTTGTCGCCGCCGCGGCCGCCGGGCGGGTACATTGGCATCGGGAATTGCGCGACGTTGCCGCCCTCGGCGTCGCTGATCTTGCTGACGCCCTGCTTCTCGACCTGATCGATGCGAATCACGGCATGCAACGGCACATAAGTACACTGCACGCCCGAAAACTCGGCCTGGATGCGCTCCTCGGACGGATCGACGACGACGGAACTGCGCTCGCCGAACACCATATCCCGTATCTCGATGAAGCCGAAAAGGTCCCCGTGAGCAATGCTCCGAGCGTAAATCTCGTAGACCTTGCCCTGGTTCATGAAAACAATTCGATACAGAAGCCTTTTCGTCATGACGAAAGGAATCCTCAGCCACATCAGTGCATTAAGTTAAACAGGAACCGGGCGCCACCGAACCCGAGGCGATCGGCACCCTGCGAATCAGGCCGGTGAAACCGCCGAAACGACGGCCAACGGGGCGCGAATTATAGCGCGTTTGTGCGGGCGCGGCCGACCCGGAAACTGTGAACTGCAACCGGGTAGAGGGCCAATCGATGCGCCATGATCGTCGGCGGGAAACCGGCTTTGAAGCCACACACGTGGCCATCCGGTATGGAACTGTACCGCGGAGAGTCCGAATGCCGCTGCGTCTGAGCATCACCAGCAAAAACCATGATCTGCCCGAAAAATCGCGGCGCATGGAATTTGGCGCGCACGGCGGAACCATCGGGCGCAACGGCGACAACGACTGGGTGCTTCCGGACCAGAATTGCTATGTCTCCGGGCGCCATGCGTTGATCGATTTTCAGTCCGGCGCCTACTACATCGTCGACACGAGCCGTAACGGCGTCTACGTCAACGGCGCGGATGAGCCCGTCGGACGCGGCCATCCGCAGCGCCTGTTCGATGGCGACCGGCTGCGAATCGGCGAATTCGATATCATGATCGAACTGACCGAAGACAATTCCGGCGTGATCGACGACGGTATGCGCGACTCCGTCGTGCGCGCCCAGCTCGTTCCCGAGGACGATTCGGTGGAACTGCAACTCGTCGACGAAAACAAGATGGTCGAGGACGAAGCGCTGGCCCGCCACCTCGTCGGTGACGGCGCCTCACAACTCAGCGAACGTGTCGCCCTGGCCAGCCTGACCGATGACCGGTCCGCCAAGAATATCGCCGAAGACCGGGCCGCCGCCGTGCTGCTCGAGGCTGCCGGGCTGCAGCCCGGCGATCTCGCCGGCACGATGCCGGTCGACGTCCTGCAAACCGCCGGACAATTGCTCAATTGCTTTGTCACCGGGTTGACCACGCTGCTGCATGAACGATCACGGCTCAAGGAAACCTTCCGGCTGTCGAACACGCTGATTCAGGGCCGCCAGAACAACCCGCTGAAGTTCTCGCCGACAGCTGCCGATGCGCTGAAATATTTGCTTGGTAACCGCGGCGATGCCTATCTCGGCGCCAACGACGCCGTTGCCGCCGCCTTCACCGAGATTCAGCTCCATGAACGCGCGGTACCCAAGGCCATGTTGCTGGCTCTGAAAGAATTCCTGGAAAGATTCGACCCCGAGGAGCTGCGCTCGCGCTTCGATAAGGGTCTGAAACGAAATTCGCTGCTGTCCGGCACCAACAAGCTCAAGTACTGGGAACTGTATGAAGAGTGCTTTCATATGCTGACCCAGGCCGAGGACGGCAAGCTGCCCGAAGCCTTCAGCGACGAATTCGCCCGCGCCTACGAGCACGAAGTCGAAATCCTCAAGGCGGCGGCACGCTCAAGCTGAATCCTCGAAATGCCGCCAGACCGGGGGGTGCGCAGCAGCACACCTCGGAAATCCCCTATTTCCGGCCGTATAAATAGTAATGATTCTCATTTAAACTCGTCTTTTCGGTTCACAAGGCAAACCCTTCCATGACGCTCGACGAATTGGTCGCAGGACAAATGGCCCGGATCATCAGCGTTCACGGCGAAGGACCGTTCGTACAGCGCCTGATGGCGATGGGCCTGCTCGAAGGCGCTGATGTCGCCATGACGCGCAAGGCGATCGGTGGAGATCCGATCGAGGTCGAACTCATGGGTTATCGCCTGTCTCTGCGCCGCGACGAAGCCCGCCGGATCCAGGTGGTCCCGGCGGATGCATAACCCCGAATATCAATCCGTAAGCACGGTACCAGACCCGGACAACGTCACGGGCCAAACCGTCGTCGCGCTGATCGGCAATCCGAACACGGGCAAGAGCACCGTTTTCAACGGGTTGACCGGGCTCAAGCAAAAGACCGCCAATTATCCGGGCGTCACCGTCGAACGACACACCGGCACGATCGACGTCGGCGGACGACCCGTCACGCTTGTCGATCTGCCCGGCACCTATGCCCTGTCCGCCCAGTCACCGGATGAGATGGTCGCCATCGACGTGCTGCTCGGCCATGTCGAGTCGCTGGACCGGCCGAAGGCCATTCTCGCCGTCGCGGATGCAACGAACCTGCGCCGCAACCTGTTCCTGGTCACGCAACTGGCCGAACTCGAGATTCCGATCGTGCTGGCCGTCAACATGGTCGACCTCGCCAAAAAGAAAGGCATCACGACCGACTGTGCGCAACTGGCGCAGGCACTTGGCATCCAGATCGTACCGATCGTGGCGAGCAGCCGCGGTGGGCTGGAACCGCTCATCGAAGCACTGGCGACAGCGATTCACGGCCGACCGCCGAAACGCACGATCCTGTTGCCGGAGGTCCATGCCGCTGCCGAAGAACTCTGGCACAAACTCGATACCGCGGGTCGCCACCTGACGCCCTATGAAGTCGAACGGGCACTGATCGACGCACACGGCGCCGCTGAAAGACGTTTCGAACTGATCGCCGGTGAACCGGTGTTTGCCGAGTTTCAGGACCTGCGTACCCGGCTGAGCACTGGCAGCTCCCTCGCGGCGATGGAAGCAAAGGCGCGTTACGACCTGATCGATCGACTGCTCGAGAACGTCGAGACGCGCAGCGAACCGAAAATGACCTTCGGCGATCACCTCGACCGCGTGACCAACCGACCGGTCATCAGCGTCCTGCTTTTCGTGCTGGTCATGGCGACGGTTTTTCAGGCCGTATTTTCCTGGGCAACGCCGCTGATGGACCTGATCGACGGCACCGCGGGCTATCTGAACGACATCATCACCGACACGTTGCCGGACGGCGCGCTGACCAGTCTGCTGACCGATGGTGTGATCGCCGGAGTCGGCAGCGTCGTGATCTTCCTGCCGCAGATCCTGATCCTGTTCGCGTTCATTATCTTCCTGGAAGACTCGGGCTACATGCCGCGGGTTGCATTTATGGCGGACCGGATGATGCGCAGCGTCGGCCTGTCCGGACAATCATTCATCCCGATGCTGTCGAGCTATGCGTGCGCCGTGCCGGGCATTATGGCCACGCGGGTCATTCCGGAACGCCGCGACCGAATCGCGACGATGCTCGCCGCCCCGCTGATGACCTGTTCTGCGCGGCTACCCGTTTACGCCCTGCTGATCAGCGCCTTCGTACCGGAGCGCTACTTCCTGTCGGGCCTGCTCAACCTGCAGGGCCTCGTGTTGCTCGGGCTTTACCTGCTGGGCATCCTCGGCGGCATTTTCACGGCATTGTTGCTCAAGAAGACGGCGTTGAACGGCCCGACGCCGACGTTCCTGATCGAGTTGCCGCCCTACCGGCTGCCGAATTTCCGCTCGGTGCTGATCAAGCTCCTGGCCAAGGCAAAGATCTTTCTGACGCGTGCCGGCACCGTCATCTTTACTGTTGCCGTCCTGATCTGGTCGCTGGCCTACTTCCCGAGGCCGCAGCCGATCCTCGACGACTACGACAATCGCCGCTCGGTGGCCGAAGCCTCCCTGCAAGGCGACGTACTCGACCGGCGACTCGCAGAGATCGAGCAACTCGAAACTTCCGCACTTCTCGAACAGAGCCTGCTCGGGCGCACCGGTCGATTCGTCACACCCGTGTTCGCGCCACTTGGATGGGACTGGAAAATTTCCACCGCCGTCATCGCCGGATTTCCTGCCCGTGAAGTCGTCATCGCGATACTTGGCACGATCTATGCCGTCGGCGATGCGGAAAATAATGAGAACGCACTCGTAAACCGATTACGTTCTGCCCGACATCCAGACGGATCAATCGTTTTCACGCTGCCGGTCGTCGTCGGCCTGCTGATTTTTTATGCCTTCTGTCTGCAATGTGTCGCGACCATCGCCGTGTTATACCGTGAAACGAACGGCTGGCGCTGGCCGTTGTTCGCATGGACCTACATGACGGCACTGGGCTATGCGGGCGCCTGGATCGCCTACCGGATCGGCAGCTGAGCGGCAGATCACCACAATGACGATCGGTACACAGGAAATTCTTGCCATCGCAATTGTTGCGATCATCGTTTGCTTCGCGCTATTTCGCCGGCTGCGCAAGAAGGAATCGGCCGCGAGCGCATGCTCGGGTTGCGATCACCAGGCCACCAAACCCGAGACCGGAAAAACGGTGCGCTTCTTCAGGAAAAAACACTGACCTTCGCCCGGCGGTGACCGGCCGCCACAATGTGACTCACATCACATAAATCGGGCGAATCGCGCCGGCCCGGCGCTCGACCCATGTGCCGCACCCGATCCGGGGCTTTCTTGCGGCAAATCAATCGCATCGCGCTTTAACAAAATCACCAGATGTGCGGTCAATCACAGCTTTGCGGCGTGAATCCGTGTGGACTACGCATTGTCACCGCCCGGAGGGGTTCGGGCGGTCGTGATACTTGGCCAAGTTGCAACGGGGTCCGCGAAAATGGAAGCGTATAACGCGTCTGATCGGTTCCGGCGAGCAGTCATCCGACTACTCGTCACCGCAATATCCGTTTCTTCCGCCCACGCGGCGACGGCATCGAGCACCGAGACTGAAACGCTGATCGGACTGAGCCTCGAGGAACTGCTCCAGGTCACCGTCACGTCGGTGTCGCGCAAGCCGCAGTCTCTGTCGACGTCGGCGGCCGCGGTATTCGTCATCTCCCAGAACGACATACAGCGTTCGGGCGCCCGCACGATCCCCGACCTGCTGCGCATGGTCCCGGGCCTGCAGATCGCACAGGTCGATGCCAGTACCTGGGCCGTGACCGCACGCGGCTCGAACGGCGTCTTCGCCAACAAGCTGCTGATCCTGATGGACGGCCGGACACTCTACGATCCGTTGTTTTCGGGCGTCTACTGGGATGCTCAGGACACGGCGCTGGCTGCCATCGATCGGATCGAAGTCATCCGCGGGCCCGGCGCGGCGTTATGGGGCGCCAACGCCGTCAACGGCGTCATCAACATCATCACGAAGAATTCACAGGACACGCATGGCTTCAAGGCATCGGTTGCGACCGGCACCTCAACGAGACTCGAGACGACGGCGCAATGGGGCGGCGCGATCGGCGATGCCGTGGACTACCGGATATTCGGCAAATACTTCTCACGCGACGGCTTTGCGACGAAACAGGCCGGCACCGTCTTCGATGACTGGAAAATGAGCCGTATCGGTGGCCGGCTGGACTGGGCGGCGAGTGCCGAGGACACGCTGACAATCACTGCTGAATACTACGATGGAGAGGTTGGCGAAAACGTCCTCGAAAACTCGGTGATGCCGCCGTATTCCACCGTCATCAATACGGAAGTAGAGCCGCAAGGCGGCTTCATCAATGCCGGATGGAGTCATATCTTCTCCGAGACTTCCAGCCTGGACGTCAGGGTCTTCTACGATCATCGCGACCGCAAAGTACTTTCTCCGCAAGTCGAACGCGATACCTACGACATCGACCTGCAGCACCATTTCATGCCCTGGTCCCGACACGACGTCGTCTGGGGATTCGGCATCCGTAGCAGCTCGGACGATACCACCGGCAGTGAAACCATCTCGCTGAACCCGGCAGACCGCACCCAGCGGCTGTTCGGCGGATTCGTCCAAGACGAAATCCGCGTGCTCGGCGACGAAGTATTCCTGACCCTGGGTACAAAAATCGAGAAAAGCAATTTCAGCCCGTCCAATGATTTCGAATGGTCGCCGAACCTGCGCCTGAGCTGGCTGATCAGCGACACCAACACGCTGTGGGGCTCGGTCGCACGCGCTATCCGCACGCCCAGTCGCATCGAACTCGACGGACGGGTGCTGGGATTCGTCGACCCCCCGTTTTCCGCAACAAATCCGGACCCGATTCCGTTCGCCCTGACCATAAACGGCGAACCCTCGTTCGATAACGAGGAAGTCATCGCCTACGAAATAGGCTATCGCGCCAAACCGTTTGAGTCGATGACCGTCGATGTCGCATTGTTCTATAACGACTACGACAATCTGCGTTTCTCCGCCGTGATGCCGGTGGTATGCCAGCCGGCCAATTTGCCGATCTCCAATCCCGGCTGCTTCGCATTCGGGCTGCCGGCATACGTGGAATTGCCGATTACGTTCAACAATCAGGACAGCCAGGAAACGAAAGGCGTCGAGATCGCCGCCAGTTACAACGCCTTTGAGTGGTGGCGCATCAACGCCAGCTACTCATACCTGAAAATCAGTGGCGGCAACGTCGTGGCGGCGATTGCCTCGACTGACGATGACAGCCCGGAACACCAGCTCTCCCTGCGCTCAAACATGCACATCAGCGACACGATGGATCTGGACGTGTGGGCCCGCTACGTCGATAAATTGAAGATTCAGCAGGTCGACAGCTATGTCGGACTGGATGTTCGGTTCGCATGGCAGGCGCTGCCCCAGCTCACTGTAAACCTCATTGGACGCAACCTCCTCGAGTCCGGTCATGTCGAATTTCGCGAAGAGTCGGACACGAGTCTACCTATCGAGGTTGAACGAGAACTGATCGCCGAACTGCTGTGGCAGTTTTAAAGATTCGGACTAAGTGCGTAACCAGCAAGAAATGAGTTCGATCTCTTACCATCCGTCTCGCTGCCGCCGGGTCGCCCGGTTAGCGGCGACATGGTGCGCGGTATTGTTATTCACATCACTGCCCGCTCATGCCATCGCCGACGGTACCGTCGGTTCCGAATATGCGGTCAAGGCGGCCATCATCTTCAAGATTGCGAAGTTTGTCTCGTGGCCGGAGCATGCATTCGCCAGCGAGAGCGAGCCGCTATTTATCTGCCTGCCGAAAGACGACCCGATGACGGAGGCAATGTCCGCGCTGAGCGGCAAGAACGTTCACGGCAGAGTCCTGTCCGTACGGCATTTCGATTTCCCGACGACATTGCCCACAGGCTGCCAGGTCTTGTTCGTCAGCGAGCAGCCAGGCAATACGAAATTTACGCTGCTCAAATCCCTGGCGGAACAACCGGTTCTGACCGTCAGCGACGACACCCGGTTCGCACTTCATGGCGGCATCGTCACACTCGAAATCAAACAGAACCGGGTGCAGTTTGCGATCAATGTCGATGCCAGCGACAGCGCCGGACTGAGCATCAGCGCACAACTCCTGCAGTTGGCCAAAATCACCGGTAGCGGCAATAAATCGCGATGAAGGGTTTTGCCGACATACCCATTGCCAAGAAGCTCGTCAGCATCATGCTGGCGACGACGGTTGCGGCACTGCTGATCGCATCGATCATGCAGGCGGCCACGGAAGGCATTGCCTATCGTGAGGATATCGTTCAGAACCTGTCAACGATCGCGGACGTGATCGGCGCGAACAGCTCCGCCGCGATCACCTTCGACGACCAGCAACTTGCCAACCAGGTACTCCGATCCCTGAAGGCCGAGCCGAGCATTCTGGCCGGACACATTTTCGACATCGACGGCAACCTGATGGCCACTTTTACCGCCGCGGGCAATGAAGCCTCTGACGCCGGAGATTCCGGCAACGCGGATCTGGCGCGCCTGCAGGCCTGGCTGGCAGACGGCAAGCCGGTTCGCTCATTTGAAGGCCTGAAAAAGATCGACATTGTCCAGCCGATCATTTTCGACCGCGAACGAATCGGTTATGTGCATTTGCAGGCCACGCTCAGCCCGCTCGTACAGACGCTGCAGCGTTTTGCTCTGATGGCGGGTATCACGATTCTGATCGCCATCCTGGTCGCCTACCTCGTCTCCTTCCGCCTGCAGGCGCTGGTTTCACGCCCGATCCTGGCGCTCGTCGACCTGATGCGCCGCGTGACCAGGGAAAATGACTTCTCCCTGCGCGCCGAGAAAACGGGCGAGGACGAGGTTGGCAGCCTGATCGACGGTTTCAACACCATGTTGCAGCAGATCGCGGAGCGCGACCACCGGCTCAGCGAAGGACGTCGGGAGATCGACAATCAGGCCCGTCGGCTGGCCAGCGCCAACAGCAAGCTGAAGGGCGCGATTGCCGATTCGAACGCAGCAAAGGAAACGGCCGAGAAAGCCAGTCTGGCCAAAAGCGAGTTTCTGGCACGCATGAGCCATGAGATTCGCACCCCGATGAACGGCGTTCTCGGCATGACTGAGCTGATGCTCAACTCCGAGCTGTCGGACAAACAGCGTCACTTCGCGAAGACCATCCAGAGCTCCGCTGACTCACTGCTGGATATCATCAACGATATCCTGGACTTCTCGAAAATCGAGGCGGGCAAGCTCGAGCTCGAAAAGGCCGAGTTCGATCTGCGTAACGTTGTCGAAAGCGTTTCCGAACTGCTTTCCGTGCGCGCACAAGGCAAAGGACTGGAGTTCCTGTGCGACATCGATCCGCAGACCGAAACCAGCGTGTGCGGCGATCCGACCAGGCTGCGACAGATCCTGATCAACCTGATCGGTAATGCGATCAAATTCACCGAGAGTGGCGAAATTGTCGTCCGCGTGCGGGAAGACGGGCACGAGGACAGCAATCCGCGTTATCGGTTCGAAATTAGTGACACGGGAATCGGCATCAAGCCGGAGAACCGGGACCTGATATTCGAGCTGTTCTCGCAGGAGGACGGCAGTACGACCCGTCGTTACGGCGGCACCGGCCTGGGTCTGGCCATTTGCCGGCAACTCGTGGAACTGATGGGCGGCGAGGTCGGCGTCGACAGCGAGCCCGGCCGGGGAACGACGTTCTGGTTCACGGCCGTCTTCGGCACGGGATCAAAAACCTGGCAGGAACAAACGCTCTCCGACCTCGAGGATCCGGGATCCTTGCGCATACTGATCGTCGATGACAACGCCACGAATCGCGAGATCCTGCTGCACCTGATGGCAGCCTGGGGCATCCCGGCCGACGCCGCCGTGGATGGGCCGGAGGCGCTGCGGCAGCTCAACGATGCAGTCATTGCGAAGTCACCGTATGCCCTCGCCATACTCGACTGGCACATGCCGAAAATGGACGGCCTGATGCTGGCGCGGAAAATCAGCTCGAACCCGATGATCGCCGATACGAAACTGATCATGCTGACTTCTGCCGCCGCCGAAGACGGCGGCCGGGCCATGGACGAAGCCGGAATCGCGGCACACATGAATAAACCGGCACGGCCGGCACTGCTGCGCCAATGTATGGCGCGGGTACTCGGCAACAACCAGCCGGACAAAGTCCGCCCCCGCGACAACGCCGACAAGGAACCCCAAAAACGCTTCATCGACGGCCATATCCTGCTGGTCGAAGACAACCCCGTCAATCGGGAAGTCGCCACGAGCATGCTCAATGCGATGCAATGCCGAGTGGATGTCGTCGGCAACGGTGCGGAAGCCGTCGCGATCATACGCAGAGAACATTTTGACCTGGTGCTGATGGATTGCGAAATGCCCGTCATGGACGGTTATGCCGCTACCCAGGCCATTCGAGAATGGGAGTCGGACATACCTGACCACGAACGCATGCCGATCGTGGCATTGACGGCGCACGTGCTGCCGGAGGACCGGCAGCGCTGCATCGAAGCCGGCATGGACGATTACCTGAGCAAACCGTTCAGCATGAACGAATTGCGAAATTTATTGGGCCGCTGGCTGCCCGCCGGACTCCACGATGAAGAAACACCGTACGAGCCGGACGCGACGATCTGCAGCTCAACCGGCTCGATCAGACGCGATGCACTCGAGGCGATTGGCGCTCTCGACCCTAACCACGGCAAGGAACTGGCAGGCCGGGTGATCGACGTCTATATGGAAAGCTCCGCGGAGCTGATCGAGACCATCTCCGATGCCCTGTCGCGGGGCGACCGAGAGAAGATCCGTACCTCCGCGCATGCACTCAAGTCCAGCAGCGGCAATGTCGGGGCTGATCGGCTCGTGGAAATCTGCCGGGAAATGGAGATCGCGGCGCGCGATGACGAGCTTCATGACATGCCGGAACGGCTGACCGCCGTCCAACACGAATACACCCAGGTGCTCAACGCATTACAGCACTGGAGCCGGAATTGAGCATGGAACGCGCTCAACACGGCGGCGATGACCTGATCCTGGTGGTTGATGACGATCCGACACTGCGGATGCTCGCGCGTGCGACACTTGAGAAGGCGGGATTCCGCGTCGAGGAAGCCGAAGACGGCGAGCAGGCACTCAGAAAATTTATTCGACATCATCCGGCCGTTATCATGATGGATGTCGAGATGCCGAAGCTGAATGGCTACGAAGCCTGCAAGCGCATCCGCGAGGATGCCGTCGGCGCGCACGTGCCGGTCCTGATGGTCACGGGCCTCGAGGACATCGAATCCGTGAACCGCGCCTATTCCGCCGGCGCAACCGACTTCCTGTCCAAGCCGATCAACTGGTCGCTGATCTCACACCGCGTCCGCTACGTGCTCCGTGCCAGCCGGACCTATCAGGAACTTCGTACCAGCGAGGCAAAGAACAACGCCCTGCTGAACGCCATGCCCGACACGCTGTTCGTCATCCGCAGGAACGGTGACATTGTCAATTTCCTTGCCGGAAACGAAGCGGCAACGCTGCCAGAACCACGCGGCGACCAGCTCAATATCCGGCAATATCTTCCGCAGGCCGTCGCAGAGAAATGGTTCGATTCCGTCACCAGAGTCATGCGCGACGGCAAGGCACAGCAATGCGAGTTCTCCCTCACTAATGAGACCCAGCAGTACCACTATGAATTGCAGATGGTGCCCTATCTCAACGACCTGACACTGGCGATCGTGCGCGAAATCACCGACCGCAAGCGCAGCGAAGAGGAAGTACACCGCCTGGCCTATTTCGATACCCTGACCGGCCTGCCGAACCGGCAGTTGTTCCACGAGCAGCTGTCAAAGGCGATCAAACGTGCTGAGAAGAGCGGTACGAAAGTCGCCGCCCTGTATGTCGACCTCGATAACTTCAAGCGCATCAATGACACGCTCGGCCACAGCTTTGGCGATGTGGTACTGAAGACGATCGCAAACCGGCTCGACTCCTGCATTCGCGCCGACGATTGCGTTACCCGCGCCGATTCCAACAATGATGAAATACGCCTTGCCCGACTCGGTGGTGATGAGTTCGTCGCCATCCTGCAGGATCTTGAATCGGAGGAGGACGCGGTCCTCGTCGCGGATCGCATTCGGCAGGAACTGACGAAACCCGTCGAACATCTCGGACACGAGTTCGTCGTGACGTCGAGCATCGGCGTATCTCTATATCCGCATGATGGCGCGGATATCGATACCCTGCTGAAAAACGCCGATGTCGCGATGTACCAGGCGAAAAGTGCGGGGCGCAACAGCGTCCGCTTCTACTCGGGCACGATGAGCCTGAGATCTCTTGAACGACTCGAGCTGGAAAACGGTTTGCGCTATGCGATCCAGCGAAACGAATTGTCACTCCACTACCAACCGAAGATACACCTGGAAACTGGCGAATTTTTCGGCGTTGAAGCTTTGCTGCGCTGGGAGCATCCGGAACGCGGCGACATTCCTCCGTCTCAATTTATCCCGCTGGCCGAAGAATGCGGCCTGATATCGACACTCGGCGAATGGGTGCTCGATCAGGCATGCCGACAGGCAAAAAAGTGGCAGGACCGCTATCAGCGCAATATCAATATCGCCGTCAATGTCTCAAGCCAGCAGTTCTTTAATGCCGACTTCGCCGACATCGTGCTCAAAAAGGTATTCGATGCGGGCATCAGTCCCAGCAGTCTGCAACTCGAGTTGACGGAATCGATCCTGATGAATGACGTCATCGAAACGATCGCCATCCTCAACAAGCTGAAAAAAGCCGGCACGTCGCTTGCCATGGACGATGTCGGCACCGGCTATTCATCACTCAGCTACCTGAATCGCCTGCCTCTGGATACGCTGAAAATCGACCGCACGTTCGTCATGGACCTGGAGACAAATCGCGAAAACGCCGCTATCTGCGCGGCCATCATCGCCATGGCGCATAACCTGGATCTGCTGGTCGTCGCGGAAGGCGTCGAAACCGAGGCACAAAAAGCCTACCTGCTAAGCCACCATTGCGATCAGATTCAGGGCTACCTGATCAGCAAGCCGCTACCCGCCGAGCAGCTGGAGAACGCGTTTCTCGCCACGGCGGAAATGCCGTCGCCCGTGCCGGGCGCCTGATCACAGCCTGGTCGCCGATTCACCCTGGTACGCGCACCTGACCCCGTGCGCGGACCAAAGGACAATGCGCAACGGCACGATTGTGCCGGCCGTTTGACCGCGCCTGGATCAGGCCATCATCGCCGCAAGCTAACAGCCGTCGAGAACGACAGCGAGCCCGACGCCACATTGGCCGGTTTGCGGCATTGAACTCGACAGACAGGGCCTGTTCGATGCCCTGTTAGTTGACGACCTCAATCAGTTCGACCTCGAACGTCAGCGCCGCACCGCCCGGAATGGCGCCGCTGCCCCGACTACCATAGGCGAGATCGGACGGACACGTGATCTTGCTCTTGCCGCCTTCCTTCATCAGCGGAATCGCCTCGCGCCAACAGGGAATGACGCTGCTCAGTGACGACGTGAAGGGCTGGCCGCGCTCGACCGAGCTGTCGAACACCGTACCGTCGCGCAGCGTGCCGTGATAATGCGCCGTCACGGTCGAGTCCGGCGTCGGCGAGGCACCCTCGCCCGCGTTGAGTTCCTTGATCACCAGGCCGGAATCGGTGGTGATCGCCCCGTCCTCGGCCGACATCTGGCCGATATAGGCCGAAGCCGCCGTCGCCTCGCCCTCCGCCTGCGCCAGCATCCTCTGCTGTGCCATCTCATTGAGCTTCTGACCGTAAATCGCATCGTCGAGCGCCACCGTCTGGTCGACCAGCGCATCGTGCATGCCGCGCTCGACCACCGCAAGTTCCTCGGCCGACAGGCTCAGTGGCGTGAGGTTCTCATTCAGCTGCGTACCGAATACCGTGCCCAGGTAGTAAAAAACCTTCTGCTCTTCGGTTGCGAACCCGTCGTCCGCCGCCTGCGTCACCAAACTCACGAATAACAGAACCCCCAGCCCGATGGCTGCCGCCGAACGATACGTCATGCTGATCTCCTGACAGGAACGATAGTGGTGCAAAGCGCTTGATTATACGCAGAAACCCCGCGGCCGCTTCACGCCAGCGCCGGCCGCGACCCAGGCTTCCGGTGCCCGGTCACCTGCCGAACGCGAGCCTCGGTGCAGGAAAATTCGAAAACGGCACCGGGATTGCATCAAACTCGGGGGCGTTCGTCCACCAACTCCACACGGCCAAAATCAAAACGCCCCCTTACGGGGGCGTTTTGATTTTGGCGGAGGGAGAGGGATTCGAACCCCCGTGCGGCTTACGCCACCCACTGATTTCGAGTCAGGGCCGTTTGGCCAACTCCGGCATCCCTCCGTGGTGCGCCGATTATAGTGATTTCCGTCGCGACGGCCAGTTCGAATTGCCGCGGCTCAGGCGGCGGGATCACGCCGGGTCGTATCGTAGGCCTCGAGGACCGCGAGGAACGACCCGGGTTGGCTCAGACAGGCATTGTTCACCGCATCGCCGTCGGCAGAGCAACCGGACGCCGGTGCGCCGGCCTGCAGCCCCTCGGAATTCTTTTCCAGATGATAGAAGCGAAACCACTGGCCCACGGCCAGCGACGAGCCGGTATTACGTTCAGTGAATCCCCGGTAAGCATCATAGCGGTCGTAAATCAGTCGCACCTCGCGCGGGTCGATTCCGGCGTCGCGACACATATCCAGCCAACGTCCCTGCATATCCTGATTCTTCCCAAGGTCTTTTTTCATTTGGTCAGTCGTCCGACCGGCCCAAACGGCCCGATCGGCATTCCCGGGCGCCAGCCTACACCAATCATCCCGGACCGCCCGAACGCGTTCGAACGTGCTCCGACCGGCGAGTTTTCTATAAATTATGTAATAAAGATACCATTAGACATTGTTTTTATTAGATTTTTACATAAAGGCGCCAGATAAATACGTGTCTCGCACCATGGCAACTCGACCACCGATGACTATAATTTGCCCTATGTCTGCCTGCACACATGCGGGCCGCCGCCCGATCCTCACGAGAGGCCGAACCCGGGTGGGGTTCATGATCGTTTGCACGGTGCTGATTTCAACCTGTGCCCAGCCGCCGAGCCTGCTCGACGAAGTCCGGGCGCTCGGCGAACTCAGGGTCATCACCCGGAATAGTCCGACGACTTATTACACCGGTTCGAACGGTCCCGAGGGTCCCGACTACGACCTGATCCGGGGTTTCGCCAAATACATCGGGGTCAAGCTGAATCTGGAAACGAGCGCGCGGTTTTCCGACCTGATCCCGGCGGTCGAAACCGGTCGCGTACACGTGGCGGCCGCCGGGTTGACCGTGACGCCTGACCGCGCCCGGCGGGTCGATTTCGGGCCGCCAATTCAGGGTGTGCAACAGCTTGTGATTTACAAACTCGGGACCGGCCGACCGCGCAGCATCGACGACCTGCTCGGCAGCAAGGTCGAGGTCATCTCCGGCTCGAGCTATGTCGATACGCTCAAGGACGCCCAGCGGATCCGGCCCGACCTGGTCTGGACCGAGAATCCGCATGCCGATCTCGCCGAACTGCTGGTGGCCGTTGCCGATCAGGAGATCGAATACACGATTGCCGATTCGACGCTGTTCAAGGTCTACCGCAACTTCGTGCCGGAGATCCGCGTCGGGTTCGAGATCAGGATGGGCGATTCACTGGCGTGGGCATTTCCCAAGCGCCACGACCGGAGCCTGATCGAACGCGCCGAAGCCTACCTCGAACACATCCAGAAAAACGGCGACTATGAAAAGATCATGGAGCGCTACTACGGCCACACCAAGCGTTTCGACTACGTCGGCACGCGAACCCTGCTGCGAGATTACCGCCGCCGCCTGCCGCGCTACCGGGAAATGTTCGAGGCGACCGGTCACGCGACGGGCGTCGACTGGCGATTGCTGGCCGCCATCGGCTACCAGGAATCGCATTGGAAACCATCCGCCGTATCGCCGACCGGCGTTCGCGGCATCATGATGCTGACGGCACGCACGGCCCGGGTGATGGGCGTCGAGGATCGAACGGATCCACTGGAGAGCATTCGCGGCGGCGCCGAATACCTGGTGCGGATCAAGGCGCGGATACCCGACACGATTGCCGAGCCGGACCGGACCTGGTTCGCGCTGGCCGCCTATAACGTCGGCCTCGGTCATTTACAGGATGCGCGCGATATCGCCAAACAGGTCGGCGCCGACCCGAACTCGTGGATCGATGTGCGCAATAGCCTGAAACGACTCGCGCAGCAAAACTGGTACTCGCAGACCAGGCACGGTTATGCCAGGGGCTGGGAACCGGTGCTGTACGTCGAAAATATCCGCAACTATTACGACATCCTGGTCTGGCTGACGAAACAGGAAGAGATTCCGGTCGAACCGAACGAACCGGTGCCGCCGACGGTCGCCGACCGCACCCCGCCGCCCGCCGCTGCCGGTCCGCTGCCGCTGCCGGTCACCTGATCCCCGCAAGCGACCGGGTTTTGTCGACCAGCGCTTCACGCGCGGCCGCCTGCCGGCACCGCCGGCTCAGCCGCCCCCTGCCACCCCCCGGCGAGCGCGGAAGAATCCCTGCAATAGCGCCCTGCTCTCATTTTCGAGTACGCCACCCGTGACTTCGACGCGGTGATTGACCTCGGGAGCACGCACGATGTCGAACACCGACCCGGCCGCACCGACCCGCGGGTCGGGCGCGCCGTAGACGAGGCGCGAAACCCGCGCATGGACGAGCGCGCCGGCGCACATCGGGCACGGTTCCATCGTGACGTATAAGGTTGTATCCGGGAGCCGGTAATTTCCCATCACCCGACCCGCGGCCCGCAGTGCCAGAATCTCGGCGTGCGCCGTGGGATCATCATTGGCAATCGGTGCGTTCGCGCCCTGGCCGATGATTTTTCCATCATGGACGACGACGGCGCCGACCGGCACCTCCCCGGCCGCCTCGGCCTGTCGCGCCAGTTCGAGCGCACGGCGCATCCAGTCGCTATCGTTATCCGGGGTGTCCGGGGCGACCGCCATCTACTCCCACTCGATCGTCGCGGGCGGTTTCCCGGAGATATCGTAGGTGACGCGCGAGATGCCGTGCACCTCGTTGATGATTCGCCGCGAAACATGATCGAGAAAATCGTACGGCAGGTGCGCCCAGCGCGCGGTCATGAAGTCGATCGTTTCCACGGCCCGCAACGCGACGACATAGTCGTAGCGCCGTCCGTCGCCCATGACGCCGACCGATTTAACCGGCAAGAACACCGCGAACGCCTGGCTGACCTCGTCATAGTGACCGGCCGCCCGCAATTCCTCGATAAAAATCGCATCGGCGCTGCGCAGCAAGTCCGCGAAGTCTTTCTGCACCGCGCCAAGAATGCGCACACCGAGCCCCGGTCCCGGGAACGGGTGCCGATAGACAAGTTCGCGCGGCAGCCCCAGTTCGACGCCCATGGCGCGCACCTCGTCCTTGAACAGGTCGCGCAGCGGCTCAATCAACTTGAGCCGCATGTCCGCAGGCAGACCACCGACATTGTGGTGTGATTTGATGACATGCGCCTTGCCGGTTTTGCTGCCGGCGGACTCGATGACATCCGGATAGATCGTGCCCTGGGCGAGCCATGCGATGCCGTCCAGCCGCTGCGCCTGCTCATCGAACACCGCAATAAACTCGCGGCCGATGATCTTGCGCTTCTCCTCCGGATCCGCGACACCGTCGAGCGCGGAAAGAAACCGTTGCTCGGCATTCACCCGGATGACGTTGACGCCGAGATGTTCGGCGAAGGTCGCCATGACCTCGTCACCCTCGTTCAGCCGCAGCAAGCCGTTGTCCACGAACACGCAGATCAGCTGATCGCCGATCGCCTCGTGCAGCAGCGCGGCGACGACCGACGAGTCGACACCCCCGGACAACCCGAGCAGCACGCGATCCGTGCCGACCTGCTCACGGACCCGCACGATATCGCGCGCGGCGATATTGCCGGCCTGCCAAGTATCCGGGCAACCGCAGACGTCATGCACGAAACGTTCGATGATGCGCTGACCCTGATCGGTGTGCGTCACTTCCGGGTGGAACTGCAGGCCGTAAAAATGCCGCGCCTCGTCGACCATCGCCGCAACCGGGGCATTGGCCGTCCGTGCGGCAACGCTAAACCCGTCCGGCAGCGCGCTGACCCGGTCACCGTGACTCATCCAGACATGCAGCGCCGGCTGACCGCCCTCTAGTTCGGCATCGACCAATCCGTCGAGCAGCCGGTTGCCGCCGATCGGTTCGACCATCGCGTAACCGAACTCACGATGTGACGACGTCTCGACGCTGCCGCCGAGTTGCGCGGCCATCGTCTGCATCCCGTAGCAGATACCCAGGACCGGCTTGCCCAACTCGAATACCCGTTGCGCGGCGCGCGGCGGCGCGGCCTCGATCACGGATTCGGGCCCGCCCGACAGGATGATGCCGTCGGGCGCAAAGGCCTCGATCGCCGCCTCATCCGCATCCCACGCATAGATCTCGCTGTACACCCCGGCCTCGCGGACCCGGCGGGCAATGAGCTGCGTGTACTGCGAACCGAAATCCAGAATCAGGATCCGTTCCCGGCCGACCGCATCAATGGCGGCGGCGCTGATGGCGGCAGGGGCGCTCATCCTTCGCTACGATAGTTCGGCGCTTCCTTGGTGATCGTCACGTCATGGACATGGCTCTCACGCATACCCGCGCCGGTAATGCGGACGAATTGCGGTTTGGTCCGCATCTCCTCGATGCTGCTGCAGCCGGTATAACCCATCGCCGCGCGGACACCGCCGATCAGTTGGTGGATGATCGCAACGATGCTGCCCTTGTACGGCACGCGGCCCTCGATGCCCTCGGGCACGAGCGTCTCGATCTGCTGCGACGAATCCTGAAAGTAGCGATCCGACGAACCGTGCGCCTGGGCCATCGCGCCGAGCGAACCCATGCCGCGGTATGACTTGTAGGATCGGCCCTGGTACAGCTCGACTTCGCCCGGCGATTCCTCAGTGCCGGCGAACAGGCTGCCGATCATGATGCAATGCGCACCGGCAACCAGCGCCTTGGCGATGTCGCCCGAATAACGAATGCCCCCGTCGGCAATAACCGGCACACCGGCCTTTGCCGCGACCGTGACGACGTCGGCGACGGCACTGATCTGCGGCACACCAACCCCGGCGACGACCCGCGTCGTGCAGATCGAACCCGGCCCGACGCCGACCTTGAGCCCGTCGACGCCGGCGTCGATCAGGGCTTGGGCCGAATCGCGGCAGA
Organism: Gammaproteobacteria bacterium; assembly: GCA_021773815.1. Classification (GTDB taxonomy): domain Bacteria; phylum Pseudomonadota; class Gammaproteobacteria; order Steroidobacterales; genus SMWD01. The sequence goes on from JAJFJS010000146.1 coordinate 20,671, forward strand.
TGATGTTGCCGCCGACGATCTGTAAATCCGGATGCTCGGCGCGAATCCGGCGCACGCGTTGCAGGACGCCCTCAGAGAAGCCGTGCGCGGTATCCACGATAATGACGTCGACGCCGGCCTCGACCAGTGCCGCCACCCGTGCGTCGGTATCGGCCGACGTGCCGACGGCGGCGCCGACCCGCAACGCCCCGCGGCTGTCCTTGCAGGCGCGCGGATTATCGGTGGCCTTCTGGAAGTCCTTGGCCGTAATCAGGCCCCGCAACTGGAAATTCTCGTTGACGACCAGCACCTTCTCGATCCGGTGTTTGTGCAGCAACGACAGCACCTCGGCCTTGTCGGCGCCCTCGCGCACCGTCACCAGCCTGTCCTTCGGCGTCATGACCGACGTCACGGGCGCGTCGAGCTGCGTCTCGAACCGCAGATCGCGGTTCGTCACGATGCCGACGGTCTCGCCCTTGTCGACGACCGGCATGCCCGAGATGTTGTTTGCGCGTGTGACCTCGAGTACCTCGCGGATCGTCCGGTCGGGGCTCACGGTGATCGGGTCGTGCACGATGCCGCTCTCGAACTTCTTGACCATCGCGACCTGAGCCGCCTGGTCCTCGGCGCTCATGTTCTTGTGGATGATGCCCATGCCGCCTTCCTGGGCCAGCGTGATCGCCAGGCGCGCCTCGGTCACGGTATCCATGGCCGCGGACAGCAGCGGGATATTCAAAGTAATCCCGCGACACATGCGGGTCGTGAGGTCTACCTCGCGGGGCAGGACATTGGAATACGCGGGTTTGAGCAGGACGTCATCGAAAGTCAGGGCCTCTTCTTTTATACGCATGACGGCTCCCGGGGCTCCGGTTGGATTAAAACAATCCATGGTACGCCTCCGGCAAATGCCGGTAAACTACCTTGGCCCATGACACACCCTCCCGGACCATACCGCAGCACCTCGATTCCCCGCGATGCGACCATTTTAACGGTCGCCGAGCTCAATCATGAAACGCGGCGACTGCTCGAGACCGGGCTCGGCACGATATGGATCACCGGGGAAATCTCCAATCTGGCGCGGCCCCGGTCCGGACACTGGTACTTCTCGCTCAAGGACGCCGATGCGCAGGTCCGCTGCGCCATGTTCCGCAACGCCAACCGGACGCTGCGCTTCGACCCCGCGGACGGGCTACAGGTCATCCTGCGCGCGCGGGTCACGATCTACGAGCCTCGCGGCGACTTTCAACTGGTCGTCGAGCACATGGAGCCGGCCGGCGAGGGCCTGCTGCGTCGGCAGTTCGAGGAACTCAAGACGAAACTGGCCGCCGCGGGCCTGTTCGACGAGGCCGAAAAAACCGCGCCGCCGCCGCTGCCCCGCTGCATCGGTCTCGTGACATCGCCAACCGGCGCCGCGGTCCGCGACATCCTGCAGGTGCTCGGCCGCCGCTTCCCGGCCATCCCCGTGATCCTCTACCCCGTGCAGGTGCAGGGCGAACAGGCCAAACATGACATCGTGCGCGCCCTCGGCCTCGCCGCCGACCGGGCGGAATGCGACGTGCTGATCGTCGGGCGCGGCGGTGGCTCACTGGAAGACCTGTGGGCATTCAACGAGGAAATCGTCGTCCGTGCCATCCACGCCTGCCCGATCCCGGTGATTTCAGCCGTCGGCCACGAGGTCGATTTCACGCTCGCCGATCTCGCCGCCGACCTGCGCGCGCCAACACCGTCTGCGGCCGCCGAACTGGTCGTGCCGGATGGGCAGGCCTGGCTGAACGGCGTCATGACGCTGCGGGCACGGGCCGCGCGGGCCACGGCGCGCCTGACCGAAAAACACCGCGAGCAGCTCCGGCAACTGGACGGGCGCCTGGCACGGCGCAATCCAGTCCTGCTACTGGAACAGCACGCGCAACGGCTCGATGAACTGACCGCGCGCATCGGCCGCGCACTGCGCCAACGCATTCGCATGGATCGGCTGCGCCTGGGCAACGACATGGCCCGCCTCAAAGCATCGAACCCGCGACCGGCGATTCGTGAACACCGCCGCAGGCTTGCGGAAATACAACTGCGCATGGCCAGCGCGGTCCGTGTCGGCATCGCGGCCGAACGCAAACGGCTGGCGGTGCTGGCCGCCGGGCTGCAAGCCTGCAGCCCGCTCGATACCCTCAGGCGCGGCTATGCCATCGTCGAAGATCGACACGGGCGCCTTATCCATAGCACGGCGGCGTTGCGGCCACAGGACGAGATCGTCGGGCGCCTCGCAGACGGCCGCTTCACGGCCGTCGTCGACAAGATCCTGCCGGACTGATTTCATTGGTGCCGGTATAAAGGTTCTGAAGTTTCTGAAGTTATTTGCTGCCCCGCACACCGGAACGGCTCTCATGGCCATTGGTGGAGCACAATGCCGACAGCGTGCGCCGCGATTTCGGCACCAGCCGGGATTAACGGGTCGTTGAGACTCAAAAACCGGTCCCTTACCCGCATGACCCGATGTCTGCAGGCCCCGTCGGGCAGCGACGCCGCTTGCCCGCCGCATCGAACCCGCCGGGGCCGGACCCAACAAGTTCCCCAGCCATCCGGATGCGGCCTGGCGATCCGGGCTAGGCGGTTGCCGCCAGCGTCGACCAGTCCCCGTTAAAAAACCGGCTCAGCACCGGGCGGAACCGGTCCATGTCGACAAGGAAGGAGTCGTGTCCCTGGATCGAATCCAACTCCACCAGCGTCACGCGCTTGCCGGCTGCGGTGAATACGTCAGCGAGTTCGCGTTGTTGCTCGATCCGAAACAGAAAATCCGACTCGACGCCAACCACAAGAATCCGGTCCGCCTGAATCCGGCGCGCCGCCGCCTGCATCGTTACGCCGTGTTCGGCAAAGTCGAACAGGTCCGAGGCCCGCGATAGGTAGAGATAGCAATTCGCATCAAACGAGCCGGTGAATTTCTGCGCGTGATGCTCAAGGTACGATTCGATCTCGAACTCGGGCGCGAACGGATCGCCGGTCGGACGTTCGCCCGGTATTCTCTCGCGGCCGAAACGTTGTTCCCACTCCTTACCGGAACGATAAGTGATCATCCCGAGCTTGCGGGCGAGTCGCATGCCCGTGACGGGACCGTCGCCGGCATATCGACCATCCCGCCAGTCCGGGTCGCGGCGAATCATCTCGCGCTGCAGTGAGCGCAGCGAGATCGCATGCGGCAGCGAGCGCAATCCGGTCGAGATCAGCACGAGACTGCGGGCCGTATCGGGGAACTGCGCGGCAAATGCCAGCGCCGTCATCCCGCCCATCGACGGACCGACAACCGAATGCAGCGATTCGATGCCGAGCGCATCGACCACCGCCTTGCCGCCGACCGCAACGTCCTCAAGCGTCAGCACCGGGAACGTCAGCCGGTAGGCTTCGTTCGTTTTCGGCTCGATCGATGCCGGACCGGTCGAGCCGAAACAGCTGCCCAGCGAATTCACGCAGATCACGAAATACCGGTTGGTATCGATCGGCCGACACGGACCGACGATCTCTTCCCACCAGCCCGTCGACGGGTCCACCGGCGACGATGCGGCATGCGCGGACGGCGACAGACCGGTAAAGATCAGCACCGCATTGTCCCGCCGGGCGTTGAGCCGGCCCCAGGTCTCATAGGCGATCGTCGGCCGCTCGAGCACGCCGCCACGGCGCAACGTCAGCGTCGCGGGAAACCGGTGATATTGTCGTGCACTGTTCATCGAATGGCAGCTTCCGGTTCGGCAGGACGTGGCCGCGCGAAGTCTCGGGTTCGTGCGGTTAACCGCCCGTCTGGATTAGCTGCAAATTATCCGTTGGCGGCACGGGTTCGTGGCGACTGATTGGTTATAAAGATATAAGTGGCGATTATTCGTCGTCCGGCCGGATTTCTGCCCCGACGCGGCAACGCGATGGCGCGTTGCGAAATACCGACCGATACCCGGGGCGCGACCGGCGGCCCGGACAGGGGCGCGGCGTGGACGTGAGGTCGATGTGCCGCGCTTACCGACGACCGCGTTTGCGCACCCGCTCGCGACTCTTCTGCTGGCGAGGCGTCAGGCGATTGCGTCGCCCTTCGTATGGGTTTTTGCCGGTCCGCAATTCCAGGCGAATGGGCGTCCCGACCAGCCGGAACGCCTTGCGAAACCGGTTGACGAGATAGCGCCGGTAACTGCCCGACAGCCGTTGCGTCTGATTGCCGTGAATCACGATAATCGGGGGACGCTTGCCGCCCTGGTGGGCGTAACTGAGTTTGACGCGATGACGGCGCACGATCGGCGGCGGGTGCGCCTCGGTCGCGGCCATCAGGATTCGGTTCAACTCACTCGTCGGCAGGTCGCGCACCGCGGCGGCGGCGGCCCGGACGGCGCCGCGCAGCAGGTCGATGATATGGCTGCCATGCAATGCAGAGATGAAAAACGTCTCGACGAAATCGAGAAACGGCAGTTGCCGGTCAAGTGCATCGCGTAATTCGGCACGCCGACTGTCGGACAACCCGTCCCACTTGTTGATGCCCAGCGTCAGGGCACGGCCGCGTTCCAGGATCAGGCCGATTAATGAAATATCCTGCTCGGTCAATCCTTCGCGCGCATCGATCAGGACGATAACGGCATCGGCCTCCTCGAGTGCCTGCAGGGACTTGACGACGCTGAACTTCTCGATCGTATCCTCGATTCTCGCCCGCCTGCGAATACCGGCCGTATCAACGAGGGTAAACGGCCGGCCATCGAACGTGAACGGCACGGCAATACTGTCGCGGGTCGTGCCGGATTCGTCGAAGGTGACCAGCCGCTCTTCACCGATATAGCGATTGATCAGTGTCGACTTGCCCGTATTCGGTCGCCCGACCACGGCGATTCTCGTCCCTTCGTCCGTTACGGCGGGCGAATCGCCTTCCGCCGGCGGCGGACACATCGCCAGCACGCGCTCGAGCATCGCCTCGATGCGGTCGCCACGGGTCGCCGAGATCGCGAGCGGATCACCGCTGCCGAGCCGGAAAAAATCGGCGACCGCCAGGTCTTCGGTACGTCCCTCGGTTTTGTTGACGACGAGCAACACGGGCTTGCCGGATTTGCGTAGATCCGCAGCGATATTCTCATCGGCGGCCGTGCACCCGGAATCGCCGTCAACGAGGAAGATGACGACGGATGCTTCGGCCACTGCAGCCTCGACCTGCCGGCCCATGCGCCGATCCAGTTCAGCGCGTTCGCCGGTCAATCCGCCGGTATCGACAATGATGGCGGCGCCCGCATCGGACCGCAGGAATCCATAGAGCCGGTCACGCGTCAGGCCCGGATAATCTGCGACGAGCGCATCGCGCGTACCGGTCAAGCGATTGAATAGAGTCGACTTGCCCACATTGGGGCGTCCGACGATTACCAGCACTGGTAACACGACGCGTCAGCTTTCGTCTTGCGGCGTTCGGTCTCTGAAAGCGAACAACTCACCGCCATCCGTGACGACATACAGCGTGTCGTTGACAACCAGCGGCGCCGACGTGATGCGTTCGCCGCCGGCCCGGACGCGATCCTGGAGCGTGCCGGTAGCGGCATCGAACCAGTGCAAATAGCCCTCGTAATCGCCGACGACAACGGAACTGCCGAACGGCGTGGGTCCGGTGATATCGCGGTTCGACAACATCCCGTGGCGCCACAACTCACGACCGGCACGGCGGGTCAGTGCGATCAGTTCACTATCCGCACGCGCGATATACAGGTTATTGAAATCGACGCCGATGCCGCTGTGACTCGAAATCTCCCGGTTCCACAGAATCTGGCCCGATTCGACGGCGGCCGCGGCGAGTACGCCCTGATAACCGACCACGTACACGTCGTCGCCGACGATGCGAATCGAGGCATTGAGGTCAGACAAACGATCAACCTCGGTGCGCCCGGCCGGCGGCGACACCAGCACGTCCCACAGCAGACTGCCGTCGCTGATGTCATAGGCGGCCAGCCTGCCGTTGTCGAAGCCGCATATGACAGCATTGCCCGTAACGACGGGCTCACCCGTACCGCGCACCGACAACCGCGGCACGGACTGCTGCACGAACCACGCCTGCGCACCATCTGTGATATCGAGTGCGACGAGTTTGCCATCGACGGTCCGCACGAGAACGAGCCCGCTCGTCAGCGCCGGTGCGGCCAGAACCTCACTCGATACCGTCGTGCGCCAGCGCTCGCGACCGTCGACCGCGTTCAACGCAATGACGTCGCCGTTGCTCGAACCCAGCACGACGACGTCGCCGTCAACCGACGGGCCGGCCGACAGCGGCAACCGGGTCTTCGTCAACCATTGTCGCTTGCCCTTGTCGGCGGTGAACGCCGCGACGCGACCGTCGTGCGCGGCCGCGAAGATATTCGTGCCGTCGCTGGCCGCGCCGAGCGCCAGGCGCAGCCGCTCGGCGCCGTCACCCAGATTCCGGCTCCACGCCTTCTTGATTTTCAGCGTTGGCTTATATTTGACGAGTTCGGCCGGCTGATCCTCCTCTTCGTCGCCGCCAAACATTCCACATCCGGCCAGCGACCAGGCGACCCAGGCACAAACCAGCAGCCGCAGAAAGCCGGTTGCTCGCAGGCCGCCGGTCAGCATGGCAGTCGTCGGTCGGGGACCGACCGGGCGTCGCAGCGTTGCTCTCGCGAAAGCCATAGCGATAGCGCCACGGTCGGCCGTCGGCTAGTTTGTTGCCGGTTGCGCATCGTCGCCCTCCGATGCAGGCGCGGACGCCGATGCGTCCGCAACGGCAGCAGGAACAAGGGCAAGACTGTCGCGCTTGGCCTGCACGTAGAGCCGGTCAATCGTCGGCGGCTGCAGATCTTCGGCAAGGGCCGCATCGTACGCGCCCCTTGCATCCTCTACCCGACCCATCGCGGCATAAATGTCACCACGCAGGTCATCGGCCTGCGCGGCAAACGCCGACCCCGGGGCCATGGTTACCGCGGCAAGCGCCGCATCGTGCTGCCCCTGCTGCAACCGCACACGGGCCAGCCTGAGCCGGGCGATGGATACGATCTCGGTGTTGCCGCCGCCGTTGACGACAGCAGCGAGATAACCGGCGGCCGCTTCGAAGTCGACCTGGTCGAGCGACGACTTGGCCAGCCGCAGGCGCGCCTGGTCGACATATGGCGATCCGGCGAAGTCCTTCTCCAGTTCACCGAGCAAACCGACCGCTTCATCGACGTTGTTACCACGAATTTCTGCGACGAGTTCTTCGTAGACGGTCGAAGCCCCGGCCGCTTGCGCGATCTGCCAGGCCTGCCATTGGTTCCAGCCGAATAATGCCCCGAGGCCGAGGACCAGGCCGCCCAGCACGAACATTGCGTTCTCGCGGAGCCACTGGCGAACGATATCTGCCTGTTGCTCGTCTGTCAGGTTCTCATCAACCATCTTTTCCCAATCCCGTGTTATCGATGTATTGTGTCACGGCCGCGCCGAGATCGGGCCAGCTCACGCTGATCTGCTCGAGATCCTCACGCAATGCCTTGATGCCGATCGTTCTCTGCGCCACCTCGTCCTCGCCCAGTATCAGCGCAATTGCCGCGCCGCTGCGATCTGCTCTCTTCATCTGTGACTTGAAGCTGCCACCGTCGCAATTCATCTCGACCTTGAGGCTCGGCAATGCATCACGCAGGCTCTCCGCCAGCGCGAATGCGGGCAGCAGGGCTGCCTCGCCGACGGCAACAAAATAGGCATCCGGCGCATTCATCGCCGGTTGGCCGCCGCAAACCCGATACAGTTCGAGCAGCCGTTCCATACCGATCGCACAGCCGATCGCGGGCGTCGCCCGGCCGCCAAGCTGGCTCACGAGGCCGTCATACCGCCCTCCGCCGCACACGGTGCCCTGCGCACCGAGCCGGTCCGTCACCCATTCGAAGACCGTCTTCGAATAGTAGTCGAGCCCGCGCACCAGCCTCGGGTTGACGCGGTAGGCGATACCCGCCTGATCGAGCAACTCGCGCAGCAGCGAAAAATGGGTGGCGGATTCCTCGTCCAGGTAGTCGGTCGTGACCGGCGCGCCCGAGATCAGCGCCGCCATGTCGGCATTCTTGCTGTCCAGGATACGCAGCGGGTTGCGGTGCAGCCGGTCGCGGCTGTCGGCATCGAGCGCATCCTCGTGCTGCAAAAAGTATTGCGTCAGCGCTTCACGATGGCGCTGTCGCGACGCCGGCGTGCCGAGCGAATTCAACTCGAGTTCGAGCGCATCGATCCCCAACGCCTGCCAGATCCGGTTGGTGATAATGATCAGCTCGGCGTCGATATCCGGGCCGTCGAAACCCAATGCCTCGATATCGAACTGGTGGAATTGCCGGTAGCGACCCTTCTGCGGCTTTTCGTAGCGGAACATCGGGCCGGTGGACCAGAGTTTCTGCCGTTGGTTGTGCAGCATGCCGTTCGTGATACCGGCGCGCACGATGCCGGCCGTTGCCTCGGGGCGCAGCGTCAGACTTTCACCATTGCGGTCGTCGAACGTGTACATCTCTTTTTCGACGACATCGGTGACCTCGCCGATCGATCGCCGGAACAGATCGGTACGCTCGACGATCGGGACGCGAATCTCCGCATAGCCGTAAGCATTGCTCACGTCACGCAGAATCGTTTCGACCGCCTGCCAGGTCGCGCTGTCAGACGGCAGAATATCGCTCATCCCCCGTATTGACTGGACCTGGGTCATCGTGGTCCCGCCTGCGCCACTGCGTCACCGGTGATTTCAAAACGCGCCACCTTGCCGCGGAGCCCGGCAGCCGGCACGTCGTACGGTTCGTCATTAACCGTCAATTCGACACCTTCGGCATTGCCGATCAACAGGTTGAACGGCGGCTCGCCGGTCAACTGGCGAGCGCGTCCCTCGCGTTGCAGGCCGAACAACAGGCGCCGGTTGGCGTCGGAAATCTCGACCCATGATTCCTGGTTAAAGCGCAGCCCGAGACGCATCGTGGCCGCCGGTCGCGGCGCGGGAGCCGCCGCGGGCACCCGGGCAGTTGCCGGCGGAGCCCGCATCGGTGCCGGTTCGGCCTTCGTTTGGAGCGCGGGTTCCGGCACCGACTCCACGGCCGGCGGTGCAGATTCGGTGTCCACGGCCTGGACGGAAACCGGAGCGGGCTTCGCCGCATCACTGTTGCGGGCATCGACATCAACGGTCACGGAGTCGTCACCGAGCAGCAGATAGATGCCGAGCAGCAAGCCGAGCAAAATCGTTAGCGCGGCACCGCCCCACAGCGTTGGATTGACGGTAAACGCCGTCGTGCGCGCGGCCGGCAACGCCGGGGCCGGCGTCGGTGTGGCGCCACGATACTCGCCGAGCACCTCATTCGGCGGCAGTCCCAGCAACGCCGCATAGGCCTTCAGATGCCCGCGCACATACACCGGAGCGCCGAGCGCTTCGAAGCGCTCCTGTTCGAGCGCCACGACAATCGCCTCATCGAGATGCAGCGATTCGGCGACCTGCTCCAACGATAACCGGCGCGCCTCGCGGGCGGTACGCAGGCGCTGTCCCGGGCCCGGCCCGTCGCTCTTAACCTCGACGGCATCAGCCGGCGGGCCGGATTCTGCGCTATCCGTCGTCACGAAGTTGCTCCAGCAACCGACGCGTCTCTACCGACTCGGGAAAATCAAAACGCAGCCGGTTGCCAAATTCGTCGGCAGCTCTGAAATCTTCCATCGCGTTTTCGATGCGTACACCCAGCCACAGGGCGGCGGGTGAAGGCGCGGTGACCGTCAGATGACGCTGCAGGAATGCACGCGACTGCAGGTGATTGCCACGCTGGAACGACACATCGGCGAGCTGAAACAGCGCTTCGGGGTACGTCGGATCGGCCGCCAGGGCGGTACGCAGGTAGTCCTCCGAGCGCGCCAGATCGATTCCCTTCACGCAGGCACCGGCATTCGTGAACAACATTGCCTTGTTCGAGTACTGCGTCGACAACGGGACCGACAGCGCCCGATCGAACAGTTTCAGCGCCTCGGTGCGACCGCTCTCCTGACGACACAAATAGGCGGCCAGGCCGTTGAGCGCGTCGGGATTCGCCGGAGCCAGCGCGACGGCCCGACGGTAATTGCGTTCCGCCCCCGGCGCGTCGCCCAGATTCTGATAGACGAGGCCGAGCGCCGTATGGGCAATGACGTTATCCGGATCCTGCGCAACGGCGCGCTCCAGCTTCACCTGCGCGGACTGCCAGTCGCCCTGACGAAGATAGCCGATACCCAGTTGCACATTGAGATCGGAGGCCTCACCCGGTTGTTCGACGGGCTGGCGGCGCCCCGTCGTTTCCGTCACGCAGGCGCCCAGCATCAGAGACGAAATCACCGCTGTCACGACGGCAAGGCAAACTGGCTTCATTGCAACGGACCCTGTGCTGTCTTGTCCCCAAGCGGCGAGAGAACGCGATTACTGACCTGGCCGGCCAGTTGGCCGCAGGCGGCGGCAATATCGTCCCCGCGCGTCTTGCGAGTCACGGTGATAATACCCGCGTCGAGCAGAATCTGCCGAAAACGGTCGACGACCGGCGGGGACGAACGACGATATGCGCTGCCCGGAAAATCATTAAACGGAATCAGGTTCACTTTGGCCGGGCGGTTGGCAAGCAGCCGCGCAAGTTCGCGGGCCTGCTCCTCACTGTCATTGACGCCGGCGAGCATCACATACTCAAAAGTCACGTCCTGCAGATTCGCCGCGCGCGCATAGTCCCAGCATGCCGCCAGCAACTCGGCGATCGGATGACGCCGATTGATCGGCACCAGGACATCGCGCAGCGCATCGTTCGGTGCATGCAGCGACACCGCCAGCGCGACATTCGACTCCTCGCCAAGCTTCCTGAGCTGGGGCACCAGCCCCGACGTACTGACGGTCACGCGGCGGCGCGACAGGCCGAAACCGAAGTCGTCGAGCAGCACATCGACGGCCTTGACGACCGCGCGCAGATTGGCCAGGGGCTCGCCCATGCCCATGAACACGACATTGGTAATCCGCGGCCCATCGATGCCGCCGAGTTCCCGGCGCGCCAGCATTACCTGGCCGATGATTTCCGCGGCGCTCAGGTTGCGATTAAATCCCTGCCGACCGGTGGCACAAAACGGACAATCCATTGCGCAGCCAACCTGTGACGACACGCACAGCGTGCCGCGCCCTTCTTCGGGAATAAACACGGTCTCGATCGCCTGACCGCCGCCCGCCGCAAGGCGCCACTTGGTCACGCCGTCTGCGGCATCCTGCCGGTCCTGCACGACGGGCAGAGCGAACTCGATACGATCACCCAGCGAATCCCTTAGCGACTTGCTGAGATCCGTCATGTCCTCGAGTCGCAGCACCGAACGACCGTATACCCACTGCATCATCTGCCGGGCACGGAACGAGCGTTGGCCCATATCCGTGAACAGATGCTCGAGATCCGCACGCGGCATGCCCAGCAGGTTGATCGGGTACGTGGTCATTCGGCGATGCGCGCGATCAACGCGTGCGCGGACAGATCTGGTCGTCGGTAAAAAAGAATGCAATCTCTTCACGCGCCGTATCCGACCCGTCGGAACCATGCACGACGTTTTCTTCGATACTCGACGCGAAATCCGCGCGGATCGTACCGGGATCGGCATCCGCAGGATTGGTCGCACCCATGATCTCACGATTTTTCGCGATCGCATTCTCGCCTTCGAGCACCTGCACCACGACGGGACCGGACATCATGTAGGCGACGAGGTCTTTGTAGAACGGTCGTTCCCTGTGCACGCCGTAAAAACCCTCGGCCTGCTCACGGCTCAGGTGCAGCATGCGGGCGGCGACGATCTGCAGACCCGCCGCCTCGAAACGACGATAGACCTCGCCGATCAGATTCTTCTCGACGCCGTCGGGTTTAACAATGGAAAAGGTACGTTCGATAGCCATGAAAACTTCCTGTTGGTTCTTCGCAAAGACTGATACTAGATACTGAAACTCTCGCCACACCCGCATTCGCCGGTCGACTTCGGATTGCGAAACCTGAACGCCTCGTTCAGACCCTCGCGGACATAATCGATCTGCGTGCCGTCGATCAGTTCGAGGCTCTGCCTGTCGACCAGCACCCGAACATCATCGATTTCGAAAACGACATCGTCCGCACCGATTTCGTCCGCATAATTGACGACATACGCAAAACCCGAGCATCCCGTCTTTTTAACGCCCAACCGCAGGCCGATGCCGTTCCCGCGCTTGGCGAGAAACGTTCGGATCCGATCGGCGGCGCTGTCGGTCAACGTGATTGCCATCTGATTTCCCTGAAAAGCGGTCGGACGCCTATTGCCGACCAAGCCGTCTATTGTCCCAAGCTGCAAGGCCCCTGCGCAAGGCATCTTCGATCACGAGGAACCGCCCCATCTTGGCGGCCGGCGCTGCGAGCTCCGCCACCAGATCGGCCGGCCGGATCTCGCCCTGCGCCTCGACCGGAGCCCCGGTCAGCCGCTCGGCCACGAGACTGCAGGCCGCGATGGTATGCGGGCAGCCAAATGCCTGAAATCGCACTGCGGCGATCTGGCCGCCCTTGATGCCGAGGTGAAACACGACCTCGGTGCCTTGCTCGCGCTGCCCGGCACGGCCAATCAGGATCTGGTCGTAGCCATCCGCCAGCGTCCCGACATGCCGCGGTTCGGTGAAATGTCGCATGACGAGCGCCGAGTATTGGTTCATGCGAGGGCGATCCCGGCAGACGGTGCAATGGCGCGCAGATGTCCGACGGCACCGTGGAACGTTGCGATCGCACGGTCGATGTCCGCGGCGGTCGTCGGCCGCCCGAGGCTGAATCGCACGCTGGCCCGCGCCAGTTGGTCGGAACGACCGAGACTGCGCAACACCGCGGACGGCGCATCATCGAGAGTCGTGCAGGCAGAACCCGCCGACACGGCCAGGTCGTGCAGCGCCAGGTGCAGACTCTCGCCCTCAACGCCGGTGACGCTGACATTCAGGATGTGCGCGACGCAGCGCTCAGGGTCTCCGTTCCGCAGCACCCCGGGCAACGCGCCGATCCCGGTCCACAAACGATCACGCAGCGCACTGATCCGCGTCGCGTCCTTCGTACGCCGCCCGGCGACAATGCGACAGGCCTCGCCCATGCCGACGACCTGATGCGTTGGCACTGTCCCCGGCCGCAGTCCCCGCTCCTGCCCGCCGCCGAACATCAGCGGCTCGACCCGGCGAATCCTGTCGCGATTCAGATAGAGCGCGCCGATGCCCTTGGGGCCGTACATTTTCTGCGCCGACAGCGATGCAAGGTCAATCGACTGGACCATCACATCGACGGGCAGATGCGCGGCACTCTGCGCGGCATCCACGTGAAACAGCACATCACGGGCGCGGCATACGGCGCCGATCGCCGCGATGTCCTGGATGACGCCGATCTCGTTGTTCACGTGCATGATCGAAACCAGCACGGTCTCCGGCGTCAGCGCCGCCTCGACCACGGCGGGATCAATGATGCCGCCGGCATCCGGGGCCAGGCGCGTGACGGTGAATCCATTCCGCTCGAGGTAGCCGCAGGCGTCCAGCACGGCCGGATGCTCGGTTAGCGCAGTCACGACATGCCGGCCAACGCCGGATCGATAGCGGGCTGCGCCGATGACCGCGAGGTTGTCGGCCTCGGTCGCGCCCGAGGTCCAGATTATGTCATCGGCGACCGCGCCGATCAGCGCCGCGACCTGTCCGCGCGCCTGTTCGACCCGCGCCTCTGCCGCGCGGCCGAAGGCATGCAGGCGCGAGGCCGGGTTGCCGAACGCCTCGGCGTCGGACAGGCAGGCGCTCATCGCACGGGCGACGTCCGGATCAACCGGCGTCGTCGCCGCATAATCGAGGTAAACGGGCCAGGATGTCATTCGTTTGCGTCCGGGTCGTCGGTCGCGGACGGCGAACGACCCGATCCGGGCGCCAGCGAACTCAGGATGCCGCGCATGATATTGAGCTCCCGCTCATCGAGCCGGGCGCGATTGAACAGGCGCCGCAACCTGCGCATCAACACGCGCGGGTTGTCGGGCCGCAGGAAACCGCTGTCGATCAGCACGCGCTGCAAATGCTCATAGAACAACTCGACGTTGCCGGCCGCGGCCGGGACGCCGTCACCTTCTTCCCGCGACCCATCCTCTTCGTCCGACGGGCCGTCGACGCCGATTGCCCCGCGCACTTCGTACGCGATGATCTGCACCGCCATGGCCAGGTTCAGCGAACCATAGTCCGGATTGGTCGGTATGTAGACCAAAGCGTTGCAACGATCCATCTCGGTGTTCGTCAGCCCGGCACGCTCGGCGCCGAAGACGATCGCGACCGGCCGGCGACGGCTGGAGGCGACGACCTCCGCCGCACAGGCACGCGGATCGAGTTCCGGCCACGCCAGTTTCCGGCGTCGGGCGCTGGCGCCGACGACGAACCCGCAACCCTCGATCGCCTCGGCCAGCGTCGGCACGACCCGGGCCGCCAGCAAGACATCCAGCGCGCCGGACGATCGGGCCCTGGCGACGCCGTCGATTTCACAGGCAGGGTTGACCACCACCAGATCGGAAAATCCCATCGTCTTGATGGCGCGCGCAGCAGCGCCGACGTTGCCCGGGTGGGTCGGTTCGAACAAGACGAAGCGGACGGGAAAATCTGACACTGGATTCGGGTCGCGGGTCATCAGCAAAGAGCGCTATTTTAGCGCGCCTGCGCCGGCGCGCGCAGTCACGACCGCCGACGACGGAATATTGTCGTGCCAGCCTCCGTTGCAACCCGTACAATACCGCCCCTGCCGTCGCAACCGTCCGACCCGAGCCAGCCCCGATGCAAGCCCTCCTGAACATCGCCGTCAAGGCGGCCCGCCGCGCCGGCGAGATCGCCATTCGCCAGCTCCGGCGCATCGATGAGATCCAGGTGCAAAGCAAGGGGACCAATGATTTCGTCACGCAGACCGACCGGGCCGCCGAAGAAACCATCATCGCGACGATCCGCGAGTATTACCCCGACCATGCCTTTCTCGCCGAAGAAAGCGGCGTCCAGGGGCAGGGTGATTTCACGTGGATTATCGATCCGCTCGACGGCACGACGAATTTCATACACGGTCTGCCGATTTTTTCCATATCGATTGCGCTGCGAATCAGCGGTCGCCTGTCGGTCGCCGTCGTCTATGACCCGAACCGGCAGGAGATCTTCACCGCCATCCGCGGCCGCGGCGCGCAGCTCGACGGCCGCCGGATTCGCGTCAGTGGTCGCCGCGGACTGGAAGGCGCACTGATCGGCACGGGTTTTCCGTACCGGTCACACGACAAGATGTCGTCCTACCTGGCAATGCTCGAACAGGTACTGCTGAATACGGCCGGCGTCCGCCGCCCGGGTTCGGCGGCGCTGGATCTGGCCTATATTGCCGCCGGCCGCCTGGACGGATTTTGGGAATTCGGGCTGCAGACCTGGGATATCGCCGCCGGGACACTGCTGATCCGCGAGGCCGGCGGCCTGATCAGCGAACTCGAGGGCAAGGAAGATTACCTGACCACGGGCAATGTCATCGCCGGCAGCCCGCGGGTACATGCCGCATTGACGAAATTGCTGGCGCCGCACCTGCCGGCGAGTTAACCCGGCAGGTCCACCAACCGCCCGGTCGCCGGCGGGATATACCACCGTCCCGGCGCGATTCGGCAACGGCAGGGTTGCGCAGCGGGTACGACTGGCGGATTACACTTCACCCGGTCGGACAACGGCCGCATAGCATCCTGATTCCGGGGTGGGCTCGGTACGCGGCCGACAACAGCCCTTACGGCATATCGTCGATCGCTTCCTTGTCGATCTTCTTCGGCAACAGGTCTTCAGTCGTCACATCGAGCGCCAGCGCGGACGCACTGGCCGTATAAATCGATGAATAGGTGCCGATGACAATACCGATGATCAGCGCCATCGAGAATCCGCGGACAGCCTCGCCGCCCAGGAACAGCAGCGCCATGAGGACGAACAGCGTCGTCATGCTCGTGATCACCGTCCGGCCGAGCATCTGGTTGATCGATTCATTCATGATCGATTCGGCGCCCTGCTGTTTGATGAGTCGAAAATTTTCCCGGATCCGGTCGAACACGACGATCGTATCGTTGAGCGAGTAGCCGATCACGGCCAGGATCGCCGCGAGCACCGAAAGATCGAACGGCAACGCGAAAATCGAGAACATGCCGATCGTGATGATGACGTCATGGACGAGCGCGACGACTGAACCGACAGCGAACTTCCACTGGAAGCGGATCATGATATAGATCAGGATCATGATGACGGCAAACAGCATCGCGAGTCCGCCGCGCTCGGTCAGTTCCTTGCCGACCTGGGGCCCGACGAATTCCGCGCGACGCAATTCGACGCCGGCATCGCCGTCGGCGAGCAGGGCCAGAATCTGATCGCCGACCTGCCCGCTGTCGACACCCTCCTCCGGCAACACGCGAATCAGCACATCGGTCGCCGTACCGAAATTCTGCACAAGCGCGTTGTCAAAACCGCCGGCCGTCAGCCGCGAACGAATCTCGGTGAGTTCGGCGGGCGCCGAGTAACTGACCTCGAGTAGTACGCCGCCGGTGAAGTCGATACCGAGATTCAGGCCGCGCGTAAACAAGGAAACAATGCTGACGACGATCAGCACGGCAGACAGGATCGCCGCGATCCGGCGCTTGCCCAGAAAATCGATCGTCGTCTGTGTCGAGATGAGCTGCATGGTAGTGCCGACCTAGATCGACAGGCCCTCCAAATTACGTCTGCCGTAGATCAGGTTTACAAGGGCCCGGGTGCCGATGATCGCCGTAAACATCGACGTGATGATGCCCAGCGACAGCGTGACGGCAAAGCCCTTGATTGGACCCGTGCCGAAGGCGAACAGCACGATGGCAGCGATCAGCGTCGTGAGATTGGCGTCGGCAATCGTCGACAACGCCTTCTCATACCCGGCGTGGATACTCGCCTGCGGCGAGTTGCCGTTACGCAATTCCTCGCGGATACGCTCGAAAATCAGCACATTGGCGTCAACGGCCATGCCGACCGTCAGCACGATGCCGGCGATACCCGGCAGCGTCAGCGACGCCTGCAGCAGCGACAGCAGCGCGACAACAAGCACGAGGTTCGCCAATAGCGCGAGATTCGCCACGAGGCCGAAAATTCGGTAGTACACCAGCATGAAGACGGCAACGAGCGCGAGGCCGATGAGAATTGCGCGCTTACCCTTGTCGATATTGTCGTGCCCGAGGCTCGGGCCGATCATGCGGCCCTCGACCTTGTAGATCGGCGCGGCCAGCGCTCCGGCGCGCAGCAACAGCGAGAGATCGCGCGCCTCGACGACATCGAGCCCCGTAATCTGAAAATTGCTGCTGAATACGCCCTGGATGGTGGCAATATTGATAACTTCTTTATCTTCGCGATTAACCTCGACTATCTCGCCGTCGCGCTCGACGAGGTCACGCTTCTGTTCGACAAACACGACCGCCATCGGCTTGCCGAGATTGCTCTTCGTGGTATCGAGCATCTCGCGCGACCCTTTCGAATCGAGCCGGACGAAGACCGCGGGCTGGCCCTGCGAGAAACCGGATGTCGCATCAACCAGTTGATCGCCCGATACGATCGTACGCCGCTTCAACAGCACCGGATTGCCGCTGCGATCCTTGTACAACTCGCAACCGATCGGCGCACGCCCGCGGCGCGCCGCCTCGATGGCGTTCTCGCCTTCGCAAACGAGACGAAATTCGAGTGTCGCGGTCGCGCCCAGGACGCGCTCGGCCTGCGCCGGATCCTGCACACCGGGCAACTGCACGACAATGCGGTCCAGCCCTTGGCGCTGCACGACCGGTTCGGCGACACCGAGCTCGTTGACGCGATTACGTAGCGTGACGGTGTTCTGCTGAATGGCAAAATCACGCCGCTGCTTGATCTGATCCTCGGTCATGCGCGCGACGATCACTACATTGCCGCTTTCCGTGCGGCGACTCAGGTCGATGTCGCTATCGACATCGCTGATCAGATCCTCTGCACGATCGGCGTCCGCCGCATCACCGAGCGTGATGTGTATCGAATCGTTGACGATGCGCGTCTGGCGCTTGATACGGTTCTTGCGCAGCAATTTGTCGAAATCCGACTCGTATTGCTGCAGCCGCTGAACGACGGCCGCCTCGATGTCCACCTCGAACAGAAAATGCACACCGCCGCGCAGATCGAGACCGAGGCTCATCGGCCGAAGCCCCAGGGACCGCAGCCATGCCGGTGTGCGCGGCGCGAGCGTCAGGGCGACGACGTAGGCCGCACCGAGGTCGTCGCGCAGCCTGTCACTGGCCCGCAGTTGCTCCTCGACTCCGTCAAACAGCACGATAACGCGCCCGTCGCGCTCGTACAGGTTCGAGTACGCGATTTCGCTTTCATCGAGGGCCAGCGCCACCTGGTCACGTTCGAGTTCGGCCATCGCCGAGCCGCTGTCGCGGGTGATTTGCAGCGCCGGATCGTCGCCGAAAATATTCGGCACGGCGACGAGCACGCCGAACGCGATAACGGCAAGGATCAGCAGGTTCTTCCAGGCAGCGTAGTGGTTCATGCGTCGCTTTACCGGCGCCCGTCAGGCGCTCTTGACCGTGCCTTTCGGCATAACGGCGCTAAGCGTCTGGCGCTGCACCTTGAGTACGACGCTGTCGGCGACCTGCACATGCACGAAATCGTCACCGATCTCCGTGATCTTGCCGAGGATGCCGCCGGCCGTCACTACCTCGTCGCCAACGCCGATGTTGGCAACCATTTCCTTGTGTTCTTTTTGCCGCTTGTTCTGCGGGCGAATCAACAGGAAATAGAAGACCACGAATATCAGCACGATCGGCAACAGACTCAGGAGCGGATCGCCCTGTCCTTCCGCCTGCGCGTACGCGTCTTGTATCAGCCAACCCATGCTTCCTGCTCCCACGGCAAAACGGCGCGTATTATGCCACAGTTACTGTGAATTGCTCTGCGCACCCCGGCAATGCGGCCGGCCGATTTCCCCGGGGTTGGCGAATATTCAACGCCAGCCACCGGTCACGCTCCCGGTGGCACTCGCAGGCTGCCACACGCCAAAGGCATCATGCGGCCGGCCCGCCGAGCCAGGCGCGCGCGAAGGACTCGAACGTATCCGTCTCGATGGCCTCCCGGATCGACGCCATCAGCGACTGATAGTAATGCAGGTTGTGGATCGTATTCAGCCGCGCGCCGAGCATCTCACCGCAGCGATCCAGGTGCTTCAGATAGGCGCGACTGTAGTTCCGGCAGGTATAGCAGTCACAGCCTTCCTGCAGGGGCCGCGGGTCGTCCCGATAACGCGCGTTGCGAATCCGCACGACGCCGCGGTCCGTAAACAAATGGCCGTTGCGCGCGTTACGCGTCGGCATCACGCAATCGAACATATCGACCCCGCGTGCGACGGCCTTGACGATGTCCGCCGGCGTGCCCACGCCCATCAGGTAGCGCGGCCGATCGGCCGGCATCAGCGGCAGCGTGTGCTCGAGCACGCCGAGTCGCTCCTCGTCGCTCTCGCCGACGGACAGGCCGCCCAGCGCCAGCCCGTCAAACGCGAGATCGAGCAGACCCTCGAGCGACGCGGACCGCAGCGCGGGGATCATGCCGCCCTGAACGATGCCGAACACGGCCGAGCCCCGCTCCGCGCCGCCGAGCCGGGAGAAGGCCTCACGGCTGCGCCGGGCCCAGCGCAGCGACAACTCCATCGATTTGCGCACGGTCTGCTCATCGGCCGGATAGCCCGTGCATTCGTCGAAGATCATCTGGATATCACTGCCGAGATCGGCCTGCACCTGCATGACACGCTCCGGGGTCAGCATTACTTTGCTGCCGTCGGTCGGCGCACGGAACTCGACCCCCTCTTCAGCAATCTTGCGTCGTTTGGTCAGGCTCCAGACCTGGAAGCCGCCCGAATCAGTCAGGATCGGGCGGGCCCAGTGCATGAAACGATGCAACCCGCCCAGGTCACGAATCAAATCGCTACCCGGACGCAATAACAGGTGAAACGTGTTGCCGAGAATCACCTCGGCGCCGCCGCTCTCGAGTTCCTCGGGCGTCATGGCCTTGACCGTGCCGTAGGTCCCGACCGGCATAAAGGCGGGTGTGTTGATGTCGCCGCGCGCCAGCCGGATCCGGCCGCGGCGCGCCCCCGCGGACTGCGCGATCAGCTCAAACTGCATCACCCCCGTCATGGCGCGTTCGCCGCCGTCGGCGCGCCACGCGAACAGAACATCGCATCGCCGTAGCTGAAGAAACGATAACCATTGGTGACGGCATGCGCATAGGCGGCAAGCACGCGCCGCGTACCGGCGAACGCGCAGACCAGCATCAGCAATGACGATTCGGGCAGGTGAAAATTGGTGATCAGCGCGTCGACGACACGAAAACGATAGCCGGGCCGGATAAACAGCCTGGTTTCGCCGACGAACGGCGCCAGGACGCCGTGGCGCGCGGCCGTTTCCAATCCGCGCACTGAGGTCGTGCCGACCGCAACGACCCGCCCGCCCCGCGCGCGGGTCGCGTCGACGGCATCACACACCGCCGCCGACACCTCGACACGCTCGGCATGCAGTTCGCCGGAGGCGATCTGCTCGGGCCGCAACTGCTGAAACGTACCGGCGCCGACATGCAGTGTCAGCGTCGCGACCCCGATGCCTGCAGCGCGCAGCGCGTCGAGCTGGTCCGTATCGAAGTGCAGGCCGGCCGTCGGCGCCGCCACGGCGCCGTCGGCGCGCGCGTATACCGTCTGGTAGCGCGCCCGGTCCGTCTCGTCGTCGACGCGTTCGATATACGGCGGCAACGGTATGTGGCCGTATTGCTCGAGCAGCGGTTCAACGGGGCCGGTGAAACGCAGCAGGAAAAAACCGTCGCGCCGCCCCTCGACCGTCGCCACCGCGCCGCCATCGAACTCGATCTGGCCACCGGGCGCCGGCGCCCGGTTAGCCTTGAGTTGCACGAGCGCCAGATCATCCGCAAGCCGCCGCTCCAGCAACATCTCGACCCGGCCGCCACTGGCCTTGCGGCCGAATAACCGGGCCGGCACGACCCGTGTGTCGTTCATGACCAGCAAATCACCGGGCGCCAGCAGTTGGCCGAGATCGCGAAACCGCAGGTCCGCAACGGGTGTGTCGTCGGGTGGCATGTGCAGCAACCGGCTCGCCGAGCGGTCGGGCAACGGCCGCTGGGCGATCTGCGCAACGGGCAGGTCAAAATGAAAAGCGTGCGGATCCATGGGTAAACGGGGTAACGGCCGAGAGGAATTCGGGCCACAGTGTACTGATCTTGGCGCGTCCGGGGCAGACAGCCGGCCCGGCGCGATAATCAGTCGGCGCTGTCGTCGGCAGGCGCGGGAAACCGAATCTCGACCTCGTCGTCGCGCTGGTCGCGCCGGATCCGGATCGCGACCGCCTCACCGGGCTCGTAGGAACCCAGGATACGCATCGCATGACCGGGATCATTCGGCGTGCGCGCGCCGATCGCCAGGATCACGTCGCCGTCCTGCAGGCCGAGCGCCGCATTGTCCGGCGCCCGGATCACGAGCAGGCCCCGGTCGGTGCCGAAGTAGCGGCCGAGCCCCGGGCTGACCGGCACGAGTTCCAGCCCGGCAAACAGGCCATGATGTCGCCAGCGATATCGCAACGGCTCGATGAATTCGTCGCCGAACCGGCGCCCCAGCCGCTCGAGGTCACGCATGAACGGCGGATGAGCGTCGTCGATCCGGTCCGGGTCCAGCGCACCGGCGATCAGCGACGTCTCACGCGCGCGCCCATCACGCAGGTAAACCAGCGCAATCTGATCGCCGGGCGAAGCTTGCGCCATGAACGTGAGTAGCTTCTCGTTGGCCTCGCGTTCCGTTCCGGCCATCAATGGCACCGCGCCGATCTCGACGATGACATCGTCGATCTGCAGGCCGGCGCTGTCGGCTGCGCCGCCGGGCGTGATGCCGACAATCGCCACACCCTCGGCCGGTCCGGCGCCCGGATCGCCGTTGGCGATATTGATACCCAGCACCGCGCGCATCGCCGGTTCCCGCTCGGTGTCGGCCGCCTGCACCAGACACAGAGGTAAAGATAATATTAATAATATTATCAGATATTTATTGCGCTTTTGCAGAATCATTATTAACTCCGATCAGGGCCCTTCGGCCCCGCTTTCGGCAAACCGGGCGCGCACCAGCTGATCCATGAATACGACGCGCCGGCGCCACAGATCCGGCACTGCATCCACCGCCGACCGCGCCACCGGATCGGCGGTGTACCCCGGCGGCGTCTGGCCGGCCCGGTTCAACAGGTAATCAACGGTGGCGATCCGGTCCTCGAGTTCGGCGATCACCCCGACCGTATCGGCCCGGGCCAGCCGGCCGCGCGGCGGCAAGCTGCCGAGCAGTCGTTCCATGTCCTGCGACCGTCGGCGCAACGCGACCACCTCGGTATCGACCCACGGGGCCGCCTGCCGGCGGATCGGCGCCTCGACAATAAACGGCCGCACGGTCACCGTCGGTTCCACACCCGCGACTGGCCCGAAGATCAGCCAGCCCGTCACCGCGGCAAACACGGTCGATGCGGCAATGGCCAGCCCCGCCCATCGGCGCCGGGCATGCCGGGCCTGGCGCGCCGCGATCCGGCGCCAACCATCGACCGGCGTCTGCAGCAGCGGCATCGAACGCAGCAGACCGGCAACGTCGGTCGTCATGATGCCGCACCCGATCCGGCCGCCGCGTCCCGGTGGCCGGTTTCCAGCGCGTCCCGCAGCCGCCGGTGTGCCCGTGCCAGCTGCGACTTGGAAAAGCTGACCGTCTTGCCCATCTGCGCGGCAATCTCGGCGTGCGTGTAACCCTCGATGTCGTGCAGGATCACGACGATGCGACTGGTATCGGACAGCCTGGCCAGCGCACTCTCGAGATCGATGTGCACCTGCGCCAGCGCCTGCCCCCCGGCCACCGACGGCTGGACCGCCGGGTGATCCTCACCGAGGTCGCGGAACAGCGTGGCCCGATTGCTCCATGCCGAACGCATGTGCATCAGGCACTTGCTGACGGCGATCTTGCGAATCCAGGTCGCCAGCGAAGCGTCGCCGCGGAACCGGTCGATGCTGCGGATGACCTCGATGAACGTGTCCTGCAACAGGTCATCGGCGGTCGCTCTTGAGCCGGTCATCCGGGCCAGCAGAGAATAGACCGGCGCACCAAACTCCCGGTAGATCAGCTCATGCGCCCGCATGTCGCCGCGCCGGGCCCGCGCGACGATGTCGTCATCCAGATGTCTGTTTGCAAAGCCTGCCATATCCGTCCTGCCAGTCCGGCGCCCCGGCCCCGCTCTCGGTCAGGTCAGGCAGCCGGGCATGGAGCCACATGTTGGTATAGATGCCCGCGCCGGGCGAAAGGTTGCGCGCGTTGAGTCGATTGCAACCCGGAAATCGGATGGTAGAGTATGCCGCCTCCTGCGACGGCATGCCCGGGTGGCGGAATTGGTAGACGCGGTGGACTCAAAATCCATTGTTAGAAATAACGTGCGAGTTCAAGTCTCGCCCCGGGCACCAATAGGCTATATAATCAATAGCTTATTGATCATTCATGATACTTTGTATTATATATCGTGCCGCGATTTTCCCGGGCCCGCCGCCGCCCGGATCAGGCCGGCGCGCTGCGCCGCTCACGCTTGCGGTCGGACTCGGACAACACCTTCTTGCGCAGCCGCACGCAGCGCGGCGTCACCTCGACCAGTTCATCGTCATCGATGAATTCGAGCGCCTCCTCGAGCGACAGGCGCACCGGCGGCGTCAGCGTCAGATTCTCGTCGGCCAGTTGCGTGCGGATATTCGTCAATTGCTTGGCCTTGGTCGGATTGACGACGAGATCATTGCCGCGGCTGTGAATCCCGACCAGCATGCCCTCGTAGACCTCTTCGCCATGGGCGAGGAACAACCGGCCGCGTTCCTGCAGATTAAATAATGAGTAGGCCAGCGCCTTGCCCTGGGCCTTGGAGACGAGCACGCCGTTGTTGCGCTGACCGATTGCCGCCGGCACGCGCCGGTCGTAGCCGTCGAAGATGTGGTACAGCAATCCCGTGCCGGCCGTCGCCGTCAGGTATTCCGTCCGGAAGCCGATCAGGCCACGCGACGGGATCCGGTATTCAAGGCGCACGCGGCCCTTGCCGTCAGACTGCATGTTCAGGAGTGCGCCCTTGCGCTCGGCCAGCCGGCCCATGACCGCGCCCTGGCAGTCTTCGGCAAAATCGACCGACAACATCTCCCACGGCTCACAGAGTTTGCCGTCAACCTCTTTGTTGATAACTTCGGGCCGCGACACCGCCAGTTCGTATCCCTCGCGGCGCATGTTCTCGATCAGGATCGAGAGGTGCAGTTCGCCGCGACCGGAAACCTGGAACTTGTCCGGGTCCGCCGTCGGTTCGACGCGCAGCGCGACGTTGTGCTTGATTTCCTTGTCCAGGCGCTCACCGATCTGCCGACTCGTCAGAAACTTCCCGTCCCGGCCAGAAAACGGCGACTTGTTGACCTGAAATGTCATCGTGATCGTCGGCTCATCGACGGTCAGCGGCGGCAGTGCCTCGGGATGCTCGCGATCGCAAAGCGTGTCGGAGATTTTCAGGTCGCCGATGCCGCTGAAAACGACGATATCGCCGGCACCGGCCTCCTCGATCGGACGGCGTTCGAGACCGTGAAAGCCGAACAGGTCCATGATGCGCCCCCCGCGCCGGGCGCCGTCCGCACCAACGACGGTGATGGGCGTATTGGCCCGCAGCCGGCCGCGGCTGATGCGGCCGATGCCTAGCACGCCGACATAGGCATCGTAGGCAAGGCTGGAGACCTGCAACTGCAGCGGCCCGTCGATGTCGACGGCCGGTGCCGCGACATGCTCGACGATCGCCTCAAACAGGGGCGTCATATCGCCCGAGCGCACGTCGGCATCAACCCCGGCATAGCCGTCCAGCGCCGACGCATAGATCACCGGAAAATCGAGCTGCTCGTTCGTCGCACCGAGCCGGTCGAACAGTTCGAAGGTCTGGTCGAGCACCCAGTGCGGCCGCGCGCCGTCGCGATCAATTTTGTTGACGACCACGAGCGGCGTCAGTCCGCGCGCGAATGCCTTCTGCGTCACGAAGCGAGTCTGCGGCATCGGTCCCTCGACCGCGTCAACGAGCAGCAGCACACTGTCGACCATCGACAGCACGCGCTCGACCTCGCCGCCGAAATCGGCGTGTCCCGGCGTATCGACGATATTGATACGCCAGCCGTTCCAGTCAATCGCCGTGTTCTTCGCCAGGATCGTGATGCCGCGTTCGCGCTCGAGATCATTCGAATCCATCGCACGCTCAGGCAACTCGAAGCGGGCGTCGAGCGTGCCCGACTGCCGCAGCAGCTGGTTGACGAGCGTCGTCTTGCCGTGATCGACATGGGCGATAATCGCGATATTGCGCAGGCGCGAGACTGGATACATGGGCGTGATTCGGCGGTTCCGGAGAGTCGGTGGGGGGCGGGAAACGGCGCGCACTATAACAGAGGTCCCGGCGCCGGGTACGAGTTCCGGATATGGACCCGTCCATCTTACCAGCCGGCTGGCCGGCCGCGCGGGCAGGCGGGACGAAACGACGGACTCGGTCAATACAACGGACCCGCATCCCGTCACCGCCGCCGGCCGGCTGGCGAGATTCCCGGGTTAAGTATTTGCCGATTTGGCTTCATACTGTCGGCCTTCCCGCCGGCGGTGATGCCGGTCGGTCCGGCCCGAAAACCGGACCCGACACCGCCGTTCAAAACCGTGGAGCAGCCAGAAAACATGAACTATTGCAGCGAATGCGGGCAACCCGTCGTCACGACCGTGCCGGCCGGGGACAACCGCGAGCGTTTCGTCTGTGCGGCCTGCGGGACCGTCCATTACCAGAACCCGCGGATCGTCGCCGGCTGCGTACCCGATTGCGCTGGCCGGATCCTGCTGTGCAAGCGAGCTATCGAGCCGCGCCGGGGATACTGGACCGTACCGGCCGGGTTCATGGAAATCGGCGAGACCATGCCGGATGCCGCGGCGCGTGAAACGTGGGAAGAAGCCGAAGCGCGCGTGACCGTCGGCCCGCTGATCGCCGTCGTCGACGTGATACCAGCCCGGCAGGTGCATGTGTTCTTTGCGGGTACGCTGGCCGAACCGGTGTACGGCGCCGGCGCCGAATCACTGGACGTCGGGCTGTTCTCCCCCGACGATATCCCGTGGGACGACATCGCATTCCCGAGCGTCCGTATCGCGCTGGAACAGTACCTCTCCAACCGGGCGCGCGGGGTCGATGAACTGCACCTGTGCACCGCACCAGGCCGACCGGCCGGCTGACTGGCCGAACGTCGGACGCAGCGACCGCTAAATAGGTATATACCGCTAAAACATTTGATTTCGTGCCCGAACCCACTAAAGTACCGCGGTCCATAACAAGGGGACCGCAGCCGCCGCCCGGAGAATCGAATGACTTTCGTAGTTATAGAAAACTGTATCAAGTGCAAACTGATGGATTGCGTCGAGGTGTGCCCCGTGGACTGCTTCCACGAAGGACCGAACATGCTGGTCATCGATCCCGACGAGTGTATTGACTGCACGCTGTGCGAACCCGAATGCCCGATCGAGGCCATCGTATCGGAAGACGAGGTGCCGGCCGGTCAGGAAAACTTCCTGGCGCTGAACGCCGAGCTGTCGCAGCAATGGCCCGTCATCACGGAAGCGGGAACGCCACCCGAAGACGCCGACGACTGGCGCGATAAACCCGGCAAGCTCGACCTGCTCGAACGCTGAGACACCGCCGGTCGCGCCGATAGTCTGACCCGGTCGCCGGTGACGGGCGTCATCCGCTGCGCCGGGTCGCGCTCACCGAACACGGCAGCCGACCGTAGCGGGACTCTATTCAGTCCTGCAGGTATTCGAGCAATTCGCGAGGCGGCACATAGCCGGGGATCAATTCACCGGATTGCGTGACGATGGCCGGTGTGCCCCGGATGCCGAGCGAACGCCCCAGCTTGTAGTGTTGGGAAACCGGCGTCGTGCCGCAGTCCCCGGACGCGATAACGGCGCCGGACTTCGCCAGCGTCAATGCTTCATTCCGGTCCGCGGCGCACCAGACGTTGCCGGCCTTGAACCAGCTCTCCGTATCGGGTCCGCTGCGCGGAAAAAACATGTACCGGACCTCGATACCGAGTGCATTGTAATCGGCGACCTGGCGGTGCAGCTTGCGGCAGTAGCCGCAATCGATATCCGTAAATACCGTCACCGAGTATTTTTTCTCGGCCGGACGGAACACGATCATGCTGGTCTCGCTGACGCTGTCGATCGCAGCTTTGCGCGCCAGTTCACGGCGCGACTCGGTCAGGTTGATTTCCAGTTCGGCGTCGAACAGATCGCCCTGCAACAGGTAGCGCCCGTCGGCCGACACATAACTGACCTGCCCGCCGAGCATGATTTCGTAGAGGCCGGGAATCGGTGACGGCGAAATCGACTCGGCGGACAATTCAGGGAATGTCGCCAGGATTCGCTGCCGATCGGGCTCGGCAATCGTGTCAGCGCCACAGGCGATCGTCACGCAGAGCAGAATGGCCGGCGCGAGTCCGCGCACGAGTCGTTGCAATATCATATTCGGAATTCCAATAGTGAGGGCACACCGGCCTTTGGACCGCATCCCTGCGCCCGGGTTCCATGTACCGGGATGCCGCGGGATATTAGCACGACGTCTCGATGCTTCATGCCGGCGGGATGCGGCAACGCGTCGGCCACAACGGCGGCATCCTGCCGGCGGCAGGACATGAATCCGCGACACGACGACCGCGTCACATCGCCACCAGTCCGGCGTCGGACGGAACGCGCCGCACGTCAGGCGGTGGCCCCTCAGGCGCGGGGGTGATGCGCCGCGTGCAATTCCTTCATGCGCGCCCGGGCGACATGAGTATAAATCTGTGTCGTCGACAGGTCGCTGTGGCCGAGCAGCATCTGCACAACACGCAGGTCCGCGCCGTTGTTCAACAGATGCGTCGCGAAGGCGTGTCGCAGCGTATGCGGCGACAACTTGCCCTGAATCTCGGCCTTCTTCGTGTAACGCTTGATGATGTGCCAGAACGCCTGGCGCGTCATCCGGTCCCCGCGACGCGTCGGGAACAGATAGTCGGTCTGGCGCTCGAGCAATATCTCGACACGCGGTCCGGCCAAAAAGTCACGCAGCCAGGTCTGCGCCTCGTCACCGATCGGAATCAGCCGCTCGCGCTCGCCCTTGCCGCTGACGCGCAGGACGCCCTGATTCAGGTTGATTTCGCTCTGTTTCAGATTGATCAATTCGGTGACGCGCAAACCGGTCGCATACAGGACCTCGAGCATCGTGCGATCACGGTGGCCGAGCGGATCCTGGGTATCGGGCGCCGCCAGCAACGAGTCCACTTCGCTCTCGGTCAGCGACCGAGGCAAGGATCGGCCGATCTTCGGCATGTCGATCTTCAGCGTCGGATCGTCACCGATGACGGCCTCGCGCAGCAGGAAACGATAAAAGCGGCGAAAGCTCGAAAGCTGCCGGGCCGTCGATCTCGGCTTGGCGCCTTCCTTGGCCCGCCAGGCGATAAACGCGAGCAGATCCGCACGGGTCGCGTAGATCAGGCTCGTGTCGCGCTTGGCCAACCAGCGTTTCAACGCCATCAGGTCGGCACGGTAGGCACCCAGCGTATTGACCGAGAGACCCCGCTCCATCCAGATGGTATCGAGAAATTTGTCGATGATCGCCTCGGGCGCCGTCTTTTCGGGGCCGGTACCGGCCACGAGTTTTGCGGGTTTCTGTGACATTACTTCAGATCTATTCCTTCAGCAATCCAGTTCGACTCCATGGGAAACCGGAACGTTCACCATCGGAACAACGGGATTGAACCCTCCTCATGCAAACACCGATAATTCCTCCGGCCGGTGCCGCATGCCCTCCTCCGCGCGAACCCTGGCCGCCGCTGACCTCCTCGGCGGTGGCGTATGGGTTCGAACTGGCGGCAAGTATGTGCCGCCCGGCAATCGGTGGCCGTGATAGATTTCACAAAAAGTATCAATGGATTACATAAAGACAGAGTTAACAGAATCACGCCGGGCACGGCCGGTTTCGGCCGCATGAAACGCAGGCTGTACGGGCTGTACGCGGTGCTGGCGTTCGCTGTAATCACCGCCTGCACGGTCGTGTTGATGGCGGTGATTCCCGGCCGGCACAATCGCCTCGCCTGCGTGCACCGGGCGGCCGCATTGATTCTTTTCGTGACGGGTGTCACACCGCGTATCACCGGCCGCGACAACCTGCCGACCCAACCGTGTATCGTCGTCGCCAACCACGCCAGCTATCTGGACGGCATCATCCTGATGGCCGTGCTGCCGCCCCGATTCGCATTCGTGATCAAGCGGGAAATGGCCCGCGTGCCGTTGGCGGGTTTTATGCTGCGGCGCATTGGCTCTGAGTTCGTCGAACGGTTCGATAATCGCAAAGGCGCCGTCGATGCCCGGCGCATCATGCAATCGGCGGCCATCGGCCAGTCACTGGCCTTCTTTCCCGAGGGTACATTCCGGTCCGAACCGGGCCTGCGGCGGTTTCACAGTGGCGCATTTGCCACGGCCCGGCGCGGCAACCTCCCGCTCGTGCCCGTCATCATTCGCGGCAGCCGCGACATGCTGCCGGCACAGCAGCACTTGCCGACGCCCGGATCGATCGAGGTCATCATCAAGCCGGCAATCGCGCCGGGCGATCCGGCCGTGTCCGCCGAACGACTCCTGCAGATCTGTCGCGCGCAGATCCTGGCGGATCTTGCCGAACCCGATACCATGCAGCCCCCGCCTGCAACCGCGCACCCAACCTGAACCCGGCCGCGTCTTGGCTGGACTGGTCGGGCAACGCATAATGCCGGTCTGCGCTGCGCCACGCCGACGCTGAAACGGCCGACGCACCAACCCATACCGCCGCGATGCATGCACCGCGCGAAAACCAAAGAGTCAAAAGAATAGTGAATACCGAACCCGTCGTCATCGTCGCCGCGCGACGCACCCCGATCGGCGCCTTCCAGGGCGCCCTCGCCCCCGTCAGCGCCACGGACCTGTCGGCTACCGCGACGCGCGCCTGTATCGCTGACACCGGCATCGACGCCGGGGATATCGATGAAGCCATCATCGGCTGCGTGCTGCCCGCCGGCGTCGGGCAGGCGCCCGCACGCCAGGCCGCACTGGCGGCCGGCTTGCCGAATGCCGTCGGCTGCATGACCATCAACAAGGTCTGCGGCTCGGGCATGAAGGCCGTCATGCTCGCCGACGACCTGATCCGTGTGGGTTCTGCCGCCGTCGTGCTGGCCGGGGGCATGGAGTCGATGAGCAACGCCCCGTACCTGTTGCCCAAGGCCCGCTCCGGTTACCGGATGGGGCATCAGGAAGTCATCGACCACATGTTTTTCGACGGCCTGCAGGACGCCTATTCCGGCAACATGATGGGCCAGTTCGCCGAGCAAACCGCGCGCCGCTATGCATTTAGCCGCGAGGCGCAGGATGCCTATGCGATCGAATCGGTCACGCGCGCCCGCAGTGCCTCGGACGGAAACCGGTTCCGCGACGAACTGGCGCCGGTCACGGTCCGGCACCGGAAGGGCGAGACGAACGTCGACCGCGACGAGGAACCCGACCGCGCCGATATCGACCGGATACCGTCGCTGCGGCCGGCATTCGCCAAGGACGGCACGGTCACGGCGGCGACGTCATCGACAATCGCCGACGGCGCGGCATCGCTGTTGCTGATGACGCGCGACGAGGCAGCACGGCGCGGGCTGGCGCCGCTCGCACGCATCGTCGGCCATACCGGGCATTCACACGAACCGGAATGGTTCACGACGGCGCCGGTGTCGGCGATTCGCAAACTGCACGAACAGACGGGTTGGTCGGTCGACGAAGTCGACCTGTACGAGATCAACGAAGCGTTTGCCTGCGTCACGATGGCCGCGATCGCGGATATCGGCCTCGATCCATCGCGCGTAAACGTACACGGCGGCGCCTGCGCACTTGGCCATCCGCTTGGCGCCAGCGGCGCCCGCATCCTGACGACCCTGATCCACGCACTGCGCAGCCGCGGCGGGGGCCGTGGCATCGCGTCACTGTGTATCGGCGGCGGGGAAGCCGTCGCCATCGCCATCGAAACCGACTGATGCAGGCCTACATGCCGGCGTAGTTCGGGCCGCCGCCGCCCTCCGGCACGACCCAGTTGATGTTCTGTGCCGGATCCTTGATGTCACAGGTCTTGCAGTGCACGCAGTTCTGCGCGTTGATCTGCAGACGCGGCTCGCCATCGCCGTCACGCACGATCTCATAGACACCCGCCGGGCAGTAACGCTGCGCGGGTTCATCGTAGTCCGGCAGATTTCGGTCGATCGGAATGGCCGAATCCCGGAGTTGCAGATGACAGACCTGGTTTTCTTCGTGGTTCGTGCTCGACAGGAACACCGACGACAGCCGGTCGAAACTGATCACGCCGTCGGGCTTCGGATAGTTGATCGGCGGTGCATCGGCAGCCAGGTCCAGGCACTCGTGATCGGGCCGACGATTGTGTAACGTAAACGGCAGTCGGCCGCCGAAAATATTCTGATCCAGCCAGATAAACGCCGAACCCAGCAACGTGCCGAATTTTTTCAAGGCCGGTCCGAAGTTGCGCCCACGATGCAATTCCTCATGGACCCACGACGCCCGCACCCGCTGCGCATAATCGTCCAGCTGCGCCGGTGAGTCGTCGCCGGCCGCGAGTGCGGCAAACATGGATTCGGCCGCCAGCATCCCGGTCTTCATGGCGGTATGCGACCCCTTGATCTTC
This sequence comes from Gammaproteobacteria bacterium, assembly GCA_021773815.1. Taxonomy (GTDB): domain Bacteria; phylum Pseudomonadota; class Gammaproteobacteria; order Steroidobacterales; genus SMWD01. Next base: position 52,459 of record JAJFJS010000146.1, read on the forward strand.
GCGCCGTTCAAAAAGCCGGCCTCGCAACCGGCGAGCAACCCACCGGGGAAAGCCAGTTTCGGCAACGACTGCAGCCCACCTTTGTTGACGGCCCGCGCGCCGAAGGAGATGCGCTTGCCGCCGGTCAGCGTGTCGCGGATCAACGGATGGTGCTTCCAGCGCTGGAATTCCTCGAACGGACTCAGGTGGGGATTGGCATAGTTCAGCGCAACGATCAGGCCGAGATATACCTGGTTATCCTTCGCATGATAGGCAAACCCGCCGCCCTCGGTTTCACCGAGCGGCCAGCCGAACGTATGCACGACGCGTCCCTCTTGATGCCGCTCGGGCGCGACGGTCCAGATTTCCTTGATACCGATGCCGTAATGCTGGGGATCGCAGTCCTCGCGCAGACCGAATTGTTCCATCAGCACCTTGCCGAGACTGCCGCGACAGCCCTCGGCAAACAGCGTGTAGCGCGCACGCAATTCGTAACCGGGCTCGAACGTCTGCCTGGGCTGGCCGTCGGCGCCACGCCCCATATCGCCGGTGGCGACTCCGACAACCCGACCGTCCTCGCAGAGCACCTCGGCCGCGGCGAATCCGGGAAATATATTGACGCCGAGCGCCTCAGCCTGATCGCCAAGCCAGCGGCACAACTCACCGAGGCTGACGATATAGTTGCCGTGATTACGCGCCGGTTTCGGCACGAAGAATTCCGGTACCCGCAGAGCCCCGTCGCCGCTCGACATGAAATGCACGGCATCACCGGCCACCGGCACCGTGACCGGCGCACCCCGCTCCCGCCAGTCGGGGAACAGTTCGTCGAGCGGACGCGGCTCGAACACGGCGCCCGACAGGATATGTGCGCCGATCTCCGAGCCCTTCTCGACGACACAGACGTTCAGCTCCCGTTCGGTCTCGGCGGCCAGTTGCATCAGCCGACAGGCAGCAGACAGGCCACACGGCCCGCCGCCGACGATCACGACATCAAATTCCATTGTTTCCCGTTCAGGCATTGTCCGCACTCGTCTGTTGCCGGCCGCAGCGCCGCATCCGGACCGTATTGTACGGTAGAGTTGCCGCATGAATCTGCACGATGCCTATGCCCGGACGATTCGCACGCACGGATTTGAACCCGACGAGGCGCAACTCCGGGCCGTCGCGTCGCTGGAGCGCGTACGCCGCGATCTGCTCGCCGCACAGCGCAGCCGGCGTGTGCATGCCCTGATCCCGGGGTTTGCACGCCCGCTGCTGGGTCGCACCGGCCCGATGCCGGTGCGCGGCGTCTACCTGTGGGGCGGCGTCGGCCGCGGCAAGACCTTCGTCATGGATCTGTTTTTCGAACACCTGCCGTTCGATGCCAGGCTGCGTCAGCATTTCCATCGCATGATGTACCGTGTACACAACCAGCTCCGGGCGCTCGGCAACCGGCAGGACCCGCTCGACATCGTCGCCGACGAACTGGCCGCGAAGGCGCGCGTCATTTGTTTCGACGAATTCTTCGTCGCGGATATCACCGATGCGATGCTGCTCGGACGCCTGCTGGAGGCACTGTTTCGGCGCGGCGTGACGCTGGTCGCCACCTCGAACATCCCGCCGGATGAGCTCTATCGCGACGGCCTGCAGCGTCGCCGCTTCCTGCCCGCAATCGAGTTGCTCAAGCAACACATGGAGGTGCTCAACGTCGACGGGCCGACGGATTACCGGCTGCGGGTGCTCGAACAGGCCGAGATCTATCACTCGCCGCTCGATGACGCCGCTCACGCCAACCTGACCGACTACTTCGAGCGCATCGCTCCGGAACCAGGTACCAACAAACAGTCGCTGGAGATTCATGGCCGCGACATCGCGGTCAGACGCCGGTCTGACGGCATCGCATGGTTCGATTTCGACGCGCTGTGCGACGGCCCCCGCAGCCAGAATGACTACATCGAGATCGCACGCAGCTTCCAGACCGTCATTGTATCCGCGCTACCCGTCCTCGACCGCTCCGGGGAAGACCGGGCCCGGCGATTCATCGCGCTCGTCGATGAATTCTACGACCGCCGGGTCAAGCTGATCATCTCGGCGGCCGCACCGATCGAGGCCATCTATACCGGCACGCGGCTCGCCCGGGAATTCGAACGCACCCGCAGCCGGCTGCTCGAAATGCAATCGACCGACTACCTGGCCGCCCGACACGTGCCATAACGCCGGCGGCTGAACAACGCCGCCGAAAACCGCTAAACTACCCCGCTTTGCGTAATCCCTTTGCGTAAACCTCGGGAGACGATTGATGACGGGCAAATTGGTATTGTGCCGACACGGGCAGAGCCAGTGGAATCTGGAAAATCTGTTCACGGGCTGGCACGACGTGGACCTGACCGAACAGGGACTGGCCGAGGCCCGATCCGCGGGACAATTGCTCGGACAACTCGACTTTCAGTTCGATCTCGCCTACACATCGGTCCTCAAGCGCGCGATCCGCACACTGTGGATCATCCTCGACGAGATGGACCTGATGTGGATCCCGGTCGAACGTTCGTGGAAACTCAATGAACGTCATTACGGCGCATTGCAGGGACTTAACAAGGCCGAGACGGCGGCCCTGCACGGCGATGAACAGGTCAAGATCTGGCGGCGCAGTTATGACATCCCGCCGCCGGCCCTCGATACGACCGACCAACGTCATCCGAGCCACGACCCGCGCTACGCGGGCGTAACCGACCTGCCGGGCAGCGAGTCGCTGAAAATGACGCTGGAACGCGTACAACCTTACTGGGAGCAAACCATCGCGCCGCAACTGCGGGCCGGCAAGAACGTGCTGATCGCCGCCCACGGCAACAGCCTGCGCGCACTCGTCAAGATGCTCGACGGCATCTCGGATCAGGACATCACCGAATTCAATATCCCGACCGGCGTGCCGATCCTCTACGATCTCGACGCTGCGCTCAAGCCGCGCAGCCGCGAGTTCCTCGGCGACCCGGAGGCCATCCGCAAGGCCGCCGAGGCCGTCGCGCAGCAGGCCGCGGGCAAATAGCCCGCCCATCCCGGCATGATCTATGCACTGGACAGCATTCGCCCCGAAATCTCCGGGCGCTGTTACGTCGCACCGTCGGCGACGGTCATCGGCGACGTCTGGCTCGGCGAGGACACAAGCGTCTGGTTCGGTGCCGTATTGCGCGGCGATGTCGAGAGGATCACGATCGGTCGCGGCACGAACATCCAGGACAATTCAGTATTGCACTGCGACCCCGGCGCGCCGCTGACGCTCGGCGAATTCGTCACGGTGGGCCACCAAGTGATGTTGCATGGCTGTAACGTCGGCCACCGCTCGTTGATCGGCATCGGCAGCACGATCCTCAATCACGCCCGCATCGGCGCCGATTCGATCGTCGGCGCACAGGCGCTGGTCACCGAGAACAAGGTATTTCCGGACGGCGTCCTCATTCTCGGCTCGCCGGCCAGGGTCGTGCGGGAACTGACCGCGGAAGAACGCGCGGCGTTGCCGGGCTATGCGACGCGCTACAT
>JAJFJS010000147.1 GCA_021773815.1 Gammaproteobacteria bacterium
GACCGTGCCGCGAATCTGCGCCGGCGCGGTCTGGCCGATCAGTGCGTTGCCGGCAATGATCGTGCTCGTCTCGCCCATGCCGAGCACGATGGCCGGAATGAAGATGCTGGACGAGAAGGGGTCCTCGGTCAGGCCGAATAACGTATAGCCGGTTGCCGACAGGCCGAAGGCGATGATGACGCCGGTGACGCGATCGATCCGGTCGAGCATGGTGCCCATGATCAGCGCCCAGCACAATGCCGAGGCCTGAATCACGCCGACGATAATACCGCCGCGCTGGTAACCGGCCGCCATGTCCAGCCCGAGATCCTCGGCGGCTTGTTGTGTCCACAGAAAACTGAAGGTGCCGACGACGAGTACGTCGCCGCGCGCGGCGAAGGCGCAGCCGTAGGCGAGGGCAATGCGCCCGCTGCGGCGCCCGGCGTCGAGCCCCATGCGGATGAGCCCGAGTAGTGGTTCGCGGTCGCGCGTTTCCGGTGGGTTCTTCCGGTTCAACCCGAATGTGGCGATCAGGAAGGTGAACACGCAGACGCCCGTGCAGCCCCAAAACAGGTATTGCGCCGTGATCGCTTCCGAATAACCGGCTTCGGCCAGTTCGACGGGCAGGCGTCGCAGCAGTTGCGTGAGGATAAAGATGCCGATGCCCTGGGTCATGCTCGCGGTTGCCACCCATTTGCCGCGGCTGCGGTCCTGCACGTAGTCCATGTTGACGATCGAGATGACCGTCGCTACCAGCGCCAGCCCGCCGGCAAAAACTGTCCGGTAGGCGTACATCTGGAAGGCGGTGTCGGCGAACGGGTAAAACGCGTAGCCGAGGCCGAGCAACGCCATGCCGAGCATGACCAGCGGCCGGCGGCCGACCTTGTCGGCCAGCGCGCCGATGAACGGCGTGACGAGCAGCACAATGCATTCCTGGTAGAAGGTCAGGTCGCCGCTCAGCGTGCCCTGCACGGCGCGTTCGATGCCGGCCAGTTTCAGGACCATCGGTTGCAGGAAACTCAGCGCCGCCATCATCGGGATCGCGAGCATCGCCGTCGTGAAATACGTCAGCCCGTTGATTCGCGTGATCCGGGGCATGAGCCAGAACGGCCCGAGTTTTCTCGCTTCCGGTTCGGGGGCGCTAACGCTGGGTGTCGACATTGGTGTTCCTGCAAAAAAAGAAGGCGGATGCCATCGTCCGCCTATCGTTCTGTCAGCCGCCAGATCCGGGCATTACAGTAGCCCCTTGCCGTCGTGTTCGGCAAGCGGGTCGAGAAAAACGTAGCCGGCATCCTTGATCTTGCGGTTGGACAATGACTTCGGGCCGGTGCCGTGTCCGACCCAGTTGATCGGTTCGCCCCCAGCGGCGGCCACCATCCGACCAAAGAAATCCGCTTTCGAGTCGCTGATGTCGTTGACGAGGTTATAGACGCCTGCGAGCCGGTGTTCGAGCGCGAATGCGAGTGCGTTGACGACATCGTCACGATGGATGATCGTCGCCGGCGACGCGCCGTCGAACGGCACGGTACGGCCGGCCAGCGGCAGCGTCTGGGCGGTCAGTTGGCGTGGCACGAAGCCGATCTGCGGACCGTAAATCGTGCCGGTCCGGAAGACGCAGACCCGCAGTTGGTCGCCGGCGGCGCCAAACAGAATCGATTCGGTATCCGCATAGACCTGCTGAAACGGGCTGCCCGGCGTGGCCGGCGTGTCTTCGTCGACGTTGTCGGCCCCGCCCGCGTTGCCGTAGACGCTCCAGGAACCGGTGAAAATCACCTGCGCCAGGTCCGGCGCCGCGTCCAGGCATTCGACCAGGCACCGCGCCGTGCCGACATAGGTGTCCGTGTACAGGTCGAGATCCATGACGTATTGCCCGTCTTTCTCGACCATGCCGCCGGCGACCGTCAGCAATACGGCCTGCTGGCCGGCGAGCAGGTCGCGCATCCTGGCGCGGTCGTTACCGCGCATTACGATGACGCGATCCGCTACCGCCTCGAGTTCGGCGACGCGTCGCTCACTCGTCGTCGTCACGGTGACTGTGTGACCTTCGCCATGCAGATAGCGCGCGGCTTCCATGCCCGTGTAGGCCGCGCCGATAATTGCGATGTTCATTTATGTCCTCCGTGATGTGCTGCAGGACCGGCGCCGTCAGCTGCGCAGCGCGGTCTTGAAAGTCGACTTGATCTGCCGGCCGATGTCTTCCCCGATCACGCCGTAGACGCCGTTCCACGCGCGCGGGTCGAGTTCATCGGCAAAAAACAGGTCCAGGTGCCGGCGGTTGCGTTCGCGCATCGCGTCGGCGGCCGGTGCCGGGTATGACAGGCCGCCGGCGAGTGCCAGATAGTGATCCAGGAACGCGTCGATCCATGGCGCAACGCTCTCCAGTTCGGCGCGCTTCGTCGGCCGGCCGCAGCCGATGCTCCACGGCGTCAGGAAGGCGGCAACGGCCGGGTTCGCGGGCGCGAGTGCGCAGACGTTGTTGCGGTCCTTGACGGCTTTCCAGTAGGGCCGGGTCAGCGGTGTGAACACCTCGGTGTAGTAGGCCGGGTGGTCGACGGGGTCCAGCCGTGACAGGAAATCGGCATTGAACACGCAGGCATCGGGGGCAAACTGCACGACCTGCGCGTGGAAATGGGGCATCGCGGTGTCGTCACGGCCGAACAGGAAGAACAACTGGGTATCGACCGGTGCGCGGATCAGCCGGAAATGAATCATCCGGTCGAGCAGGCTGTCGTCTGCGCCGCGCCACAGGCGCAGAAAGCCGGCCTCGATGTCGGGTTCGTCCGCACGGACGAGCGTCCGGCTGGGCCCGCCCGTGGCGGCGTGCAACTCGACCAGCGAGTGCCGGGCCAGCGTCGTCTCGACCAGTTGATTGATATATTCGTAACCAAACATAAATATTAATAAAACCAATTATTTAAGGATTAAACATGATGTTAATTAGACGCATGTTCCCGCGTTGCTATCCGATAGCCGACACTCTGCCCGAATACTTTCCGCGCCTCGATTGTAGGGTGGCGCCGTCCATGACGGGTTGTTGCCCGCGGACCTATCCGCTGTGCAAAATGACCGCGTGAAAAAGTTGCCAGCCGCCCCACTGACGCTGTCCGGTCGGGTTGCGACCGGACGCGGGCAGGGCGCCGATTTTACCCGGCTCGAATGGGCGCGGGCGCAGTTTCTGCGCCATAGCGGCATCGAACCGTTCCCCGGCACGCTGAACCTGCTTCTGGAAACACCGATCGATCACGATGCGTGGCGCGCGTTGCGGTGCCGATCCGGCCATCGGGTCAGCGCACCGACGCCCGATGCCTGCGACGCGCGGCTGTATCCGGTGCGCATCGCCGATGCGGTCAGCGGGGCGGTCGTCGTGCCGGAGGTCGACGGCTATCCGCCGGATCAGGTCGAAATCATCGCGGCGATCGATCTGCGCGTGCATCTCGGTCTCGTCGATGGCGATGCCGTGTGCGTCGCCGAACCGGGCACGCCTGCGCCGCAGGCCGTGATCTTCGATGTCGATGGTACTTTGCTCAACTCGCTCGACGGTTATTGTCTGGCGGCCGGCCGTGCGACCGAACCGTATGGGTGGCATGTCAGTCTTGATGATGTGCGCCGCGCGCTCGATGCCAACCAGCCGTTCTGGAATTTTGTCATACCGCCGGACCAGGAGCCTGACGAGCGACTGATTGCCGAGTTGCGGGACGCGACCATGCGTCACTGGCCGGAGGCGCTGGCCGAGGTCGTCGCGGTGCTGCCCGGTTGCGCAGCTGCGCTGCACCGGTTGCGACAGGCGGGGATGCGACTGGCGATCTTCACCGGGTCGGGCGGTGAATCTTTTCCGCCGCTGCGTGATGCCGGACTGCTCGACCTGTTCGAGGTCATCGTGACCGGCAACGATGTCGCCGGGCGCAAGCCGGCGCCGGATGGCCTGCACCTGTGCCTGGAGCGACTCGGGCTCGCGCCCGAACAGGCGGTCTATGTCGGCGATGCCAGCATCGACGTCGCGGCCAGCCGGGCGGCGGGCATGGCGGCGATTGCCGTGCTGACCGGCGCCGGCAATTCGGCGAGCCTGACTGCGGCCGGCGCGCACCGGATCACGCCGAGCGTGGCGCACCTGCCGGAAATCTGGTTGTCCTGAATCTGTTGTGGGCATCGGCGCCTTGCGATTCACCGCCCGGCGAGCGGGAGCCCCGGATTATTTCTGCCAGTCTCGCCAGTACTCTGGCCAGCGCGCGGCGACGATTTCGAACGCCTCGGCATGGCGTTGTTCGACAATTTCGCGCGACACCTGCGGCCATTTCTCCGGCCCGCCTTCGGCCGGCCACTGGCGCGTCGCGTCGATGACCATCTTGCTGGTCAGCCAGCGCGTGGGCGCGCTCGGATCGAGCGGAAAGCCGCGTGTCTGCGGGATCAGCAGCGACGCAGGGTCGGGCTGCCAGCGCGTACCGAGCGCCTGAAAAATCTGTGTCTTGTCACGCACGTCGATGTCGTGGTCGACGACGATGATTACCTTGGCGAACAGGTCGCTGGCGGCAATGTACTGTCCGGCCGTCAGGCCCTCACCGGGGAAACGCTTGTTGATACTCAGGATCGCGACGCCCATCGTCTCGATCGGCCGGTAGAACTCGACGAGATTCGGCAGTGCCTTGCGATACGCGACGTTATTCGCAACGGTCTGCGGCAGGCTCATCGTCAGCTTGGTAATGCCGGCAAAGCAATTGACCACCCAGGGTTTCCGGCGGTGCGTGATTGCCGTGACGGTCATGAAAAAGTTTTTCGGTTTCGCCAGGCCCATGTAGCCGAAGACTTCGCCGTAGGGTCCTTCGGCCTCGGTCCCGGTAACCGATATTTCACCCTCGATAACAATCTCGGCATGCGCGGGTACCAGCAGGTCGCTGGTTCGGCATTTGACCAGTTCGACCGGTTTGCCGCGCAGTCCGCCGGCAATCTGGAGCTCATCTTCGCCCAGCGCGGCCATCTTGGACGTGCCGACCGCAAACGTGATCGGATCTACGCCGATGACGACCGCAGCCGGCATTGTCTCCTGGCCACGCTTGCGGTAGCTCTGCAGGAAACTCCAGCCGTTCTGTCCGGTCTCCATGTTGACGCCGATCCGGTTGCGACTCTGGACCTGGCAGCGATACGTTGCGACGTTGCGACCGAGTTCCGGATCCTCGATGAATACGGTGCCCGCGGTGATGTAGGCGCCGGCATCGCCGGGATTCGTTTGTAGCCACGGGAATGCGCCGAGATCGACGTCGTCGCCGGTCACGACGATTTCCTGGCAGGGCGCGCCCGCGGACGGAGTGACGACCGGTGCAATGCGCGGCCACTGATCCTGCGCCGCGTACACGGACCGGAGCCGCTCGAAGGCGGTCCGATACATGTCACGTGCCGGCGTATCCTGCGCCACGCCGAAGGCCATCGCCTCGTTGGCCCAGCCGCCGAACAGATTGCCGAGCACCGGCAGGTCGTGCCAGGCGCCGCCCGTCCGGATGCGCTCGATAACAAACGGCGGGGCTTCGTCGAAACCAAATTCCTCGACGAGGCGGTAGGCAAATGCCGTCGCCTCATAGCGGTCCTGATCCATGTCGGCGATGCGCAGCAGACCGCCGCGTGCGTCCACCGCGGCGACATAGTCGCGCAGCGAGTCGAACGGGCCGGTCGTGATCGGATCCGGGCGCGCGGCGGGGTCAGTATGCATATCTACGGTCTCGGTTTTTCGGGGTTATTCTGTTCGGCGACCGCGACATTGTCGAGCAGCCGGGCCGGCCAGCGCAGCCACATCGCAATGGCACGCAGAAGAAGGGCCCGAAGAGCCCACCCGCGATCCGCGGGTCGAGCAGCGCTAGCGAGTCGGTGGCGTTCCTGCCTGCCTGAGCGCCGCGGCGGGTCAGGCGGAGACCGGGACGGGCGGCCGACTGCCGCCCGATTTCGCTTCGTCAGATGACGCCTTCGTCTTTCAGCCGGTCGCGTTCTTCGGCGCTGATGCCCAGCAGCCCACCGAGGATCTCATCGTTGAACGCGCCGACGGCGGGACCGGGCCAGTCCGTGCGCCCCGGTGTCTCGCTGAATTTGGGGACCATGCCCGGGATCTTCAGTGGCACGCCGTTGACTTCGACCTCTTCGAACAGGCCGCGGGCCTGAAAATGCGGGTCAACCATCATATCGGCCACGCTGTAAATCGGTCCTGACGGTACGCGCGCCTCTTCGAGCATGGCCAGCGCCGTAGCCGTGTCGAGGGAACCGGTCCACGCGGTAATCGCCGCATCGATTTCCGGTTCGTGCGCGACGCGTCCGGCATTGTCGGCGAAGCGCGGATCGTCGCCCATGGCCGGCTGGCCCATCTTGTCGCACAGCCGCTTGAAGATCGAGTCGCCGTTGGCGCCGATGATGATGAACTTGCCGTCGCTGCAGCGGTACGTATTGGTCGGCACGATACCGGTCAGCGTCGAACCGGATGGTTCGCGGACGACGCCGCCACCGTCGTATTCGGGCACCACGCCTTCGAGCATGTTGAAAACCGCCTCGTACAGTGCCGTGTCGATGATCTGGCCGCGACCGGTCGGGTCTTTCATGCGCCGGACCAGCGCCATGACGATGCCGAGCGCCGTGTGCAGACCGGCCAGCGTATCGCCGAGGCTCAGATTCGGCCGAACCGGCGGGCCGTCCGGAAAACCGTTGACGAAACGCAGTCCGCCGACGCCTTCACAGACCGAGGCAAAACCCGGCTTGGATGCATAGGGCCCGGTCTGCCCGTAGCCGGAGATCCGGGCATAGATCAGGCCGGGATTGCTGTCACGGAAAGTGTCCGGGCCGAGGCCCCATTTCTCCATGGTGCCGGGCCGGAAGTTTTCGACGACGGCATCGGCCGATTCGATCAACCGGCGCACGATATCCTGACCCGCCTCGGTGCGCAGGTTCGCCGTGATGCATTTCTTGTTGCGCCCGAGGCTGTGCCACCACCATGACGTGCCTGAACCGTCGAGGACGCGCCATTTGCGAATCGGGTCGCCGTCGCCGGGCGACTCGATCTTGATGATCTCGGCGCCGAAATAGCCCAGCACGCTACCGACGAAAGGGCCGGCGAGCAGTTGCCCGACTTCAATGATGCGGAAGCCGTCCAGGGGACGGGCTTTGGGTTCGTTCATAGTGATCGATCCGGTACCGAAAGCGGTCGGGTCAGGGGACCCGCCCGATGGATTTTTTCTGGTGTGGCGATTCCTGCCTTTGCAGCCAAGTCTAGCCGGAAACACCGGTGCATGACAGGACGCAGCAGCGTTGCGGGCGCGCATCGTAGCCGGCACCGAAATTGACCGCAACCGATACCTGGTTGCGGCGGGGCAGCGGTCGCAACGGACGGGTAAAAGTGTGACCCGGTGCACGGGCGCATCCCGCTCGTCCCGTAATCATGGGGTCGATGCGTGCTTCGATTCGTCAAGCGATCGGTGGCGTCCTGCGAATGACGGGCGTCGTCGTGCTATGCGGCTCGTATGCCGGTTGCGCAAATGACCGCCTCGGCCAGCGCCTCGCGTCCTGGCAGGGCAGTTCGTACGACGCGGTCGTGATCGCATGGGGGCAGCCGGATCGGTGTGAACCGGGCGCGGCGACGCGTATTTGCCTTTGGCAGATGCGCCCGACGGCCGCCGACGTCGGGGCAACGCCCGGGATCGGTGTCACCTGCCGCACGCTGTTCGAATTCGATGCTGATGGACGCGTCATCGGCTGGCGCTGGCGTGGCGATCGCTGTCAGCGGATCGCGCCGATGCTGGCGGCGGCGAACGCATCCGGCTCGCGGCCCGATGCGCTCGCGCACGCCCGTTGGCGTGAGCCCGAGCCGGGTGTCGTGACGGCGGGCAGGTCAGCGGAGCAATACTGACGTCCGGGCGGGGGCGCCGACCGACGTCGGCATGCGAACCGAACATCGGTCCTGCGAGTTCATTTTTCTGCATCCGCGCCGCCGAAAACCGGCCACCTCAATCGGCGGGGCCAACTGCTGTTCAGATGGCAGTCCGCCGGTCGAATTCAGCTTCGGTTCATGGTCCCGCGGCGTACCAGGCGGCCAGCGCAGCGCCGATCTCGTGTGCCGAATCTTCCTGGATGAAATGTATGCCCGGCACCGTGACTTCCTGCTGATTCGGCCATTGCCGGCAGGTTTCGCGCAGCGCACCGACGAGGATCGCGCCGGGCTCGGCGTTGATGAACAGCTTGCGGACGGGTGACGTGGCGAGCCAGTCGGCGTAGCGGCCGACGATCTCGACGACATCAGCGGGCTGGCCGTCGATCGGCAGTTCGCGAGGCCAGGTCAGCGTCGGCAGACGATCGTCGCCCGGCGTCAGGAATGGCGCCCGGTAGGCGTCCATCTCCGCGTCGGTCAGTGTCCGGATGGTCGATCCGGGCAGGATGCGTTCGATAAATACATTCTTGTCGAGGATTAGCGCCTCGCCGGCATCGGAGCGCAAAGCCTCGAACAGCGGCCGACTCGGTTCCGGCCATTCGTCCCAGCGAATCGGCCGCACGATGGCCTCCATATACGCAATCCCGGCCACGCGGTCCGGGTGGCGGCACGCCCAGTCGAAGCCGAGCGCCGAACCCCAGTCATGCAGTACGAGCGTTACACGGTCGCCGATGTCGAGAGCCTCGAGCGCGGCGTCGAGATAGCGCCGGTGGCACGTGAAGCGGTAGCGGTCCGGCTCGTCGGCGTCGAGCTTGTCCGAACCGCCCATGCCGATCAGATCCGGAGCGATACAGCGGCCATGGTCGGCCAGCTGCGGTAATACATCGCGCCACAGGAACGAAGACGTCGGATTGCCGTGCAGGAACACGATGGGGTCGCCACTGCCGGCTTCGCGGTACGCGATGCGCTTGCCGAGCACCGTGACATGCTTGAGTTCGGCAGTCATGCGGCGTGCTCGGCCTGGCCGACGGCGTCGGCGATCATGTTGATGAAATCGGCCTCGCTGTGCACGTCACCGACCAGGCGGGCGTCGATCGTATAGCCGTGTTCGCGCGCCAGCGCCTCATACAGCGGACGGCGATACTCGAGCAGTTCGGGGAAGATCCATTGGACGAACCGATCCGGTTCGATCTCGTCGGCCGACGTGAGTTGCTCGTTGGCAAGGTATTCGGCGAGTTTCCGATCGAGGAAGGCCTCATTAAAATACAGCGGCTTGGGGTTACTGACGGCGCGGCGGATCAGTTCGAGTTCCATGTCCGGATCCGCCTTGAGATATAGGATCAGGGTGTGTCGGCGCAGCGCATCAATCGCCGGTCCCGGCGGCAATTCGCAGATACTCCCGCCGGCATCATTCAGAAAATGATCGTAGCCGTAGATTTCGTGCGCCTTGTCGATAAACCCGGCGACATCACACATCGCGGCCGATTCGGCCTCCAGGTGCAGCGCCTGGCGCCGCTTGAATTCATTCGTCGGTAACCCGCCGAGATCGGCGCGGCCGATCTTGCCGAGAAACGTCGACACCGGTTCCAGGTTATGGACGCTGATGTTGTTGGCGATATAAATCGAGTCGCTGCGCAGCAGGTCCCGCAGGAAATCGACCTGCATGGCCTGACGCTTGACGTTGTCGAGAATCGGCTCGGCCAGGTATTTGGTGCCGATCCGGTAGTCGCCACTGTAGTGAAACCAGTTGTTCTTCGGCAGCCGGTTGGCCAGGTGCGTCTTGCCGACCCCCGACATGCCCAGCAGCGTGACCGCCTTCTGCGGCCAGGCGACAAATTCATCGCGCGTCATATGCATGGATTATCGCCAGCCTTTGCGTAGATTTATGATGATAGAGATTCTGGAAAAGTCCAGTAATATACTGAAAATTATTTAAAAAAACGATTTATAACCCGACCAGCCGGCGGTGCAGATCCAGGGCCTCGGTGCTCGGGCGCTGGCTGTCCTCCTTGGGATAGCGCAGCGGCCGGTTGGCAAGAATCCGATAACTGGTCTCGAGCAATTCGTCGGCAATGACCAGCGTCATCATCCGGGTGTCCACGGCGATCTTGCCGAGATCGAACAGCGTGTGGATGTCGGCGCGCAACAGCAGGCCATTCGATGAATGGTGGGTGTATTTGCCCCGGTACGGGATGATATACGCCGCCTCCAGGGCATCCGGCGCATTGCAGCCCGTCACGGCGCAGGTGTAGTCGTAGGCGGCCAGCAGGCTCTGGCGCATTTGCGGATGGCCGCGGCGCTTGGTAATCGTCTCGACGATGCGTTCGCGGCCGTCCTTGGTACTTTTCGGATCGAAGGCCTGCATTTTGGCCTGTTCGCGCTCGGACAGGCGGATGATGCCGCTCATGTCGAGTACGGGGCCGCCGACATTGGTATTGAGCAGGCGGTGCCGGAAGAATCGCTCGACCGTCCCAAAATCGCCCTCGATCCGTTCCATGACCTCATCGGACAACTGGACGAACCGGTCGGCGGCCGGCGGCAGATAATCGCGGAGTTCGGCAAGCGGCAGCGACAGGGAAATCGGTTCGGACAGGAAGAACAACAGTTCGCGGGCGCTCGAGTCCGCGTCGGATCCGCCCCAGATTGCCGCCGCGGCGCGCTGGTTTTCGTAGCGTCCGAGCACCTTGCCGTAGTATCGGTACGCACCGTCGAACGTCACGAGGACGAAGTCGCCGATGCCCATGTGAAACCAATTTTCGACGAAGGCCGGTTCGGTCGGGTAGCCCCAGGCGAAGAAGCCCCGCCCGCGACGCTCGATGTCGATCAGTTCCGGGTAGGTCGCATCGCTGAACGACTTGATGACGGCCTGGCGCTCGACCGGATTGATGATCGATCGCTCCAGACACGCTTTATCGGTCGCGGTATTGGCGGCGGCGATGAAGATTTTCGGCATGCGTCTGGGTCTCCCGAAGCGCACGGGGATTATTGATAGTCGTCCGGACTTTTGCAACGCCGGCACCTGTCCGGGCGCGTCAGAACGGGTATGATAAGCGGCTTTGCCGGGCAGCGACATGGTGTTGTGGCTCGCTCTCAAACGGTTGGCGTTGCAGATGGCTCAGAACGGCTGGCAGGTTCACAAATTCGGCGGCAGCAGCCTTGCCGACGCGGGTTGTTTCCGGCGTGTGGCATCGATATTGACGGCTGCTTCCGCAAATCGGCAGGCCGTCGTCGTATCGGCGATGGGCGGTATGACGGATGCCCTGCTGCGGCTCGTTGCCGCGGCCGAAGTGTCGGCCGAGCCGATCGCGGCGGGCCTGCGCGCCATCGACGACCGCTACACAGCCGCGGTTCGTGAACTCGTCGGCGATGCACCGGCGGCCGACGACCTGCTGGACCGATTTCGTGCCGATCTCGGCGATGCGGCCGATGTGCTGCAGGCGATCTCGCTGGTCCGGTCTGCGGCCGATCGCAGCCGCGACCTGATTGCCGGCTTCGGTGAATTGTGGTCCGCACGACTGCTCGGTGCCTGGCTCGGACAGAACGCCGACGCCGACCGGCCCGTCAAGTGGGTCGATGCACGCGAACTGATCGTCGTCGAGCATGGCGAGATGGGGCCGGGTGTCTGCTGGCCGGAATCACGGGCGAACGCCGCTCGATTGTTTGCCGCTGATACGCACGGCATCGTCGTCGTGACCGGCTTTATTGCCTCGGATCCCCAGGGGTTGCAGACCACACTCGGCCGCAACGGCAGCGATTTTTCGGCGTCGATCCTGGCCGCGCTGCTCGAAGCAGAAACGATCACGATATGGACCGATGTTGACGGCGTCATGAGCGCGGATCCGAATCGCGTGCCGGAAGCCACGATTATCCCGGACCTGTCGTACAGCGAGGCGATGGAACTGGCCTATTTTGGCGCCAAGGTGATTCATCCGCAGACCATGTCGCCGGCGGTCGAACGCGCGATTCCGATCCGGATTCGCAATACGTTCAATCCGGACGCGCGTGGCTCGCGGATCAGTATCGCCGCGGATGCGAGCGACGGCATCAAGGGCGTCACGTCCGTCGATGACGTGGCGCTGGTCAATCTCGAGGGCGCCGGCATGATCGGCGTGCCGGGCACGGCCGATCGGCTGTTCGGCGCATTGCGCGATGCGGGTATTTCCGTGACGCTGATCTCGCAGGCCAGTTCCGAACACTCCATCTGTTTCGCCGTTCCGGGGCCGTCCGCGGGCAAGGTGGAGCAGGTCGTTCGGCGGGCCTTCCGCGCGGAGCTCGAGCAAAACCTGATCCAGAGCGTAGACGTGCAGAAGGACTGCAGCATTATTGCGGTCGTCGGCGACGGCATGGCCGGAATGCCGGGCATTGCCGGGAAGTTTTTCGGCACGCTGGGCGGCGCCGGTATCAATGTCCGCGCGATCGCGCAGGGTTCTTCCGAACGCAATATCTCGGCGGTCATCGACAAAGAAGACGAGACGCGCGCATTGCGCGCCGCGCACGCAGGTTTCTACCTGTCCGCGAACACGATTTCGGTCGGCCTGATTGGCCCCGGCAACGTCGGCGCGATGTTGCTGGACCAGATTGCCGCGCAAGCGGAACGGTTGCGAGCCGAGTTCAGCCTGGATTTTCGCGTGCGCGCGATTGCGACGTCTGCCCGCATGCACCTGGCCGAACGCGCCGTCGACCTGGCGGATTGGCGCAGTGTGCTCGCGACCGACAGCGAGCCGCTGGACTGGAGCAGGTTCGCAGCGCACATCAACGCCGAACACTTGCCGCATGCGGCCATCGTGGATTGCAGCGCCAGCGGTGATGTCGCGAATCGGTACCTGGACTGGTTCGATGCGGGCATCCACGTCGTGACGCCGAACAAGAAGGCGCACAGCGGGTCGCTGGAGCGCTATGACGAAATGCACCGGCGACGGCGTCAGCACGGGGCGCACTTTCTTTACGAAACGACCGTCGGCGCGGCGTTGCCCGTCATCGAAACGCTGCGCGATCTGCGCCAGACCGGTGATGAGATCTACAGCATCGAGGGTATCTTCTCCGGCACGCTGGCTTACCTGTTTAATGTCTTCGACGGCAGCGTGCCATTTTCGACGATCGTCCGCGAAGCACGGGACAGTGGCTACACCGAGCCGGATCCGCGCGACGACCTGTCCGGCATGGACGTTGCGCGCAAGGTGATTATCCTGGCGCGCGAAATCGGCATGCGACTCGAACTGGGTGATCTCGATGTGGAGAGCCTGGTGCCTCAGGGGCTCGGCGACGGCAGCGCCGACGACTTCCTCGACGCGTTGCCCGCGTACGACGAGATTATGAAACAGCGCTGGAATGAGGCGCAGGCCAAAGGCGAGATCCTGCGGTACGTCGGGCGACTTAGTCAGAGCGACGGTGCCACGGTAAGACTCGAATCCCTGCCGGCCGACCACGCGTTCGGCAACATGAACCTGACCGACAACGTCGTGCGTTACGTATCGCGACGGTACCACGACAATCCGCTCGTCGTTCAGGGGCCGGGCGCCGGGCCGGCTGTGACGGCGGCCGGCGTTTTTGCCGATATGTTGCGTCTCGCCTCATATCTGGGCACCTCGCGCTGAGGGATGATGCCGTGAAATTCGTCAGCACCCGGTCAGCGGACCCCGTCGGCATCGAGCGGGCCATCATGAGCGGCACGGCGCCCGATGGCGGTTTGTACGTGCCGGAATCGCTGCCGCATTTTTCTGTCACTGATTTCGACGGCAGCGAGGGTTTCGCGCCGATTGCCGCGCGTTTCCTCGCGCCTTTTTTCGCCGGTTCCAGTCTTGCGGACGGACTGGCGGGAATCTGCACCAGGGCGCTGAATTTTCCGATTCCGCTGCGCCGGCTGCCCGACGAACCGGCCGAGGTTTCCGTGCTCGAGTTGTTTCATGGTCCGACCGCCGCATTCAAGGATGTCGGTGCGCGGTTTTTGGCCGCGACGATGGTCGATATCATCGCCGGCGGCATCTATGCGCAGCCGCCGGTTACAGTGATCGTGGCAACCTCGGGCGATACCGGCGGCGCCGTCGCGGCAGCCTTTCACCGTCAGCCCGGTACGCGCGTCATCGTGCTGTTCCCGGATGGTCGCGTCTCGCCCCGTCAACAGCATCAACTGACGTGCTGGGGCGACAACGTTATCTCACTCGCGGTGCGCGGTGAATTCGACGACTGCCAGCGACTGGCCAAGGCGGCATTCGCCAGTGATACGTTGAACGCCGCGCATAACCTCGTATCGGCGAACAGCATCAACGTCGGACGTTTGTTGCCGCAGGCCGCGTACTATGCCGCGTCGAGCCTCGAGCATTATCGCGCCACCGGCACGGCGAGCAGTTACATCGTGCCGACCGGGAACCTGGGTAACGGTTTCGCCTGCGTCTGGGCGAAACGCATGGGCATGCCGATCGATAGGATCCGGTTTGCAACGAACGACAATACGACGATTCCCGATTTTCTGCGGTCCGGCAAGTACCAGCCGCGCGCGAGTCGCGCGACACTGGCGTCGGCAATGGATGTCGGTGATCCGAGCAATATGGAGCGCCTGCGCGCGCTGTGCGGCGATGTCGACGGCATTCGTGACCTGGTCAGTGCGCAGTCGGTCGATGACGACACGATCCGCGCCACGATTCAGGATGAATACCAGCGGCACGGAATTGCATGGTGTCCGCACACCGCAACGGGGCTGCACATTTACCGGCAGTTGTCCGACGCGGACAGGGCGAGCGGTCACTGGATCGTCGTCGCGACGGCACATGCGGCGAAATTCGATACGATCGTGGAACCGTTGCTGGGCATCCGCATCGAGCCGCCGCCGGAGCTTGCGGCGCTGCTCGACTGGCCGGCGGATTTTGCGACTATCGATGCGGACCTGGCGCAGGTTGAACGGTTGATCTAGCAGCTTGTTGATAAAACCTCGGGTGGCACAATCTGGCGTTAAAACCGGCTCGCCCTGGCCGATTCGACGAGGACTCATGGTCTGGGGTGTACACTGCGCTTGTCTCCCCGTTGTTGCCTTGGTCTTGCGCCGGAAAAAAGTGCCCTTGGGGGCTCTCAGCCGAGACATTTTCAGCAAGCCTGCCAGGCGAAGCGGACGGGCCGCGGCAGACAAGACGAAATCGATGCACAATGGCCTCGCAACATGAATGATCTGCTCCAGAATGACATGATTGTCGCGCTCGGCGCCGCCGGCTTGCTGCTGATCGTGCTGATCGTCGGTCTCGTGATTTACCGGCGCAGGGCAGCGCGTACACCCGAGCGTCGCCTGCGCTCGGTGGCTGTGGACTGCCTGGCCGGATTCATCATTCCAAACGGCGACGAGGGCGAGATCGTCGTTGAATATGCGTTGCTGACCCACCGGGGCATCGTTGTCGTCGACGTGAAGGATGTTACCGGCAATATTTTCGGCAGCGATGCAATGCAGGACTGGACTGTCATCTCGGACAAACGCCGTTTCACGTTCGCCAATCC
Organism: Gammaproteobacteria bacterium; assembly: GCA_021773815.1. Classification (GTDB taxonomy): domain Bacteria; phylum Pseudomonadota; class Gammaproteobacteria; order Steroidobacterales; genus SMWD01. Next base: position 15,350 of record JAJFJS010000147.1, read on the forward strand.
TCAATATGCGCTTTACGATCGACTCGCGGCGGTCAAACGACTGGTGACGGACGTTCCGGTCGATGGCCATGTCGTGTTTACGAACCGCGGGCGCTTCAGCAAGGGTCAGCCGACGGACGTTATCGCGCTCGATGCGTTGATCGATCAGCTGGAAGAGGAGCGCCGGGCCGGTGACGATGACAGGATACGGTCGTGGCAGCCCCAATGGGACCTGTTGCGCGAGACGATCGTCACGACGCAGGTGGACCACCTGATGAAGGGCTAACCGGCAGGGTCGATCGCTACAGACCAAACAGCTGTTCGGCGTTCCGGGTGGCAGCAGCGGCGATGTCGTCGACCGGCCGGCCCATGCAACGCGCCACCGCCTGCAGCACGTGCGGCAGCACGGACGGTTCGTTGCGGCGTCCGTTCGGTTTTTTCGGCAGGTCGCGCGGCAACAGGTACGGCGCGTCGGTTTCCAGCATGATCCGATCCAGTGGCAGGTAGCGCACGGCTTCCTGCAGATCGTGACCGCGGCGTTCATCGCAGATCCAGCCGGTGATGCCGATATGCAGACCCATGTCCAGGTACGCCCGCATCTCCGCACGCGTGCCTGTGAAGCAGTGTGCGACGCCGCCGGGAATCCGGTTGAGCACGGTTCGTAATTGCGCGACAAAATCTTCGTGTGCGTCTCGCTGGTGCAGAAAGACGGGTTTGCGTGCGTCGGCGGCCAGTTCGAGCTGCCGTTCGAAGGCCAGGCGCTGTGCGTCGCGCGGGGCATAGTCGCGAAAATAGTCGAGACCGCATTCGCCGACGGCAACGACCTCGGCGTGCGCGGCGAGGTCGCCGAGTGCAGCCAGTGTCTCGTTGTCGAGTTCCGCGGCATGGTGCGGGTGGATGCCGGCCGTGGCGAACAGCACGCCGGGGTGTTCGCTCGCGAGAGCGACTGCATCGCGACTGGCCGCGAGCGTCGTTCCGGTCACGATCTGCCGGCGCACGCCGGCGGCATCGGCACGCTGCATGACGGCCGCGCGGTCAGCGTCAAATGCGTCGTGCGTCAGATTGGCGCCGATGTCGATCAGGTCATGCATGCGGTCGCTATTGTCCTGCCGCGAGAGTGACCGCGTGTATCGACCTGTTTTGCCGGGCCGTCAGGCCGCGAGCTGCCGCAGGACGTAGTTCAGGATGCCGCCGTTACGATAGTAGTCGCGTTCCTTGGGCGTATCGATGCGAACACGGGCATCGAACGTGATGTGGGTACCGTCGCCCCGTGTTGCCGTGACCGTGACCTGCGTCGCGTCGCCGTTGTTCAGGTCCGGGATATCGAACGATTCCGTGCCGTCGAGTCCCAGCGATGCCGCCGACTCGCCGTCCTGAAACTGCAGCGGCAGGACGCCCATGCCGATCAGGTTCGAGCGGTGAATGCGTTCATAGGTCTCCGCGATCACGGCGCGCACGCCGAGCAGTTTCGTACCCTTGGCCGCCCAGTCGCGCGATGAACCCATGCCGTACTCCTTGCCGGCGATGACGACCAGCGGCGTGCCTTCGGCAACGTAACGCACGGACGCGTCGAAGATCGTCATCTGTTCCCCGCTCGGCTGGTGTTTCGTCCAGCCGCCTTCGGTGCCCGGCGCAAGTTGGTTGCGCAGGCGGATGTTGGCGAAGGTACCGCGCATCATGACTTCGTGGTTGCCGCGACGCGAGCCGTAGGAGTTGAAATCCTTCGGCGCCACTCCCTGGGCGACAAGATATTGTCCGGCGGGCGTATCGGGGCCGAACGAGCCGGCCGGCGAGATGTGATCGGTGGTCACGTTGTCGCCAAGCAGCGCCAGCGCGCGTGCACCGTGAATGTCCTGAACGACGTCGATGGCCAGTGTCATGCCTTCGAAATAAGGCGGATTGCGGACATAGGTTGAGTCCGGCGCCCATGCAAAGATTTCACTGGAGGAGACGTCCAGACCGTTCCAGTTCTCGTCGCCGGCGAATACGCCGCCGTAGCTGTCCTTGAACATCTTCGAATCAATCGTCGCGCCGATGATCTGCTGGATTTCCGTCTGCGACGGCCAGATATCCCTGAGCAGGACCGGTTTGCCGTCCGCATCGGTGCCGAGCGGATCCCTGGTCAGGTCGACATCCATCGAACCGGCCAGCGCGTAGGCGACGACGAGCGGCGGCGACGCGAGGAAATTCATCTTGACCAATTGATGAATCCGTCCCTCGAAGTTGCGGTTGCCGGACAACACGCTGCAGCCGAGCAGGTCGTTATCGCGTACCGCATTTGCGATCGGCTCGTCGAGCGGACCGGAGTTACCGATGCAGGTCGTACAACCATAGCCCACGACATTAAAGCCGAGTGCGTTCAGATCTTCGGTCAGGCCCGACTTGTCGAGGTAATTGCTGACGACCCGCGAACCGGGGCCGAGGCTGGTCTTGACCCATGGCTTGACGGTGAGTCCGCGCGCGACGGCATTGCGGGCCAGCAGGCCGGCGCCGACCATGACGGACGGGTTCGATGTGTTCGTGCAACTCGTAATAGAGGCAATCAGGACCGCGCCGTCACTCAGGTCAAATGTTGCGCCGCCCTTCGTCACGCTGACGGCACGCGGCTGCGCCGGACCGACCTTTTGCCGGGCCTGTTCATAGGTTTGGGCGGCAGCGCTCAGCGCGATGCGATCATGCGGCCGACTCGGGCCGGAGATGCAGGGTTCGACCGTGCTCAGATCGAGTTCGAGGATGTCCGTGTACAGCGGGTCGGGTTGCCCATCTTCGCGCCACAGACCCTGGGCTCGCGCATACGCCTCGACGAGTTCGATCTGGTGCGCGTCTCGGCCCGACAGTTCGAGGTAGCGGATCGTTTCCGCATCGATCGGGAAAATACCGCAGGTACTGCCGAATTCCGGCGCCATATTGGCGAGCGTTGCGCGGTCGGCCAGCGGCAGTCCGGACAGGCCGTCGCCGAAAAATTCGACAAACTTGCCGACGACGCCTTTGGCACGAAGTATTTGCGTCACGGTCAGTACGAGATCGGTCGCCGTCGTGCCTTCTTTCAGGCGGCCGCTGAGTCGAAAGCCGATGACCTGCGGAATCAGCATCGTAATCGGCTGGCCGAGCATCGCGGCCTCGGCCTCGATGCCGCCGACGCCCCAGCCGAGCACGCCGAGCGCATTGATCATCGTCGTGTGCGAATCGGTGCCGACCAGCGTGTCCGGGTACGCAACTCGAACGCCGTTCACCTCGGTATCGAACACGACCCGGGCCAGATACTCGAGGTTCACCTGATGCACGATGCCCGTATTCGGCGGCACGACGCGGAAGTTGGTGAAGGCATTCTGACCCCAGCGCAGAAACGAATAGCGCTCCTGGTTGCGCTTAAATTCAATGGCGTTATTCTCGGCCAGCGCCGTCGGTGTGCCGTATTTGTCGATCTGTACCGAATGGTCGACGACCAGTTCCGCCGGCGATAGCGGGTTGATCTTGCTTGCGTCGCCGCCGAGCTTGACGACGGCATCGCGCATCGCGGCCAGGTCGACGACCGCCGGGACGCCGGTAAAGTCCTGCATCACGACCCGGCCGGGTGTAAATGCGATCTCATGACTCGGCGCCGCCTGCGGATCCCAGTTCGCCAGTGCGGCAATATCATCGGCATCGACGTCGCCGCCGGCCGCATGACGCAGCAGATTTTCCAGCAGGATCTTCAGCGCGAAGGGCAGCCGGTCGACGTGCCCGTCGGTCACGCCGCTCAGCCGGTAAATCTGGTAATCGATCCCGCCAACGGTCAGCACCGTTTTTGCGTCAACAACGTCCGCCATGGAATATCTCCGGTCGATGCCCTCGCGAGGGCTAGTTCAGGCCGATACGGCCGATGCCGCGTTGAGTCGCGGATCGACGCCGGCGCAAGAGGCGCGGAATTATAGCGGAGCGACGCGCTCGACGGCCACCGGGTTCGCTGCGGGCCGTGCGGTGGTGATCGCCGCGCCGCCGAGACAGGTATCGCCGGCATAGAAAACCGCGTATTGCCCGGGCGTGACGGCCCATTGCGGGGCATCGAACCGAACGGCCAAACCACCGTCAGCGCCGGCCCGAACCTGGCACGGTACATCCCGCTGCCGATACCGCGTTTTGACGCTGCACCGGAAGCCGTCGGCGGCATTGAGCGCCGGCGGCGCGGTGACCCAGTGCGCCGCTTCGGTGTCGAGTCCGGCCGACCACAGCAGCGGGTGGTCGCGTCCCTGGACGACGATCAGTGTGTTGCGTGCCTCGTCCTTGCCCGCCACGTACCACGGTTCGCCTCCGGCGCCGGCGCGTCCGCCGATGCCGAGTCCCTGGCGCTGGCCGAGCGTATAGAACGGCAGACCCTCGTGAGCACCGACTGGTTCGCCCGTGGGCGTCACCGCATCGCCCGGTGTGCCCGCCAGGTGCCCGCCGAGAAATTCGCGAAACGGTCGTTCGCCGATAAAGCAGATGCCCGTGCTGTCGCGCTTGTCGTGGACGCGCAAACCCGCGTCATTGGCGAGTCGCCGAACCTCGGATTTCTGCAGCCCGCCGAGCGGAAACAACGCGCGGGCCAGGGCGTCGGCCGGTACCTGGTGCAGAAAATAGCTCTGATCCTTGCCGTCGTCGACGCCGCGGAGCAGGCGCACGGGTGGGCCGACATCGAGGCGCGCATAGTGGCCCGTCGCGATACGGTTGCCGCCGAGCCGACGCGCATAATCGAGAAACACGCCGAACTTGATTTCGCGATTGCACAGCACATCGGGGTTGGGCGTGCGTCCCTGGGCATATTCGGCCAAAAATGCGGCAAATACCTGTTGGCGATATTCGGCGGCGAAATTGACATGGTGCAACGGTATGTCGAGGTCATGGCAAACCGCCTGCGCATCCTGCAGGTCCGTTGCCGCCGTGCAATAGCCGTCGTCGTCTTCCCAGTTCGTCATGTGCAGCGCCTCGACCCGGTGACCGGTGCGCACGAGTTCCATGGCTGCGACGGCCGAGTCGACGCCGCCCGACAGGGCGACAATGACTTTTTTGTGTGTGCCGGCGGTCATGCACACCATTATCGCGGCTCACCGTCGACGGGTCGACCCGGGGAGGCCGCTGGGCGACGTGCCTGCACGATTCGTGCGGCCCGTGCTCGGCGCCGCCGAACGATTACAGTGTTTCGGGAGTCGAGGATTTCGCTGGCCTCGCGTCGAACCACGCGCGACTCGTTGCGCGCCGTGGTGGCGGCGGGACCAGGACAATCGACGTCCGGCTAGACGCGCAGTTCGCGGGCTTCCGTTTCGACGTTCGACAGGTGCCAGATCTCGTCAAACATGCCGATATAACGTCGCGCGACGGCCGGTTCATGAGTATCGGCGATGCCGTCCCATTTGCGTGCATCGACCCGGTAAACGAGCGCGGTTTCGTCGGCGATCAGGAAAGCTTCGCGGTGATCGCGAAATTCCTCGGCCGCATTGCGAAATTCGATGCATGCACTGAGTCGCCGGGCAAGCTGCACAAACGGATTGCCACCGCGTACGACGCGCGATGGATTGGCAATCAGCACGCGGATACGCACGAACGGCTTGCCGAGAGTCAATCGCCTGACCGCGGCCAGGAAGCGCTCTTCGTCGTAGACGCCTGGTTCCAAATTCGGGGTGAAAATCGATATCCGTCGATGCGTCATGGCCGTCAGTTCGACGACGGCATCGAGCGTTTCCTCGACGGAGGACAGGACCCAGCGACGGCCACGGGAGCGTGTCTCCTCCATACTCTTGCGATTCCTCCAACACGGATGCCGCGGCGGCCTGTTTCCGAGGTCTCGGCAGGCACTTATCGGCTTATCGCAGATTCTATGTGGGAATGTTGCGGCGGCGCCGGCGACTGCGTCACGTTTTCGGCACGGGCGGAGTTGCCGCGTGCGCGCTGACCGGCTCAGTCTTTGCCGGCACCGCTGATGTTGCGGGCCAGGGATTCGGCAAGGCCGACATAGGTTGCCGGCTCGAGTTCGAGCAACGCGGCCCGGGCCTCCGCGGGGATATCGAGCGCCTCGATGAAGTCACGCAGTGCGTCGGGACTGACCTTCTCGCCGCGCGTCAGTTGCTTCATCTGCTCATAGGCATCGCCATGGCCGTAGCGGCGCATGACGGTCTGAATCGCCTCGCCGAGCACCTCGCCGTTGGCCTCCAGGTCGGCCAGCATCCGCTCCGGGTCCGGTTGCAGTTTGTCGAGACCGGCCAGCAGGGATCGATACCCGAGCACGCCGTGGCCGACCGCGACGCCGAGATTGCGCAATACGGTCGAATCGGTCAGGTCCCGTTGCCACCGCGACAGGGGAAGCTTGCGCGACAAATGCCCGAGTAACGCGTTGGCGACGCCAAAATTGCCTTCAGCGTTCTCGAAATCGATCGGGTTAACTTTGTGGGGCATCGTCGACGAACCGACTTCCGATGCGATTTTCCTCTGCCGGAAGTAGCCGATCGAGATATAACTCCAGATGTCGCGGCAGGCGTCGAGCAGGATCGTGTTGATGCGCGCCAGCGCATCGCAATATTCTGCGATCCAGTCGTGGGGTTCGATCTGCGTTGTGTACGGGTTCCACTGCAGGCCCAGCGACTCGATGAAGGCGCGGCTCAGTGCGGGCCAGTCGGCCTCCGGATAGGCGACGACGTGGGCGTTGTAATTGCCGACCGCACCGTTGAGCTTGGCAAGCGCAGGAACCGCCATGAACACCTCGAGCTGGCGTTCGAGACGCGCGACGATATTGGCCATTTCCTTGCCGAGCGTCGTCGGGCTGGCGGCCTGCCCATGGGTGCGCGAGAGCATGGCCTGACCGGCCAGCGTGGTGGCCATCGCGCGGAATTTCTCGATGACCCGGCGCAGCGACGGCCGGATAATGCTGTCGCGACCCTCGCGCAGCATCAGCGCATAGGTGATGTTGTTGATGTCCTCGGAGGTGCAGGCAAAGTGCACGAAGGGCCGGATCTGCGCCAGGTCGGCATCGTCGCCTAGTTGCTCGGCGATCAGGTATTCAACTGCCTTGACGTCGTGGTTGGTCGTCTTTTCGATGTCCTTGACGCGCCGGGCCTGGTCGCGGCCGAAGTTTTCAGCAAGCTGATTCAGGTAACCGTTGACGACCGGGGACAGCGGTTTCAGTTCGGCGATCTCGGGTTGGTTAGCCAGAAACTGGACCCAGCGCACCTCGGTAAAGGTCCGCAGCCGGATCAGCCCGTACTCGCTGAAGATATCTCGCAGGTCGTCGCATTTGCCGGCATAGCGGCCGTCGAGCGGGGACAGGGCGGTCAGCGAACTGGATTCCATGAGCTAGTTTCCGTCGATCGGTTGGGAGTGCCTCGGTCCTATTCTAAGGCAGATTCCGCAAAAGCGTTGCAAGCAATTGTATGCCAACCAGAATCGGCACAATCCAGTGACGATATTTCGGTGCCGGGCAACGCGGGCGGCTACTCTACACCGAATTACCGCGAGGCACGAGTCTGGCCCGGGAACGCGCAACGGCTGCGCGGTCGCGCTAAAATGGCGCGCTTTTTTTAATTCAGACGATTCGGGAGCGATGGATGGCGAACGGTTTTCGCATCGAACGGGACAGCATGGGTGAACTCCAGGTGCCCGAGGATGCTTTATGGGGCGCGCAGACACAGCGTGCGGTCGAGAATTTTCCGATTAGCGGCTTGCCGATGCCGCGCGGGTTCATCCGCGCGCTCGGGCTGATCAAATGGGCCGCCGCGGGTGCCAATGCCGAACTCGGGTTGCTGGCGACCAAAAAAGCCATCGCGGTCCAGGGCGCCGCGATGCGGGTCGCTGACGGCGATGTCGACAGGCACTTCCCGATCGACATCTTCCAGACCGGTTCGGGCACGAGCTCGAACATGAACGCGAACGAGGTCATCGCGCGGCTCGCGACGGAAGCGCTGGGTGCGGCCGTGCATCCCAATGACGACGTCAACATGGGCCAGAGCAGCAACGATGTGATACCGACTGCCGTGCACGTCAGTGCGGCCCTGCTGATCGCCGAGCGCCTGCTGCCCGACCTTGCGCAGCTGCAAAAGGTCATCGAGAAGAAAGCGGCCGAGAACGAGGACGTCATCAAGACCGGGCGCACGCACCTGATGGATGCGATGCCGGTCAGTCTCGCGCAGGAATTGCGCGGCTGGGCGAGCCAGATCGGCCACGGCGTCGAGCGACTCGAGCAGTCGATGCCGCGGCTGTGCCGGCTGGCGCTGGGCGGCACCGCGGTCGGCACCGGCATCAACGCCCATCCGAATTTCGGCGCCAAGGCCGCCGTGCTGCTGTCCGAACAGACCGGCCTGGAATTCGCGCCGGCCGCCGACTACTTCGAGGCGTTGAGCAGCCAGGATACGGCCGTCGAGATCTCCGGTCAGCTCAAGACGCTGGCGGTGTCGCTGATGAAAATCGCGAACGACCTGCGCTGGATGAACAGCGGCCCGCTGGCCGGTCTCGGCGAGATTGCGCTGCCGGCGTTGCAGCCGGGCAGCAGCATCATGCCCGGCAAAATCAACCCGGTCATACCCGAGGCCGCCGCGATGGTCGCCGCCCACGTCATCGGCAACGACGCGGCGATCACGATCGCGGGTCAGTCGGGCAATTTTCAGCTCAATGTCATGCTGCCCGTCGTCGCCTACAACTTGTTACAGAGCATCGAGGTGCTGGCGAATGTGTCCCGGCTGCTGGGCGACAAGGCGATTGCCGGCTTCACGGTCAACGAAGCCAACCTGAGCGAGGCGCTCGACCGCAATCCGATTCTCGTGACCGCCATGAACTCGGTGATCGGCTATGACCAGGGCGCGGCAATCGCCAAGGCCGCCTACGCGCAGGGTCGGCCGGTACGCGACGTCGCCCGGGAAATGACCGATCTGACCGACGAGGAACTCGACCGGCTGCTCGACCCGGCCGACCTGACCCGCGGCGGCATCAAGACCTGACGGCCGCGCGGCCGGCACGACCGTGAGGCAACTAATCGAACGGCGACTGAGTGCGACCCGGCCGGCCGCGGATCCGACCGGCGCGGCGCTGGCCCGGCTGCCCGAGTCGGTCGCCGCACAATGGTTCCGGCGGCCACTCGTACCGGCGGCGGTGCTGGTGCCGCTCGTTGAGCGGGCTGCGGGGCTGACGATAATACTGACGCTGCGCACCGATCACCTCGTCGACCATCCCGGGCAAATCAGCTTTCCGGGCGGCCGCAGCGAGCCGGAAGATGCCGGCCCCCGGCACACGGCGCTGCGCGAGGCCGGCGAAGAGATCGGCCTGCTGCCGGGATCGGTCGCCGTCGCCGGATACCTCGACCCGTTGGCTGTCATCACGGGCTATGCGGTCACGCCGGTCGTCGGTTTCGTCGCCGCCGAGACCGCTTTGTGCGTTGATTCGTGCGAAGTTGCCGAGGCGTTCGAGGTGCCGCTGGCCTTTTTCCTCGACGAGGGCAATGTCCGGCATACCGAACGCGCCGTTGAGGGACTGACGCTGACGCTGCCGTTTGTCGAATACCATTTCGAGTCGCGACGGATCTGGGGCGCCACCGCGCTGATGATACGAAATCTGACTCAAATTATTAATGAAAACAAACATTAATGAGCGATATCAAGAATCTGCTTGATATCATGCGTGCGTTACGCGATCCGGACACGGGTTGCCCGTGGGACCTGGAACAGGATTTTCGCTCCATCTATCCGTACACGATCGAGGAGGCCTACGAGGTCGCCGATGCGATCGATCGGCGGGCGTGGCTGGAGCTGCGCGACGAACTTGGCGACCTGCTGCTGCAGGTCGTCTTTCATGCCCAGATGGCCGATGAGCAGGGTCTGTTCGATTTCGCGGCCGTCGTCGAATCGATTGCGGCGAAACTGGTGCGCCGGCATCCGCATGTGTTCGAGGGTGTGCCGCTCGCTGACGCGGCCACGCAGCGTGCGGCATGGGCGGAGCACAAGCGAGCCGAACGCGCCGGGGCAGGCGACGATGGCGTGCTCGGCGGGGTTGCCCGTGCGCTACCGGCGCTGATGCGCGCGGAAAAACTCGGCGCGCGCGCGGCCGGGGTCGGTTTCGACTGGCCCGATGCCGATGGCGTCCGTGCCAAGGTCGTCGAGGAACTGGCCGAGCTGGACGAAGCCCGGGCGAGCGGTGACGCCGCAGCCATCGCCGAGGAACTCGGTGACCTGCTGTTCGCGAACGCGCAACTGGCGCGGCGGTTGGGCATCGATCCCGAAGACGCGTTGCGCGCTGCCAACGATAAATTCGCCCGGCGGTTCCGCGCGCTGGAGCGGTCGCTGGCAGCGGCCGGGGAGGACTGGGCGAACCTGAGTATCGACGAAATGGAGGCGCGCTGGCAGCGCGTCAAGCGCGAAGCGGCCTCGTGATCCGGGTCAGCTCGAGCGATCGTCCTTGCCCTTGTCCAGCTGCAGCAGCGGTGTCAGCAGGTCCATCGGCAGCGGAAAGATGATCGTGTTCGTGCCTTCGGTCGCGACCTCGGTCAGCGTTTGCAGATAGCGCAACTGCAGGGCCTGTTTGTTCACGCCGAGCAGCGCGGCCGCCTCCGATAACTGTCCGGCCGCCTGCCGCTCGCCTTCGGCATGAATCACCTTGGCGCGCCGCGACCGTTCGGCTTCGGCCTGCGCGGCAATCGCGCGGATCATGCTTTCGTCCAGATCGATATGCTTGATCTCGACATTGGCGACCTTGATGCCCCACGCATCCGTATGCCGGTCGAGTATTTGCTGGATGTCGGCATTGAGCTTGTCGCGTTCCGACAGCATCTCGTCCAGTTCGTGCTGACCGAGCACCGAGCGCAGCGTCGTCTGCGCGATCTGGCTCGTGGCCTCGAATACGTTGACGACCTGGATGATCGCCTTCTCGGGATCGACGATGCGAAAGTAGACGACGGCGTTGACCTTGACCGAGACGTTGTCTTTCGAGATGACGTCCTGCGTCGGCACGTCCATGACGATCACGCGCAGGTCGACGCGGGTCATTTTCTGGATGAACGGGACGACGATGATGATGCCCGGGCCCTTGACCTTCTGGAACCGGCCGAGGAAAAAGATCACGCCGCGTTCATATTCATTCAGGATCTTGAAAATCGTCATGATCGCCAGGATCACGAAGCCCAGAATCACCAGTCCGGTTAACATGTCGGCATCTCCTTGCAAGAGTTGATCATTCGGTCGGCGTCACTTCGACGACGAGCCCATGGATGTTCGTGATCCGCAGACGGTCACCCTTGTGTACCGGCGCGTCGCTGTGTGCGTTCCAGGACTCGCCGTTGACGAATACGGTGCCGGTGTCCTGAAAGTCCTCGAGTGCTTCGGCAATCTGACCGAGCATGTGATCCGCACCGCTGACCGCGGGCCGGCGACGAATCCGCATCAGTGAATAGACGAGCGCCAGCAATAGCAGGGCGGCGACCAGCGCGATGCCGAAGATCAGGGAACGCGCAATCTGCATACCCGGAATATCGGTATCGAGCAAAATGATCGAGCCGAATACGAACGCGGCGACACCGCCGAAGCCGAGCGCGCCGAAACTCGGTACCAGCGATTCGGCAATGATCAGCACCACACCGAGCAGGATCAGCGCCAACCCCGCGTAGTTGACCGGCAATACCTGGAACGCAAACAGTGCCAGCAGGATGCAGATCGCCCCGACGACGCCCGGTACGATCGCGCCCGGGTTGTAACCCTCGAACAGCAGGCCGTAGATACCGACGAGCATCAGCAGGTAGGCAATATTCGGATCCGTAATCGTTGCCAGCAACCGCGTGCGCCAGTCGGGCTCGAAGGTCTCGATGGTCAGGTCGGCCGTCGCCAGCGACTGCTCCGTGTCGCCGACCTTGACCGTGCGCCCGTCGATCGCGGCGAACAGTGCCGGCACGGATTCGGCGATCAGGTCGATAACACCTTTCTCCAGCGCCTGTTCGGCGCTCAGGCTTTCGGCCTCGCGGACCGCGCGTTCGGCCCAGTCGGCATTGCGACCGCGCATCTCGGCCAGACCCCTGATATACGCGACGGCGTCATTGATCGACTTGCGCTCCATGGCCGTTTTGCCGTCGCCGGTTGCCGGCGCGGCATCTTTCTGGTCCGTCGGCTCGCCATTCGTGTCGCTGTCCGCCGGTTCGGCCGGCGGTCGAAACGGTTCGCCGCCGCCGATCTGCACGGGCGTGGCCGCCCCGAGGTTGGTCGCCGGTGCCATCGCGGCGATATGGCTGGCATACAGCAGGTAGGTGCCGGCACTCGCGGCCCGCGAACCGCTCGGTGACACGTAGGTCGCGACCGGCACCGGCGAACCGAGGATCGCCTTGATCATGTCGCGCATGGCCGAATCCAGCCCGCCCGGCGTGTCCATCTCGATCAGCACAAGTCGCGCCCCGGTATCCGTCGCGTGCGCTATGCCCTTGATGATGTGGTCGCTGGTGGCCGGCCCGATGGCGCCCTTGATCTCGATGCGCACCGCCGTGTTCGCGGCCTGCGCGACAGGCGCGAACCACGCCGCGATCAGTGTCGCGAGGAGGACAATTCCGGGCAGCACGCGTGTATCTGACACTTGCAGTTCGCCTCGACCGTCGGATGCGATCCATCATAGCAGGAGCCGCGCTGCGGCGGGGCTACGGCACCGGCGGAGAAACTGCGATAATCGGCGGCCACGAAGCGATACGGAAGACTCCGGATGACGGTACACGCAAAGCTCACAGTCGCACTGCTGGCGCTCATCGCCATCTGGTCCGTGCCGACCGCCGCACAGGATTTTTCCCGGGCGACGATCACGACCGTGCCCGTTTATGACGGCATCTATATGCTGATGGGGCAGGGTGGCAACATCGGCGTGAGCGTGGGTCCCGATGGCATCCTGCTGATAGACGATCAGTATGCGCCGATGAACGACAAGATCGTCGCTGCGCTCGCGGCTATCGCAGAGCAACCGGTCAAAATGGTGCTCAACACGCACTGGCACGGCGACCATACCGGCGGCAACGAACTTTTCGCCGATTCCGGGGCGCTGATCGTCGCGCACGACAACGTCCGGACGCGCATGAGTGCGACGCATTTTTCATCGTTCTTCCGCTCCGAATCGCCGCCGTCACCGGCGGCGGCGTTGCCGGTCGTCACGTTCGACAGGTCCGTGACGCTGCACGTCAACGGCCTGACGATTCACGCCGAACACGTCCCGCCGGCACACACCGACGGCGATTCGATCGTCTGGTTCCGCGAAGCCAATGTCGTACACCTCGGCGATACGTACTTCAACGGGTTCTACCCGTTCGTCGACGTCGACAGCGGCGGCTCGGTCCGCGGCGTGATCGCCGCCGTCGACGGCGTATTACCGCGCATCGACGATGCGACCCGGGTCATGCCCGGCCACGGCCCACTCAGCAACCGCGCCGAACTATTGCGCTACCGCACCATGCTCGCGACGGTGTCGGACAGCATCGACAAGCTCATTAGTGCAGGCCGCTCGAAAGAGGAGGTCATCGCGGCGCAACCGAGCGCAGCGTTCGACGCGGACTGGGGCGGCGGTTTCATCAAGCCGGACCAATGGGTCGGGCTGGTCTACGAATCGATGGTTGCCGACCGATGACCGGTGCGGCCTGGTCCCCCGACAGCTGGCACGCAAGTCCGGCGATCCAGCAGCCGACGTACGCCGACAGCACCGAGGTCGAGCGCGTCGTCGGGCGGCTGGCACAGTTGCCGCCGCTCGTAACCAGTTGGGAAATTGAAGCATTGCGCGAACAGATCGCCGCCGCCCAGCAGGGGCGGGCGTTCGTGCTGCAGGGTGGGGACTGTGCGGAAAATTTCGACGAATGTACGTCGGAAAATATTGTGCGCAAACTCAAGATCCTGCTGCAGATGAGCGTCGTGCTGACCGCGGGTCTGAAACGGCCGATCGTCCGTGTCGGGCGCATGGCCGGCCAGTTCGCGAAGCCGCGCTCGGCCGACATCGAGACGCGTGGTGACGTGTCACTGCCGAGTTATCGCGGTGACCTGGTCAACCGCCTGGCGTTCACGGCTGAGGCGCGCGAACCGAACCCGGAACTGCTGCTGCGCGGCTATGAACGCGCGGCGCTGACGCTGAATTTTATTCGTTCCCTGATCGACGGCGGCTTCGCCGACCTGCACCATCCGGAAAACTGGGATCTGGATTTCGTCGGCCATTCCGCTTCTGCTGCCGAGTACCATCGACTCGTCGAACGCATCGCCGACAGCCTCGATTTTTTCGAATCGATCACCGGCACGGCGATCAGTCAGGCAAGACGCGTCGATTTCTACACGTCGCACGAGGCACTGCACCTGCTGTACGAGCAGGCGCAAACGCGTTTTCTGGAACATCGCGATGGCTGGTACAACCTGACCACGCATTTTCCGTGGATCGGCATGCGCACGGCGGCTGCCGACGGTGCGCACGTCGAATACTGTCGCGGCCTGCGCAACCCGATCGGCGTCAAGGTTGGCGGCGAGATGAGTGACGATGACCTGCGGCGGCTGGTCACGACACTGAATCCGGATGCCGAGGCGGGACGATTGACGCTGATTCATCGTTTCGGTGCCGGCAAAATCAACGACGGCCTGCCGCCCATGATCGAAACGGTGGCGTCGCTCGGTATCCCGGTGCTGTGGATGTGCGATCCGATGCACGGCAATACCGAATCGGTCGCCAACGGACGCAAGACCCGGCGCTTCGACAATATTCTCGGCGAACTCGAGGCGGCGTTCCGGATACATCACGATGCCGGTACGGTGCTCGGCGGCGTGCACCTGGAACTGACCGGCGAGCACGTCACTGAATGCATCGGCGGTGCGCGCGGCCTCGATGCCGATGGTCTCGAGCACGCATACCGAACCCAGGTCGATCCGCGACTGAATTACGAGCAGGCGATGGAGGTTGCGCTGCGGATTGCCGATCGAGCCGTCGCGCAGGCTACACCGTGACGCGCGATTTCGACAGCCGCTGTTGCCGCTGTCCGCGCCTGGCCGATTTTCTCGACGACGTGCGCGCCCGGTATCCGGGTTATTTCGCGCGCCCGGTGCCGTCTTTCGGGGACCCGGCCGCGCGCCTGCTGATTGTCGGCCTGGCGCCCGGCATGCACGGCGCGAATGCGACCGGCCGGCCGTTTACCGGCGATCATGCCGGCATCCTGTTATACGAGACACTGTTTGCATTCGGCTTCGGTACGCAAGCGGTTAGCCGCAGCGCCGACGACGGGCTGGAGCTTCGGGACTGCCGAATAACCAACGCCGTGCGCTGCCTGCCGCCGCAAAACAAGCCGACGACCCGCGAAGCAGATACCTGCGGCGATTATCTCGCCGCCGAATTGCGCGCCATGCCGACGGCCGGATTCGTGCTCGCGCTCGGTACGGTCGCCCATCGATCCGTGCTCAAGGCGCTCGGCCTGAAGCTGTCGGCACATCCGTTCGGTCACGGCGCGGAGTACGCGGTCGGATCGGGATTGCGGCTCGTCGATTCTTATCATTGCAGTCGCTACAACACGCAGACCCGGCGCCTGACGCCGGAGATGTTTCGAGACGTTTTTGCCGGCCTGCGCGAACGTCTCGATGCGATGGCACCGGCTGCTGATGAGGTAACGACCGGCCCCCCTGTCCGGGCAGCCGGCTGACCGGCCATGGACGAGTCGTTCGACGCGAAACGTTTCCTGGCGACGCTGAGCCCGGGGCCCGGCGTGTACCGGATGCTCGACGAATCCGGTACCGTGATTTACGTCGGCAAGGCGCGCAATCTCCGGCGACGCGTCGCCAGTTACTTCGGCAGCAAGGCTCATCATCCCAAGACCCAGGCGCTGATGAATCGCGCCGTCGATGTCCAGGTCACCGTCACCGAAACGGAGACCGAAGCGCTGCTGCTCGAGTACAACCTGATCAAGGCGCATCAACCACGCTTCAATGTCCTGTTGCGTGACGGGAAGAGTTATCCCTACATCAAGCTGACGGTGGCGCAGGAATTTCCGCGCTTCGAGTTTCATCGCGGACCGCGACCGCCGAAACACCGTTACTTCGGGCCTTTTCCGTCGGCCGGCGCGGTGCGCCAGACCCTCGGGCAATTGCAGAAACTGTTTCGCGTGCGCCAATGCGCCGATTCGTATTTCGCCAACCGCAGCCGCGCGTGCCTGCAGCACCAGATCCGGCGCTGCACGGCGCCGTGTGTCGGCCTGATCGATGCCGCTGAGTACCGCACGGACGTCGACAATGCCGTTCGATTTCTGTCGGGCCGCAACGACGCCGTGCTCGTCGATCTGCAGGCGCGCATGGACCGTGCCGCCGAGGCGCTGGAATACGAGCGCGCGGCGCTGTACCGCGACCAGATTGCCGCGATCAAGGACGTGCAGGGGCGCCAGGTGGTCGTCGGCGGGCGTATCAGGGATGCGGACGTGCTCGCCGCCGTGTGCCTCACCGGGACCTGGTGCGTCGCCGTGCTGATGATTCGCAACGGCCGGATGCTCGGGAGTCGCACGTTCTTTCCCAAAACGTCGGCGCATACCGAGTCCGGCGAGGTGCTGTCCGCATTCGTCGCCCAGCATTATTTCGCGCAGGAGGCGCCGCCGGAGATCATCGTCGGGACCGCGATCGACGATCAGGCGCTGCTCGAGGCGGCCCTGTCCGAGCGGGGCGGGCGCCGCGTCGGGATTCGTGCGCGCGTCCGGGGGCATCGCCGACGCTGGCTCGACATGGCGACCGCCAATGCGGAGCAGGGGCTCAAGACCCAGCAGGCGACGAATGCGACGTATAGCCGCCGCTACGAGTCGCTGGCCGACCTGCTCGGCTTCGATGATCTGCCCGAGCGCATCGAATGCTTCGATATCAGCCATACCGGGGGGCAGAACACGGTGGCATCCTGCGTCGTGTTCGGGCCGCAGGGGCCACTCAAGTCGGACTACCGGCGGTTCAATATCAGCGGCGTGGAGCCCGGTGACGATTATGCGGCGATCGAGCAGGCGGTTACGCGGCGCTACCGGCGCGTACGCAAGGGCGAGGCGCCGGTCCCGGACCTCGTGCTGATCGACGGCGGGCGCGGACAATTGGGCAAGGCGGTTGCCGTCATGCAGGATCTGCAACTCGGCGACGTCCGGCTGGTCGGCGTGGCGAAGGGGCAGGGCCGCAAACCGGGGCGTGAACGGCTGTTTGTCGCCGGCGCGGACGAGCCGCTGCCAATCCCGGCCGATGCGCCCGCGCTGCATCTCGTCCAGCAGATCCGTGACGAAGCGCACCGGTTCGCGATTACCGCACACCGGCAGCGTCGCGCCCGGGCGCAGCAGGGCTCGGTGCTCGATGCCATCCCGGGACTCGGTCCGCAACGGCGCAAGGCGCTGCTCAAGGCTTTCGGCGGAATGCAGGGCCTCAAGCGGTCGGGCATCGACGATCTCGTTGCCGTCAAGGGAATCAGCCGCAACCTGGCGGAACGGATCTACCATCGGTTGCACAGCGATTAGACGGGTTTCTCATCGCGGCCGGAAGCGCGCTACAATTCGGGCGCGCATGACCTGAACTTTCTGTCACGGGTCGGAACCGAAATGTCTGGAACACTGAATATCGCCACAATCCTGACGTGGTTTCGCATCGCTGCGATTCCGCTGATCGCGCTGGTCTTCTACCTGCCGCCGAGCCACTGGATGCGGCCGCTCGCCTGCGTGGTCTTTACGATCGCCGGGCTGACGGACTGGCTGGACGGCTACCTGGCGCGCAGGCTGAATCTGACGTCCAAGTTCGGCGCATTCCTCGATCCGGTCGCGGACAAGCTTATGGTCACGACGACGCTCGTCATCATCGTGCAGTCCGATCCGCGCATCATCATCGCGCTGATCGCCGCCATTATTATCGGCCGCGAGTTCACGATTTCCGCCCTCCGCGAATGGATGGCCGAACTGGGCGCGCGCAATATCGTTGCTGTGTCGGGTTTCGGCAAACTCAAGACGATCCTGCAGATGGTCGGACTCGGCATGATGATCTGGCTGTACCCGCTGTATGGCATACCGATCTATGAGATCGGCATGGCCCTGCTGCTGATATCGGCCGGCCTGACCCTGTATTCGATGTTTGTTTATATCCGCGCAGCCTGGCCGGCGCTGACCAAGCATGCCGAACCTGAAGGGTCAGCGGCAGCGGACCAGATCGACGGCGGTGTGCGAGACCACGACGGGGTTTCTTGACAGGTCGCCGGCAGGCTATATCATTCGCGTCCGGGTCAGGATTTCGACCCGTCGTCCAGACCTTTCAAGCGGGCATAGCTCAGTTGGTAGAGCGCAACCTTGCCAAGGTTGAGGTCGCCAGTTCGAATCTGGTTGCCCGCTCCATATTTCCCCGG
>JAJFJS010000148.1 GCA_021773815.1 Gammaproteobacteria bacterium
GCCCGCCAACCTGACCGCCGACTACCGCAAGGCCGAGGCAGCCTATCGCCAGGCACGCGAACCGCGCGATCGACTCGCGTGCCTGAAGGAAATGCTGCGCACGATCCCCAAACACAAGGGCACCGATCACCTGCAGGCCGACATCAAGAGTCGCATCAAGGAATTGACCGAAGAACTGGCTGGCCCGGCCAAAGGCGGGCGGCGCAGCGGACCCGTGCACTCGATCAGGCCGGACGGCGCGGCACAGATCGCGCTGCTCGGCCCGCCGAACGCCGGCAAATCAGCGCTGCATGCCCGGCTGACCGGCTCGAAAAGCGAGGTCGGACCCTGGCCGTCGACGACCCGCGCGCCGATCCCCGGCATGCTGCCGTACGAGGACGCCCATCTGCAGCTCATCGATCTGCCACCGATATCGGCCGACTACATGGAAGCGTGGCTCATCAATGCGCTGCAACCGGCGGACGCGGCGCTGCTGATCGTCGATGTCGCCGATCCGGATTGTGTCGAACAGGTGACAACCATTATCCGGCGGCTGGCCGAACGCAAGGTCGAACTACTCGAGCGCTGGCCGGGTTTCGACGACGCGGCGCTCGCGGACGCGGCGCAGGCGTCCGAGGCGGGCGACGATGCGGAGCCGGACCCGTTCCGCATCGAACTGCCGACGATGCTCGTCGCCAACAAGTGCGATCTCGACCCGGGCCCGGACGAGGTCGCCATCCTCGAGGAACTGATCGGCGTCCGCTTCCCGACGATCACCTGTTCGGCGACGACCGGTCGCGGCTGCGACCTCTTCGCGCCCCGGTTGTTCACGGGCCTGCGCATCGCGCGCGTCTACACGAAGACGCCCGGCAAGCCGTTCACCCGGGAAAAGCCGTTCACGGTGTGCGCGGGCCAGACGATTCACGATGTCGCCCGCCTCGTGCACAAGGATTTCGCGACCGATCTGCATTTCGCCCGGGTCTGGGGCGCACATGTGTTCGATGGCCAGCAGGTCGGCCCGGAGCACGCCGTCGCCGACGGCGACATCGTCGAACTGCACCTGCGTTAGCCGGTTACGCCGTACCGCGCGGCAACGTGATGGTGACGGCCAGCCCACCACCGGCACGATTCGCGGCCCGTATCGTCCCGCCGTGCAATTCGACCGCACGCCGCGCGATTGCCAGCCCGATACCGGCGCCGCCATCGGCCCCGGCGGTAAAAAACGGCTCGAACAGACGTTCCGCATCGGTCGCATCCGCTAAACCAGCGCCGTCATCCGCCACGACCAGTCGTACCGATGTGCCGGCGTCATCGCCCCGCAGGTCGATCGACGTCACCCGCTCGCTGTGCTGCACGGCATTACGGACGACGTTCTCGATCGCGCTGTGCATCAGGGCCGGATCGACCGCCGCCATCAGCGTTGCCGCCTCGCACTCGACAACCCGGTCACGGGCGGCGGCCTCGAAGCGCGCATCGTCGCCGACATCGTGAACGATGTCGGCCAGGTCAACGACCTGCCGCTCGATCGTCTGCTGAGCCTGCAAGCGCGCATATCCGAGAACCTGCCCGATCAGCGCATCGAGCTTCTCGCTCTCGCGTTCGATGCGTTCCAGGTTAGTCTGCAGCACGGCGCCGTCATCGCGCTGACGAATCAGCGCCACCGCGGCATTGAGTCGCGCGAGCGGTGAACGGAGCTCATGAGACACGTCACGCAACAACCGCTGCTGACCGCCGACCAGTTGCTCGATACGCGCGGCCATGTGGTCGAAATCCCGGGCCAGCGCGCCGAATTCGTCCTTGCGTTGCCCGAGGCCCGGTCCGATGCGCGCACCGAGTTCGCCGCCGGCGATGCGCCGACCGACGGACCGGAACTCCCGAATCGGCCCGGTCAGGTGCCGGGCCAGCAACAGGCACGCGATACCGCTGATCAGCACGAGCACGACAGGAAAGACGCGGCGGCTGGTTGGCGAAGCGAACCAGCGCCCCATCGGCGGTCCCGGTCGCGGCAAGAACAAGAGGTAGCGTGCACCATCCGATCCCGTCAACGTGCGACTGATGGACCGGATCCCGCGCCTGTGCCCACCGTCGTCGTCGCCGCGGACGATACGCATGACAGGCGGGGGCACCGGGCGCCCGAGGATCTCCCGCCCGTCGGCATCGACGATCAACAGGGGATGCTGTGGCGCGGCCGCCTGCCGGTCCCGCAGCCAATGTATCAGTCCCGGCCGGCCGGCCGCCTGCAGCCGGCCCTGCGCCTGTTCGGCGAGCGCATCGAGCAAGCCGCTGAGCGCCGCAAAACGCGTATCGGCAACATCGCTGCGCCGGGCCAGCGAACCCACCGCGACGGTCACGATGATGGTCATGACGATCACGAGCCAGAACGCGATAAAGATCCGCCAGTACAGTCGGTTCATCGGTCCTACCCGTCAGCCGCCGCGCACGAACAGGTAACCCTGACCGCGAATGGTCTTGATCCGCAGATCACCGTCGGGCCCGGGACCGAGCTTGCGCCGCAGGTTTGCCAGGTGTGTATCAAGACTTCGGTCATAGGGCGTCCAGCGTCGCCCCAGCGCGCGTGCCGACAAATCCGGTTTGCTCACGACCTGTCCGGCCGCCCGGACCAGGGCCTCGAGCACGCTGAACTCGGTCGCCGTCAACGTCAGCGCCCGTCCGTCAAGATGTACCGAACGCGCACCGGGGTCGAGCGCCAGGTCTCCGCAACGGAGCGGCTGCTCGGCGACCGACGTCGACGACCGATCGCCCCGTCGCAACACGGCCCGCAACCGCGCAGCCAGTTCGCGCGGATTGAACGGTTTCGGCAAATAGTCATCGGCACCGAGTTCGAGCCCGACGATACGGTCGGTCTCGTCACCGCGCGCGGTCAGCATCACGACCGGAACCGTCGCCACGGTGCGCAAGCGCCGCAGCGTCTCGAACCCGTCGAGTACCGGCATCGTGATGTCGAGGACAACCGCATCGAATGCCCGTCCTCGCGCTGCCGCTGCCCGCACGGCATCGATCCCGGCCTGGCCGTCATGCACGGCAACGACGGCAAAGCCGTCGGCGGTCAGGTACTCGGCCAGCATCCGGCAGAGCTCCGTATCGTCGTCGACCAGCAGCAGGCGCATCGCGGCAATGTCGTTTTCTTGTGGCTCACTGTGCATCGTGTCATCCCAGGTCACCGATTGCAGGGCATCGAACCGG
>JAJFJS010000149.1 GCA_021773815.1 Gammaproteobacteria bacterium
CGAACAAGCTCCCCGCCGAGGAGCCGGTCGCCGCGTTCCTGGCCATGCTCTGGGACCTCGGACTGCAGGTCGGTCACAGCACCCGCACCGTGACCGAATGCGGCCAGGAAGCCGAAAGGGACCTGTCCGTCGTCACGACGATGATGGAATCGCGGCTGCTGGTCGGCGCCGAGGCGCTGTTCAAGGCGATGGAAACCGCCATCGCGCCCACAGCCATCTGGCCCGCCCGAGCCTATTTCGAAGCCAAGCTTCGGGAACAGCAAACGCGTCATTTACGCTACGACGACACCGCCTACAATCTCGAGCCCAACGTCAAGGGCAGCCCGGGCGGACTGCGTGACATTCAGACAATTCTCTGGGTCACACAGCGACACTTCGGCACCGGCGCCCTCGGCGAACTCGTCGATCACGACTTCCTGACACCCGGCCAGCTGCGCAAGCTGCAGCAGGGTCAGGAATTCCTGGGTCGCATCCGGTTTGCACTGCACCTGCTGACCCACCGCGGCGAGGACCGGCTGGTGTTCGATCACCAGATCAAGATCGCCCACCTGTTCGGCTACAAGGACGCATCGTTCATGCTCGCCGTCGAACAGATGATGCAGCGGTATTACCGCACCGTCATGGATCTGAGCCGCCTCAACGAGATGCTGCTGCAGCGGTTCCAGGAAGAAATCCTGATGAACCCAGATGTCGAGCCCGAGCCGCTGACGGATCGGTTCCAGACCAAGAACGGTTTTCTGCAAATCGTCCATCCGGGCGTGTTCGAAGACGAGCCGTCCGCGTTGCTCGAGTTGTTCCTGTTACTCCAGCAGCACTCGGCAATCAAGGGCGTGGGCGCCGCGACGATCACGGCAATCAAGCGGCACCTTCACCTGATAGACGATGAGTTTCGTCAGAATCCGCGCAACCATGAACTATTCCTGAAAATCATTCGGGCACCCGAAGGTGTGACGCACGAGTTGCGGCGCATGAATACTTACGGCGTTCTGGGCCTGTACATCCCCGCGTTCGGTCGCATCGTCGGCCGCATGCAGTACGACCTGTTTCATTCCTATACCGTCGACGAGCACACGTTGTTTGTCGTCAGCAATCTGCGTCGCTTTGCACTGACACGCTTCGACCACGAGTATCCGCGCTGCTCGGAAATCATGCAGACGCTGCAGAAGCCGGAAATCGCCTACCTGGCCGGACTGTTCCACGATATCGCCAAGGGACGCGGCGGCGACCATTCGGAACTCGGCGCCGTGGATGCGGAATCTTTCTGCCTCGAACACGGCATGTCACTCTACGAGGCTCGCACCGTCGCATGGCTCGTTCGCCATCACCTGGCACTGTCACTGACTGCGCAGAAGAAGGACATCAGCGATCCCGAGGTCATTCGCGAATTCGCCGAGGTCGTCGGCGACGAGCTGCACCTCGACTACCTCTATCTGCTGACCGTCGCCGACGTGCGCGCGACGAATCCCGAACTGTGGAATTCGTGGAAGGCACAGCTGTTTGAGGGTCTCTATCACCTGACCAAACAGGCACTGCGGCGCGGGCTGGCCAATCCGATCGACAAGGACGAACTGCTTGCGCAGCGCAAGCGGGAGGCCAGATCGCTGTTAGCGCGCAGCGGCCTGGACGATACGCAGATCGACCGGACCTGGCAGACATTCACGGATGAGTATTTCCTGCGCTGTCGGCCCGAGGAGATCGATTCGCATACCCGCCTGCTGACGAAATCGGCCGATACGGGACAGCGCGTTCTGGTCGACCTGATGGAACAGGCATTCCATGGCGGTACCGCCGTATTTCTGTTCGCGCCGCAGGAATACTACGCATTTGCTGCGGCCACGGCCGTGCTGGTGGAACTCGGCCTGAATATCGCCGATGCCCGGATCATTCCGTTGCACGACGACTGGAGCGTGACAACCTTTGTCGTCATCGAACAGAGCGGCGAGCTGATCAATGACAGCCGGCGCCTCGAGCAACTCCGGAGCCGGCTGACGCAGGCACTGCGGTCGGGCGCCAATTCTCCGATCACCGTCACTCGTCGCGCGCCGCGACAGGTTCGCATGTTCGACACGGCAACGATCGTAAGCTTCACGCAGGACAACGCGAACCGGAGAACGGTCATGGAACTCGTCGCCAGCGACCGGCCCGGGCTGCTCTGCGAGGTCGGTCAGGTCCTGCGCGATCAACGGATCATGATCCAGACTGCCAAGGTGCTGACGGTCGGCGAGCGCGCCGAAGACGTCTTCTACATCACCAATGACCGAGGTGGCCAACTATCACCGGACGAATGCCGTAAGCTGGAGTCCGATCTGATCACGGCATTGTCCAATAGCGCGCCCTGAACGGCGAATACTTTATAATTCAGCCCTGCCGCCTGGAAAAAAATCATGGACGAATTGAAACAGATCATCGAGACCGCCTTCGACGAACGCCAGTCGCTGGATCTCACCCGCCCCGCTACGGAGCTCCGCGCAGCGATCCTGACCGCGATCGAACTGCTCGATAACGGCCATGCGCGCGTCGCCGAGCCCGGCCCCGACGGCTGGATCGTCAACCAGTGGCTCAAGAAGGCCGTGCTGTTGTATTTCGGCGTCGAGCAGAGCCGACGCATCGACGGTGGATTTACGAGTTATTACGACAAGGTGCCGCTGAAGTTCGCCGGCATGTCGCAAGCCGATTTCGAAGCGGCCGGCGTCCGGGTGGTGCCGGGCGCACTCGCCCGCAAGGGCGCTCATATCGCCCGTGACGTCGTACTGATGCCGTCGTACGTCAACATTGGCGCCTTTATCGACAGCGGCACGATGGTCGACACCTGGGCAACGGTCGGCAGTTGCGCGCAGATTGGCAAGAATGTGCATCTGTCGGGCGGCGTCGGCATCGGCGGCGTACTCGAGCCGATCCAGGCCGGTCCGACAATCATCGAAGACGGCTGCTTCATCGGCGCTCGATCGGAAATCGTCGAAGGTGTCGTCGTCGAGGCCGGCGCCGTGATTTCCATGGGCGTTTTCATCGGCCAGAGTACGCGAATCTATGACCGCGAAAAAGACGAAGTGCTCTACGGACGCGTACCCGCCGGAGCGGTCGTCGTCCCGGGCACGCTGCCGTCCAGTGAGGGCAACTGCAACCTGTACGCGGCGATTATCGTCAAGCGCGTCGACGAGAAGACGCGCGCGAAAACGGGGATCAACGAGTTGTTGCGCTCCGAATGACACCAGAACCGGTGATTTCATGGTGACCCTTTACGGAATTCCCAGCTGCGACACGTGCCGACGCGCCAGACGCTGGCTGGAAAAAAGAAACATCGAGTTTCGGTTTGTCGATTTTCGTGATGAGGTGCTCGATGCGTCGCGGATAGAGCGCTGGCAGACACAGGTCGGGTGGCAGCCGCTGATCAACAAGAAAAGCATCACGTGGCGCAAGATTCCCGAATTCGATCGTAACAACCTGCAAGCCGAGAATGCACGGGACCTGATTCTCGCTTACCCGACCGTCATGAAACGACCCGTGCTTGACCTCGGCGACAAGAGCGTCTTCGGCTTCGATGAAAAGGTTTACGCCGCGCTGGAATGGCCGAGCAACCCATGAACCGGACGCTGAAATTGACGCAAACGCTGATGCGCCGGCAATCGGTCACACCCGACGATGATGGCTGCCAGGCCCTGATAGCGGATAGGCTGCGCGAGGCGGGATTCACGTGCGAGACGCTGACGTTCGGCGACGTCACCAATCTGTGGGCACGACGCGGAACGGCAGCGCCGCTGTTCTGCTTCGCCGGACACACGGACGTCGTGCCGGCCGGGCCGCAGGACGAATGGCAATCCGATCCGTTCGAACCGGAGATTCGCGACGGCAACCTGTACGGGCGCGGCGCGGCAGACATGAAGGCCAGCCTCGCGGCGATGGTCGAGGCAGCGGTCGAATTCACCACCGAGTGCCCGGACCACACCGGGTCCATCGCATTCCTGATTACCAGCGACGAAGAAGGTCGTGCGCGCGACGGCACGCAACGGGTCATCGAAACGCTTGACGCACGAGGTGAGAAGATCGACTGGTGCATGATCGGCGAACCGTCATGCGCCACACAGCTCGGCGACACGATTCGGATCGGCCGGCGCGGTTCCCTGAGCGGCATGCTGACGGTTCACGGCCAGCAGGGGCATGTCGCCTATCCGCAACTTGCCGACAATCCGATCCAGCGTTTCGCGCCGGTGCTCACCGAGCTCTATGCGCAGAAGCTGGACGACGGCAACGAATATTTTCCGCCCACCAGTTTTCAGGTCGTGCAGATCGAGAGCGGCTCGGGCGCGCCGAACGTCACGCCCGGCTCGCTGTATACGCGATTCAACTTCCGGTATTCGACGGTCTGGACTCACGAGGAGCTGCAGGCGCATGTCGAACGGCTGCTCGACGCCCACAGCCTCGATTACACGCTGAACTGGCATCTGTCCGGCGCCCCGTTTCTGACGCCGGAAGACCGGCTCACGCGGGCCGCGCGGCAGGCCGTCATCGAAGCCACCGGCGTCGAGCCGGAACTCTCGACCGGCGGCGGCACGTCCGACGGCCGATTCATCGCCCCGAGCGGCGCCCAGGTCGTGGAATTCGGCCCGATCAACGCCTCCATTCACAAGGTCAACGAGCACGTTCGCGTCGACGACATTGACCGCTTGCGGATGACCTACCTCGCGACGCTGCGCGGACTGCTCAGCGACGCCGCGGCCAGTTGACCCACGCGCCCCACGCGCCCAGGCCGACAAAGCAGATCAACGTCCAGGAAGGCATCGTCAGGCCCAGAAAACGCCAGACGACTTCCGCGCATTCTCCCGATCCGGACAGCACCATGTTCAGCACTTCCAGCGCCGGGAACGTATCGAGCATGAAATCGAGCCCGGGACCGCATGCCGGCACCTGGTCCTTGGGTAAATACTGCAGCCAGACATGTCGACCGGCGACGATGCCGCCCGCGACCGCTGCCAGCGTCAGCAATACGGCATAGATGCCGCGACCGACCCCACGCGGCGCATGCAGACCGGCGACGAGAAACAGCAGACCTATTGCGATCAGCGCCACGCGCTGAAAAATGCACAGCGGACACGGTTCCATGTGCCAGACATACTGCGAGAACAGCGCAAAGCCCAGCATGCCGACGCACGCGACGCAGGCGAGCAGATTGCCGAGCCGCGGCGACTGCACCGCCCGCACGATACCAATGGCCGTATTCAACGTGATATCTCCCCCTCGGTCACTTTATTGCTCACCTGATCAGTCACCTGGTCGCGGATATAGTTCGGTAGCGCGTCCGGCGCCGCCACCGTTTCGCCGGCCGCAAATTGCACGGCGGCCAGCGCGAGTATATCGGCAGCCGTGGGCAGCAGGTCGGTATCGGCACCGACGATCTGACCGGCATGATGCGCCGTCAGATTCGGATGGACTGACCAGCCAGGCCCCGCCGCAAAGAATGTCAGGTCCGGCGACAACCGGAATCGCTCCGGGTCGGCGACGCGATCCGCGACGACATTGTGGAGAGCACTACCGACACCGCGGTAGGCGCCGAGGTAGACCTCACCCATGCGCGCATCGAAACACGGCACGACACAGTCGGCGGCATGGACGCGTTGCGCCCGGGCGGCGCACGCCGCGAGACTGGAGACACGCGCCACGGGTATCCCGAGGGCATAGGCCAGCGATTGCGCCACGGCGGCGCCGACCCGCAGCCCGGTAAACGCACCGGGGCCGCAGCTGAAGGCGATGCAGTCCAGCGCTGTCATGTCCAGCGAGAGTTCTTCGAGGACCTCCCGAATGCCCGTAAAC
Source organism: Gammaproteobacteria bacterium (assembly GCA_021773815.1). Taxonomy (GTDB): domain Bacteria; phylum Pseudomonadota; class Gammaproteobacteria; order Steroidobacterales; genus SMWD01. The sequence goes on from JAJFJS010000149.1 coordinate 5,806, forward strand.
ACGTCCCGCGATTGCGTCCCGGTCGCCGGGTATTCACGCAAACCGGTCCGCGCGCCGACGCAGGCCGCCACGCTGCCGGCCCCGCTTGCGGTCTCGATCGCAAGACACGCAAAGCCGTCGTGCGGCCGAGCTTCGCTGCCCGATGTCATCTCGCCGCCTCTCCCTGCGACGCAAAGAATGCACGTATCTCATCGAGATCCCGGACGATGGGCATCGGCGGCAGACTGGACAGGAAAACGCGGCCGTAGCTTTTCTGCGTCAGGCGCGGATCGCAGATCATCACGACGCCGTAATCGTCATAGTCACGAATCAAACGCCCCACGCCCTGCTTCAGACTCAGCACCGCCTGCGGCAGTTGGTGGTCACGAAACGGATTGCCGCCGTGACTCCGGATCGCTTCGAGCCGCGCGGCCAGCATCGGATCGCCCGGCGAGGCGAACGGCAGACGATCGATCGCCACGAGCACGAGATTGTGACCGCGGATATCGACCCCCTCCCAGAACGTCGAGGTACCGAGCAGCACGGCATTGGACTGACGAGCAAACTCTTCGATCAGGCGCGAGCGCGGCTCCGTCCCCTGCACGAGCAACGGAAATGCAAAGCCCGGATCGTCAGTCAGCAGTTCGGCCGCGCGGCGCAGGGCACGATGACTCGTAAATAAAAAGAACGCGCGCCCTTCGCTGGCCAGCGCCGCATCACGCATACACCCGACCACCCGGTCGGTGAATCGGGCGTCATTGGGTTCCGGCAGATCGGCGGGCAAATACAGCCGCGCGATCCGGTCGAATGCAAACGGACTGGGTATCTGCCGGGTCCGAACGTCCGTAAGACCGATGCGCCGGATGAAATGCCGGAAATCGGTGCCGACGGCCAGTGTCGCCGACGTAAACACCCATGCGGCAGGCTGTGACTCGAGCAGCGCCCGCAACTCATCGGCGGTATCGAGCGGCGTCACGTTGGCCGTGAATGTGCGGCGCGCGAGGCGCACCCAGCGCAGCCCGCTGTCGTCGGTCGCATTCTCGATCGCTTCGAATGCCGCGAACATCCCGAGCGCACGCTGCCGGCAACGCTTGAGCCCGACATTGGCCTCGTCGCCGGACGGCAGCTCGTGGACGAGGCCGTCGAGCGCATCGCCGACCGCGACGAATGCCGCGTGAAAATCAGCGCCGGCATCCGTCCATGACAGCGTGGGCAAATCGCCGGACAGCGTCAACCGGGCATCCGCAGCGGCCTTGCCCAAGGCATCGATGAATTGCTCGAGCCTCGTACCGAACAAACCGCATGCCAGCGCCTCGGCGCGCGTGTCGGCGGCCAGCTCGATCACCTGACCGCTGCCGAGCGACACGTTGAAGAAGCTCTGCGCCACATCCGGGAAGTGATGCGCCTCATCGACGACGATCGCGTCGGCCCCTGGCAACAACTGACCGAACCCCTCCTCCTTCATCGCCAGGTCAGCCATCAACAGATGGTGATTAACAACCACCATTTCCGCCTCGCGCGCCGCATGCCGGGCAGCGACGACATGGCAGTCATCAAAAACCGGGCAACGCGACCCGAGGCAGTTTTCCGTCGTGGACGTCACGCGCGGCCACAGCGGCGAATCCTCGGCCAGCGCCGTCACCTCGGCGATATCACCGGTCAGCGTCCGGCCGGCCCATTCGCGCAGATGCCTCAGGTCGGCATAGCCGCGCGCCGACAGGCGTTCATCGGGCGCATCCTCAAGCCGCTCCAGCCGGTAGATGCACAGGTAATTGGATCGACCCTTGAGCAATTGCGCATCGACCGGTCGCCCCAGCGCCGTGCCGATCATCGGCAGGTCGCGATGAAACAACTGGTCCTGCAGCGTCTTGGTGCCGGTGGAAATCACGACCCGCAATCCCGAATCCAGCGCCGGCAGCAGATAGGCCAGCGTCTTTCCGGTACCCGTGCCCGCCTCGACGACGAGATGATGCCCATCGGCCAGCGCTGCGGCGACGCCACGCGCCATGGCCAGTTGCTCCGGCCGCGGCCGGAATCCCGCGAGACATTCGGCGAGCGGGCCCTGCGGGCCGAACAATTCGGCCAGGGTATCTTCGGATTCTTGCAGCATCGTGGAAATATAAATCATTAATCAGCAGGTTATATGCCTAATCGCGAATCCTGCACCCGCTGGGCCCACGCCGTTCGGCTTGCATTTGACATACCGGTTGCCGGCGACAAATAAACATCCGTCAGCCCCCGAACCGGCTGACCGCAACCGCCCGATCTGTATAATACGCTCTCCGCGCATCCGGGCTCCCGCCGAATCGGCAACGGATTGCCCGTTTTTCAGCCCGACAGGAAACGGCACGAGACCGAGGACCAGAATGACGACAAGTAACGAATCACTGCAGGCATGGGTCGACGAAATCGCCGCCCTGACAAAACCCGACCGAATCCACTGGTGCGACGGCAGCGACGATGAATATCAGGACCTGATCGATCACATGCTCGATATCGGTGACCTGATCCGGCTGAACGAGAACTTTGAAAATTGTTACCTGCACCGATCCGACCCGAGTGATGTCGCCAGAGTCGAGCACCTGACCTTCGTGTGCTCGCGTGATGAGGATGACGCCGGGCCGAACAATCACTGGATGGCGCCCGACGAGGCCCGCGCGAAGATGAACGGACTGTTCACCGGCTGCATGAAGGGCCGCACGATGTATGTCATTCCGTATTGCATGGGCCCGATCGACTCGCCGTATTCACGCTGCGGCGTGGAAATCACCGACAGCGCCTATGTTGCCGCGAATATGAAGCTGATGACCCGGATGGGAGATGCGGCGCTGGCACGCATCGAAAAGGACGACAAGTTCGTGCGCGGTCTGCATTCGATCGGCGAACTGGACCCGGACCGGCGTTTCATCATGCATTTCCCCGAGGAATTGGAAATCCAGAGCTTCGGCTCCGGCTACGGCGGCAACGCACTGCTCGGCAAGAAATGCCATGCCCTGCGCATCGCGAGCTGGCAGGCCCGGCAGGAAGGCTGGCTGGCCGAACACATGCTTATCGTCGAAATCGAGAGCCCGGAAGGCGAGAAACACTATCTTGCCGCCGCGTTCCCGTCCGCCTGCGGCAAGACGAATCTCGCCATGCTGATTCCGCCCGAGTCACATGCCGGCTGGAAGGTGCGCACGATCGGCGACGACATCGCCTGGCTGCACCTGGACGCCAACGGGCAACTGCGCGCAATTAATCCCGAGGCGGGCTACTTCGGCGTCGTCCCCGGCACGAACGAGCAGACCAACCGAAACGCCAATCAGATGATCCAGAGCGACACGATCTTCACGAACGTCGCGGTCACCGCAACAAATGAGCCGTGGTGGGAAGACAAGACGACCGGCACGCCCGCGATCGACTGGAAGGGTAACCCGTATGCTGCCGAGAACGGCCCGGCAGCCCATCCGAATTCCCGATTCACCGTTTCGGCGCAGCAGAATCCGACCTGGTCGCCGCTGGCTGACGACCCGGCGGGCGTACCGATCAGCGCGATCATCTTCGGCGGCCGACGCCGCGAACTTGCCCCCCTGGTCTACCAGGCCAAGGATTGGGCACACGGCGTCCTGGTCGGCGCCGGCGTCGCCTCGGAAACGACGGCCGCCGCCACCGGCAAGGTCGGCATCGTGCGCCGCGACCCGATGGCGATGAAACCTTTTTGCGGCTACAACTTCGCCGATTACTGGGGTCATTGGTTGGGCTTTTCCAACCGCTCCGAAAAATTACCGCAGATGTTTCATGTCAACTGGTTCCGCCGCGACCAGAGCGGTCGTTTCCTGTGGCCCGGCTTCGGCGATAACCTGCGGGTGTTGCGCTGGATCATCGATCGGTGCGAGAACCGCGTCGACGCCGTAGAAACCCCGATCGGCTACCTGCCGCGCGCCGAGGACATCGATGTCGAAGGCCTGCAGATGGAGGCCAACGATATGGCGACGCTGCTCAGCGTCGACGCGGCCAAATGGCGCGAGGAGATGAATTCCATCGGCGAATACCTGGAAGAATTCGGCGAGCGCGTGCCGCAAAAACTGTTGCAGGAGCATCGCAAGGTGCTGGACTCGCTCGGCTAGGATATCCGGGCCGGTGCCCGAAGCATAAAAAAGGCGGCCCTGATCGGCCGCCTTTTTTGTTCGGAAATTCCGTTAAGAGCCGGAAATTTCCGCCCCCCTCTTAATTCGTCGGGGTGGACTGCTCGACGATGCGGTATTCGACGGCGAGCGCCGTTCCGGGCGTCGCGACCTTGCCGAGACTTACGATGCCGGTGCCCGTCAGTTCCGTGCTGTCGCGGCGGACATAGAACTCTTCACCATCCGCGCGCTGCACGAACGTGCCGTTCGTACTCTCATCGATCAGCGTGAAGCGATTTTTCTTGCACTCGATACGGGCGTGAATTCTGGAAATCAGCTTACCCTTGATCACGATGTCGTTTTCGTCAGCCCGGCCCAGCGTCGCGCTCGACACGCCGCTGTCGCCAAGAACGACATTCGTATCGCCAAAACTAAGGTGGAGTTCGTGCTTCGTTCGCTCGGGCGCGGAAGCCATATCGATCGCAGGCAACATGCTGGTGGCTTCCTCGGGCTGCCAGAGCACCTCGAACACCGCCACTTCGTCAGACTGGCCGCGCACGGTTGCAATATCAATCTGCCGGACCAGCGCCCGCCATTCGCCGCTGAGTTGTTCGACCGTGACTGCGGTCGTAATGATCTGACCCGCCTTGGCCTGCGATGTCATGCGATTGGCTGTATGGACGGCCGCGCCGAAAATGTCGCGATCCTCGACCATCACGGGCCCGAAGTGACAGCCGATGCGGATCGATACGTGCACGCTGTTGCCGGCCAGGGTGTCGTTATTGGTAATGCGTTTCTGCATCTGACTGCCGGCATTCATGGCGTCATCTGCCGACGGAAACGTCGACATGACTTCGTCACCCATCGTCTTGATCACGGAACCGCCGTATTGCTCGGTGGCTTCCTTCATGATTTCGACACAGCGCCGGACCGTCTCGCGCGCCCCGTCGTCGCCCATCGCTTCGTACAGGTGCGTGCTGCCGACGACATCTGCGAACAGAATCGTGACGCAGGTTTCCTCTTTGACGCTGTCTATGTGAGTAGCCATGATCTATATGACATAATCCAATCGCCTCGGGATTATAAGCCAATAAACCGTCGCACTGCAGCGGCAGCGGTCACACCATTCGATGGTGACGACCTATTTCTCGGCCACCAGGTAAGCGATCCAGCCGGCATCGGCCTCACCGCGCGTTTCAGGCGTAAACACGCCATCACCCTCACCATCTTCGTCGGTGCCTTCCCAGTAGACAGTCGGGTTCCGGAACCCCGTTTCGGCCAGCATTTCGAGAATTTCCGGCAGCGTCCACAGTCGCCAGGTATACGAAAATGCCTTCTTCAACTTCGAGCCATCCGGGAACTTGAAGTGAATATGGCATTCCATCTCACCGGTGACCGGATGGTAACGGGCCTGATCCCAGACATAGGTGAAGTTGTCGTACTTGGTTTTTTCCTTCATCTCTTCGAAGGCCTCGTAGCCGCCGAAGGCATCCAGAAAGAATATGCCGTCCGATTTCAGGGAATCGTAAACAGAACGAAAATACTTTTTCATCAACTCGCGTTGCTGGAAGATGAAATAACTGAAATTGAACGCGCCGACGACATCCACCGACTCCGCCTCGACGTCCATGACATCGGACTGGGTCAGGCGAATTCGAGTGCGCTGCTCATCATTGAGCCGACCGAGGCGGTGCTCAACGCCCCAGGCCAGCACTTCCTGATCGATATCGACGCCGATCGCCGTATGCTCCGGCCCCTGCCGGACCCACTGGCACGCCGCGCTGGCCGTACCGCAGAAATCCTCCCGAAAACTCAGCGCCACTCGGCCACGAATGCTCTTGAACGTCTTCGAAACGAAATCGCATTCTTCCTCGACGTTCTGCACCGATTCTTCATAGAGCTCATGCCGATCGGCGAGTTCCGCCATTGTTGGAGACTGTTGCCGCGTCGCGCTCGAGACATCCTGATTTCTGACAGCCATATTCCCTTCCAATCCTTTTGCAGTTGATTCCATTTGCTTGATCAGCTGGCGTTGCTGATTTGATGTGCAGTGTCGCTCAATACGGTCGGCGCATTCAAGCCGCAGCGTCAATAATGCCCAGCGAGTCGATCAGGACCTGCGGTCCGGCGCCGGCTTGCTGTCCGTGCTCGGTGATATAACGGCGCCAGCGCCGCGCGGCCGGCTGGCCGGCATACAGGCCGAGCATATGCCGGGTGACATGGTGCAGACGCACTCCCTTGCTGAGTTGCCGCTCGGCGTAGTCGGCCATGCGCCGCACGATTTCGCCCCGGTCCGGCGGGCAGCGGCCCGCCGGACCGATGGCATCTTCCGCCTGCGCGTACAACTCGGCGAGCAGGTACGGCTCCGCATAGGCCTTGCGCCCGATCATGACCCCATCGACCTGCGCGAGATGCCGGTGCACCTCCGCCACACTGCCGATGCCGCCGTTCAGCACGATCGTCAGCTCCGGAAAATCTCGTTTGAGCCGGTAGACGGTCTCGACACGCAGCGGCGGAATGCTGCGGTTCTCTTTCGGGCTCAGCCCGGCAAGAATCGCCTTGCGCGCGTGCACGACGAAGCACTCGCAACCGGCCGCCGCGACGGTCGTGACGAACGACGCCAGAAACGCGTAATCGTCCCGATCGTCGATACCGATACGCGTCTTGACGGTCACGGGCGTGGTCGTCTCGGCGGCCATTGCGGCAACACAGTCGGCGACCCGCTGCGGCTCGGCCATCAGGCAGGCGCCAAAGCGCCCGGACTGCACGCGATCGCTCGGGCAGCCGATGTTCAGGTTCAATTCGTCATAATCGAACGCGGCTGCCCGCCGCGCCGCTGCGGCCAGCGTCACCGGATCACTGCCACCGAGTTGCAGCGCGACCGGGTGCTCGGCCGGATCGAACGCGAGCAGCCGGCCCGGGTCGCCGTTCAGGATGGCCTGATCGACGATCATTTCGGTGTACAGGCGTGCCCCCGGATTGAGCAGACGCAGGAAATAACGGCAATGCGCATCGGTCCGGTCCATCATCGGCGCCACGGACACCGCGCCGGCGGCCGCATACCGGCCAGCTGCGTCCTGCGCGGGTCTCATGAGCGGCCTTCGGCACCGCAATCCGTGCCGGCCGCCGTCTCCTCGATGAGCGCACGCACCACCGCATGCAGCGCCTGCTGATGATCGGCGCCGTCGCCGACAGCCGCCTCGTAGACGGCAACCTGCCGATGGGCGCTCGTGCCGCGCGCGGCGATCTTGCGAACATGCGCGACTTCGGCCACGCAATCGAGTGCCACGGCATCGTCTGCGACCAGTTCGAGCAATTCATCGATCAACTGGGCGAACGGCATGAGTTGTCCGCGCGCCAGGTCGAGCAGGGTCTCATCCGTACCGTAACGCATTGCGCGCCAGCGGTTTTCGTACAACAGCATCGGACTGTAGATGCGCCAGCGCTGGTTCTTGACCCGCAGCCGGTAGAGCATTCGCAACACGCACCTCGTCAATGCCGCCAGCGCGACCGCGTCATCGAGATCGGTGCAGACATCGAAGATCCGCGTCTCCAGCGTCGGATAGCGCGCGCTCGGACGGATGTCCCACCAGATCTTGGTGGCGTCTTCGAGCAGGCCGGCCTGAATGAGGATCGCCACATGCCGCTGATACTCGGCAAAACTTTCGAATCGCTCCGGCAGGCCGGTCCGGGGCAACGCATCGAATATTGTCAGCCGGTACGAGCGCAGGCCCGTGTTCTGGCTCTCCCAGAACGGCGACGAAGCGCTCAACGCGAGCAGGTGGGGCACGAAATAGCGCATCTGGTTCATCAGATCGATGCGCAATTCATCGTTCTCGATGCCGACATGCACATGCATACCGCAGATCAGGAGCCTGCGGGCGGCCGCCTGCATCTCCGCAGTCAGATCCCGGTAGCGCTCCGCGGGCGTGTGTTTTTGTTCCGTCCAGTGACCGAACGGATGCGTAGACGCGGCAATCGGGCTGAGGCCCTCGTGCCCGGCCGCTTCGATGACGACCCGGCGCAGACCGGCCAGGTCGGCGCGTGCTTCGGCCATCGTCGTACAGACCTTCGTGCCGACTTCAATCTGCGAGCGCAGCAACTCCGGGGAAACCTGTCGGGGCGTCAGCCGCTGGCACTCGGCCATGATCGAGGGCGGCGGATCGTTGACCAGTTCCATCGTCTCGCGATCGACGAGCAGGTATTCCTCTTCGATACCGATCGTGAATCCGGGTTCTTTCGGGATCGTCATCGACAGCCTCCGGCGTTTATCTGCATGGCCTCGGTCATGAAGTCCAGTAATCATACAGCGCACGATCGGCCAGGATCGGCGCCAGCGCCTCGGCCAGCAGATCGCCCCAGCGCGCCACGCCGGCCGGCGTGTCGATCAGGTCCTGGCGGATCTCCAAAGAGACGTGCGCGAGTCCTTCGGCCTCGGCATGATGATCGATGGTGAAATCATGCGGATGCTTACCGGAATACGGTTGGTTGTCGCCGACGATCACTCCCTCCACGCCCGTCAGCGCGTCGATCAGCGGCACGGGCAGGCGCGGATCCTTGTCCCACAGTACACCGAGGTGCCATGGACGCTCCTGTCCGTCGAAGACCGGTGTGAAGCTATGAATCGCGATCATTGGCGGCGCCAGCCCCCCGGCCGCCAGGCGCATCAGTTGCGCGCGAACGCCATGATGGTACGGCCAGTACAGCGCCTCGGCACGCGCCTGGCGCGCGGCATGATCCAGCGCCTGGTTGCCCGGCACCATCATGTGCTCCATGAACACCGGAAACGCGCTCGAATCGTTCAGCGCACGGTTGCAGTCAACGACGAGCCGCGAGTAACACGCGAGCACCGCGGGCAGGCGGAGCCGGCGACTCAGGTGACGCGCGACATCGCCGGCGCCGATGTCGACGGCAAAATGCGTCGTCAGGTCGGCCGGCGACACACCCAGGTCCTGCAGGGCGGCCGGAATCCGGTTGGCGGCGTGATCGCAGACGATCAGCGCGGCGTGCGCGGCCTCGACCTCGATCACCTCGAACGGCGCGGGTTCATCGGCGCCGAGCAACGGCGGCATACGGTTCATCGGACTCCTCTGGCGGCCATCGGCATACAATCCGGACGATCCCGAATCATACGGCAAACTCGCGCCGGGACTCGACCAGATCCGGATCGTCCTGGATGAATTCTGACATAACGTCGCCGGCGGGTCGGGACGAACGACGATGTTTCGTTTACCCTAATTCGTTTACCCTGATTCGTTTACCCTGATTCGTTTACCCTAGGCAACTGAACCCGGGCCGCTGAATCCGAATCCGTACGCAAGGAAGACTACCCGAATGACGCAAAAAACTATCCTCGTAACCGGCGGCGCCGGCTATATCGGCAGTCATGTCGTCCGACAACTCGGCGCGGCCGGCGAGAAGGTCGTTGTGCTCGATAATCTCGGCACCGGATTCCGCTCGGCCGTCCTGCACGGCGAACTGGTTGTCGGAGAAACCGGCGACCGCGCGCTCGTTCGGCGCATCCTTGACGAGCACGGCATCGATACGATCCTGCATTTCGCCGCCCACACGATCGTCCCGGAATCCGTCGAAGATCCGCTGAAGTACTACGACAACAACACCTGTTCCAGCCGCAACCTGCTCGAATGCGCGCTGGCGGCCGGCGTACGGCACTTCGTGTTTTCATCGACGGCCGCCGTTTACGGCATACACCCGACGGGCCTGTGCCGGGAGGACGCGCCGACCGCGCCGATCAATCCCTACGGCACGTCCAAACTGATGACCGAGTGGATGCTCAGGGATGCCGCTGCAGTCAACGACATGACCTATGTCGCCCTGCGCTATTTCAATGTCGCCGGCAGTGACCCGGAATGCCGGATCGGCCAGTCGACGAAGAAGGCGACGCTGTTGACCAAGGTTGCGTGCGAGGCGGCCGTCGGCAAACGCGACAAGGTTTTTGTCTTCGGCACTAATTACGACACGCCGGACGGCACCGGCGTGCGCGACTATATTCATGTCGAGGACCTGGCGCGCGCCCATCTTGACGCGCTGACCTACCTGCGCAACGGCGGCACGTCGGACGTCATGAATTGCGGCTACGGACACGGCTTCAGCGTCCGCGAAGTCCTGTCCGCAGTCGAACGCGCCAACGGCGCGCCGCTGAACATCGAGGAAGCGCCGCGCCGAGCGGGCGACCCGGCGATGCTGATCGCGGTGTGTGAACGCGTGAAGGAAAAACTGGGCTGGCAGCCACAGTACGACGACCTCGATGCAATCGTCACAAGCTCGCTGAACTGGGAACGTCGCCTGGCGTCCAAGCCGGCCGAGTAAGGTTGGCGGGAATTGGTGCCCGGAAATTGGTGTCAGACCACTGCTGTCCCACAACCTTGCACATCCTGTCAGGCTGGCATGACGGAGCGGCACCTTTCCGAGACTGTGGCCCGCAGGGACGCGGGCCCCAAGCCCACATGGACGTGTTCACGGCGTGTCTCGGAA
>JAJFJS010000016.1 GCA_021773815.1 Gammaproteobacteria bacterium
GGCCGATTTCGGTCGCTACGGCAAGTCCACGGCGCATGTCGCGGCGGCGGCCGGGATTGCGATCTTTTTTCAGTCGTTGCTGATCATGCTGGTTGGCGGCGTACTCATGCATTCGGCGGCGCCCGCAATGACGGACTTCTATGTCGCTTCGGCCGGCATGACGCCCGAGCAGGCCGGCGCGCAGGTGCTCCGCAGCCCGGACAGCATTGCCGCGACGTTTATCGTCTTCGGCGGTCTGACCGGATTCGCGTTGATGCTGCTCGCCCAGGCCAAGGCGCAGGTGTTGAATACCTATAGTTCGTCGCTGTGTATCGCCAACCTGTTTGATGCGCTGTTCCGGTGGCGGCCGGGCCGGGTGTTCTTCGTCGTCGTGGCCAACTTCATTGCGCTGGCGATGCTGTACGGACATATCCTGGAGTTCGTCGAGGCCTGGATCAAACTGCTGGGCGTGCTGCTGAGTGCACTGGCCGGCATTATCATCATGGACTATTACGTCGTGCGGCCCGGTCTCGAGCAGGCCGGCGATCAACCCGTCGGCGAGTCGGTCAACTGGGCGGGCGTCGCGACCCTCGCGATCGCGGTTCTGTGCGCGCACGTGCTGCTGCGACCGTATTTCAAACTGGAAGTCGTTACGTCGCTGGCATGTGTCGGTGTTTTCTATCCGCTGCTTCGTCTGCGCGTGCTGCGACCGTCGGCACAAAGCGTACAGGCGCTATGACCGACGCATCGCCATGACGGAAATTAATGCAGTGTGCATCGTCGGTGCCGGCGCCATCGGCAGCCTGTTCGCCGGCCACCTCGGTGCCCTGGTCGATACCAGCGTACTCGTGCGCCGCCAGGCGCATGCGGATGCGCTCAATCGGGAGGGGCTGCGGATCTCCGGAAAATCCGACCGGCAGGTTCGGGTCCGTGCGTCCGTCGATCCGGGCGAACTGGGTAGTCCCGACCTTGTGATCGTGGCGACCAAAGCCGCTGCGGTTGAGGTCAGCGCGCAATGCATCGCCGGGCATTTTCCGAATGCCGTGGTCATGACGGTGCAGAACGGACTGGGTTGCGAGGCGCGGATCGCGGCGCATGGCGATTGGCCCGTGATTTCGGCGGTGACCTTCATGAGCGGCACCCGGCACAGCGATGTCCACGTGGAATACGAACTGGACACGGCAACCTGGATGGGGCCGTGGGCGCAGCGCGGCCCGGACTTCGCAGTCGTCCAGGCGGTTGCCGACCTGATCGTGCGATCGGGTCTTAAGGCCGAGGCATTTCCCGATCTGTTGCCGGCGCAGTGGTCGAAGCTGATCTTCAATTCGGTCGTGAACAGTATCGCGGCCGTTACCGATCTCCCGCACGTGCCGGCTTTTGCCAGCCGGGCTCGCGATGTCGATCTCGGCCACCTCGTGTTCGCGATGATGGCCGAAGGCAAGGCGGTTGCCGCGGCGCTCGGTATCGAACTGCACGAGGACCCGTGGGAGATGAATTGTGAAGCGGTGCGTCACGGTCGGACCGGTGACGAAACCTACGCACACGTACCGTCGATGCTCGAGGATGTGCGCGCACGGCGGATCACGGAGGTCGACTGGATAACCGGGGCGATCGTCAGCGAGGCGCGTCGGGCGGGCGTGGCCGTGCCGATCAACGAGACGCTGTATCGACTCGTCAAGGCCTGCGAGGCGAGTTGGGCCATGGACGCCGGCAACGGTCAATAGCGGACAGACCCGCAACGGGCAGGCCCGTTGAATTAACGATGGAGAATGACAACATGAGGATCAGTATCGTCGGCTGCGGCGCCATCGGCAGCCTGTTCGCGGCGCATCTCGCCCGGCTGGACGATGTGGAGGTGTGGGCCTACGACCTGAACCAGGCGCATGTCGACGCCATCAATGCGGGCGGCCTGCAACTGTCCGGCGTGACGGAACTGGAGTCGCGGCCGCGGGCCACGACCGATGCCGACGAGATTCCGCCATGCGCGTTCGGGATCGTCGCTACGAAGGCTCTGCATACCCGTGCCGCGATCGCCGCGACGGCGCATGCGTTCGCCGACGGTGCTGTCTGCACTGTGCAGAACGGTGTCGGCAACGAGGAGATCATCGCCGAGTATGTGCCGCGGGTCATGCGTGGCACGACGTTTCCGGCCGGGCGCATCATCGCGCCGGGCCACGTACAGCAGGACACCGGCGGCAAGACCTGGATGGGGCCGTTCGAACCGAAGCCGGCCGGCATGGCGGAAGTCGAGCAATTGGCCGCGCTGTGCACCCGGGCGGGGATGGAAACGCTGGCCATGGCCGATGCGCGTGGCGCACAGTGGACGAAGTTGATTTTTAATGCGGCCACGAATCCCATCGGTGCGCTGACGCGGCTGCCGCACGGCGTGGCCTGCGATCAGACCGAGGTTCGTACGCTGATCTCCGGCCTGGTGGCCGAAGCCGTCGCCGTGGCGGCGGCGCTGGGGATCGAACTGGACAGCGATCCCGAAAAACTGATTGACCATGCGCGTGATGTCGCCTATCACCACAAGGCCAGCATGTTGCAGGACATTCTGGCGGAACGACCGACCGAAGTGGCGGCGCTGAATGGCGGCATCGTGCGATTCGGCAAGGAAACGGGCGTGCCGACGCCTCTGAATCAGGCCATTGCGGCGCTGATCGGCGGCATCGAGCATTCCTGGACGCTTAACGATTGAACCGGATGGTAACCATGACTGCAAACCAGCAACAGTTTCAACCGAGCGCCGCGGAAATCGCGCGACGCTACCGGAATATCCGCGCCGCCATGGGCGCGGCCGGACTCGATGCGTTGATCGTCAGCGGCAGCGAGTACACGGGATTTGAAGGCGCCGTGCGCTATATGTGCGGCTTTCAGATTCTGCATCGCTATGCCTATGTGCTGATCCCGATGGACGGCGAGCCGACGGCGGTGTTTCCGCGCGAGGCGACGTGGGTCGGCGATCATTCGGCGATTTTCATCGACGAGCAGGTCAAGGTGCCCCATTGCGGGGAGTGGATGGCCGAGCAGTGCAAGAGTCGCGGTTGGGGGCGTATCGGCGTCTACGGGCTCGATTTCGTGATCCCGGTTCACGATTATCGGGCGCTGGCCGACGCGGGCCTGTCGCTGGTCAACTTCGATGTGGCGTTTGATCATGCGCGCGCCGGGAAAAGTGCCGAGGAGCTGCAATCGGTGCGTCATTCCATGGCGGTCAACAAGGCCGGCGTGCTGGCCGTGGTCCGTGCTTACGAGCAGGGGCGGACCGAGGCCGAACTGATGGCCGCGGCCGAGCAGACGTTTGTTGCGCTGGGCACGGGCCGCAATACGATGGACATGGTGCTGATGGGGCCGAACGGGTCATTGCTGCCGCAGATGGTGTTCGCCGATCCGGCACGTAAGGTGCAGGACAGCGACGGCCTGCTGTACGGGCTCGAGGTGACCGGCCGGGGCGGTCACTGGGTCGAGTTCTCGCGGATGATCGCGCCGCAGGGCCTCGGCGCTGAGACGCAAAAACTGATGGATGCCTACGCGGAGTTCCATGAACTCGTGAAGGTGAACATGCGCGCCGGCGCCTCGGCCGAGGATGTGCATCGCACGTGCGTCAAGCCGTTTGCGGGCAAGGGCTGGCGCATGGGCCATGTCTGCGGACATTCGATCGGCATGACGATGATCGAGCATCCGCGTATCGGCGAGGGTTCCGAGTTTGAACTGGTCGAGAACATGGTGTGCTCGATGCATCCGCATGTCATGACGGAGGACCGCACGGCGAGTCTGTACTTCCAGGAAACCTTTCTCGTCGGTGCCAAGGGGGCGCAGCCTTTGTCGGGCGTGCCGGTGAAATTTTACAAAGGCGGGGAAGGTGAGCTCTAGACGAGCGCCAACCGCTACCGAATAAACGATCAGGAGACGAAAAATGAGTGGCGTGCAACCGAATGCAGGGGTGATTTTCAAGTCCTACGAACCGATGTCGTCGATACAGGCCTATGCCCGGCAGACGGAAGAATCCGGATGCACCGGCGGCTTCTGGATTGCCGAGGCCTACCACTGGTTTCGCAAATACGGTCACGAGGCGCGCGGGTGTTTCGCATCGCTGTCCGCCGCGGCGATGGCGACGAAGAAGATCCCGATCGGTCTCGGCATTACGTCGCCGTACATGCGTCACCCGACTGTGCAGGCTTCCGAGTGCAATGCCGTCGACGAGCTGTCCGGCGGTCGCTTCATCATGGGGCTGGGTGCGGGCAAGGTCGGCACCGAGTACCTGGATCTGGACATGAAAAAATACTCGCCGGTCAAGACGCACCGCGAGGCGATCGAGATGATCCGCGGCATCGCCAGCGGCGAAGCGTTCCGCTATGACGGCGAGTTGTTCAAATGCGACATGCCTGCGGTCGACCGTGCCGGCCGCGGACTGCGCACCGACATCCCGATCTATATCGGTGCGACCGGGCCGCTGATGCAGAAGCTCGCCGGCAAGATCTCCGATGGCCTGCTGTTGCCGGGCCTGACGTCGGCGGGTTTCACGACTTACGCGCGTGAGAACTGCTGGGCCGGCGCCGAGAGCGTCGGACGTACGCTGGCCGATGATTTTCCGGTCGGCGGCGTGATCCTGGCGGCGTGTTCGCGAGACGGGCGCAAGGCGAAGGATGCCACGCGCAGTTACACGGCGACCTACGTCATCAACAAGCTGCGTAATATCAAGAACGACGTCATCCTGAGTACTTCCGGCTACCCGGACGATGCCTGGGCGCCGTTCCGTGCAGCGATCGCGGCCGGTACCGAGGACAACGTCACGCACCTCGTCAATGATGACATCCAGCGGGCGTTCAACGTGATCTCGGGTACGCCGGACGAATGCCTGGAAATCCTGCAGGAGCTCGTCGATGCCGGCATGAACCTGCCGCTGCTCGAAGTGGTCGGCGCCAACGAAGCCGACAACCTCGAATCCATCCGGCTGCTCGGCGAAGAAGTGGTGCCGAGACTGAAACCGGCTACCCTGTGAACAATTGGTGTCAGACACCAAATTATTGGATATTGGTGTCAGACACCAATTATTAATACAGAGAGATACGAAGCGATGAGATTGGCCACATTCATTATTAATGCCGACGGCACATCGACAATCGGGGCGATGGTCCGTGATTGTTACGTTGACCTGCATGCCGCCACGGCCGGAACATTGCCCGATGACATGATCACGTTTCTGCGCCTCGGTGCGCCCGGCATGGCCCAGGCGCAGGACGCCATCCAGCACCTCGAAGCCAGCCTTCAGGCCGGTTCGCCGGAGAAGCTGGCGACGCCCGAGGGTCGGCGGGTCGCGTACGCGGACAGCGAAATCACGCTGTGCGCGCCGGTGCCGAGACCGGGCAAGATCATGCACACCTCGTGCAATTTCGATGCGCACCTGCAGGAACTGGCCGGCTGGCAGGAGCCTGAGTGGCAGTCGCACAACTGGGGCGAGTTTCATTTCGAACACCCGACGGGATTTCTCGAAGCGCCGTCATCGGTCGTCGCCTCCGGCGCGCAGGTCGCGGTACCGCATTTTACGCGGCAGCTCGACTACGAGATCGAGATCGGGATCATCATCGGCAAGAAGGCGTTTCGGGTCGGCGTCGCCGAAGCGATGGACTACGTTGCGGGCTTCACGATTTTCAATGACCTGTCGGCCCGCGATATCCAGGCGCGCGAACATTCGAACAAGGTCATCCTGCTCGGCAAGAGTTTCGACGGTTCCTGTCCGTTCGGCCCGCACCTCGTGACGCCCGACGAATTGCCCGATCCGCATGACCTGGACATGAAACTGCGCGTCAACGGTGACGTGCGGCAGGATGCCAACACCGGGCAGATGCATTACAAGACGGCCGAACTGGTGTCGTGGTGGTCGAACACGACGCTCGAGCCCGGCGACATTATTACCAGCGGTAGCCCGCCGGGCGTGGCCGCCGGCATGGCGGTGCCGGACTGGCTCGAGCCCGGCGACCTCGTCGAGGCGACGATCGAGCGGCTTGGCACGCTGACGACGCACATCGTCGCAGGCGATCCGGAGGTGAACGCATGACATTCGAGGCAGATCCGGCCCTCGTGGCCAAAGCGGTCGGGAACATCGATCGCGCACGGCTCGTGCAACTGGTCGTGGACCTCGTCAACGTGCCGAGCCCGACGGGATACGAAGGTGAAATGGCGCGTACGCTGCATGGCGTGCTGCAGGACTCGGGTTTTCGTTCCACGCTGCAGCCGATCGGCGACGGTCGTTACAACACGATCGGCAAGTGGTACGGCGAAGGTGGCGGCAAGACGCTGATGTTTAACGGCCACCTCGATACGTCGTTCGGTCCGGAACAGGCGCACCGCGGCCTCGGTTATCGCTGCGAAGGTAATGTCGTTGACGACGAATGGATCTACGGCATGGGCACCTTCAACATGAAGAGCGCGATGGCGACGTACATCGTCGCCTGCGAGGCCATTCGCAAGGCCGGTATCCGGCTTGCCGGTGATGTCGTGATCGCCGGCGTGGCCGGCGAGATCGAGAAGGCGCCGGTCAACGACTTCGACGGCGCCCAGTACCAGGGCTACGGCCCCGGTACCAAATATGCCATCACGCACGGCGCCGTCGCCGACTACTGCATCCTTGGTGAGCCGACGAATATGATGATCATCCCGCGCCATTGCGGCACGACTTGGATGAAGATCACGGTGCCGGGCACGCTGATCCACACGGCGTGGTCCGAGCACGAGAGCAACGCGATCAGCAACTCCGGCATCGTGCTCGCCGCGCTCAATGACTGGATCCCCGGCTACATGCAGCGCAACGAGTTCGGCGGCACGCAGCCGAAGGTCAACATCGCCGCCATCGAGGGCGGCTGGCCGTGGCGCGGCGCGCGGACGCCGGAAAACTGCTGTATTTACATGGACGTGCGGATGCCGCCCGAGGCGTTGCCGATGGATGCGTACCGCGAGGTCCGCGACCAGATCCGGTCGCTCGAGAAGCAACATGCCTGCCTCGAGGGTACGATCGTCGATACCTATGTGACCGCGCCCGGAACGTCAATTCCCGACGATCACGAACTGATCCGGACGATTGTCGCCGCTCACACGCAGCAGCTCGGCGCTGCCCCCGAGTTCGGCAACGAGATCTGGTACAGCGATGCCGCGCACATGAATCGCTACGGCATCCCGACCGTGAACTACGGTTCGGCCGGACGCATCCGCTCGGGCGGCGGTGGCTTCGACACGTTGCAGGGCGAAGCGGTGCACATCGGTGACATGCTGGATATCATCAAGGTCTATATCCAGTGCATCCTGAGCATCTGCAAGACAGCCGACTGACGGGGCGAAAGCGTGACGAATCCAAATCTGCATGAACTGCTGGCCGGCGCCCGTGTCTACGACCTCGGTCAGCCGTACTGGCAAGGTATGCCGGTGCATCCATTTGACCCGCCGTATCAATATCTGCTGTTCGATTACCACGAGTACGTCGAGAAGGACCTCGGCAAGATCGAGCCGGGTTTTTCCCATGCGATCGGCATGATGATCACGTCCATGCATGCCGGCACGCACTTCGATATTCCGATTCACATGGCGCAGGACTACAAGGTGCAGGGCATCGATGTCCGTCCGTACCAGCGCGGCACCGGATTCGTGGATCTGCCCGAGCCGCTGCACAGCATGGAGGACGTGCCACCGCTCGTGCTGCGGTCGGTGCTGTTCGATATTCCGGCCGCCAAAGGGCTCGACGTATTGCCCGAGCGTTATTCGATCACGGTCGAGGATCTGGAGGCGGCGGCCGCGCTGCACGGTGAATCCGTGCAGGAGGGTGACTGTGCGCTGGTGCGCACCGGTTTCGGCCGTTACTTCGAGACCGACGGCGATGTCTATCTGCATCGCTGGGCCGGGCTTTCGCCCGAAGCGGTGCGCTGGCTCGCGGCGCGCAAGCCGCGTCTCGTCGGCACCGACAACCTGTCCATCGGCGTGCCGGATCTGTTCGATGCCCACCGCGTGCTGCTGATCGACAACGGTATTTACGTCATGAAGAGTCTGATGCTCGAAGAACTCGCGCGCGACGGCCGCCACGTGTCCACCGTGGTCGTGCTGCCGCTGAAAATCAAAGGCGGGGAGGCTTCGTTGATCCGGCCCGTCGCCATCGCCTGAATACAGAACCCGCCCGTTGAGGTGCGCCATGCAAGACAAGATCTGGACCAGTGAACTGAACGAACGGCCCGAAGTGCAGGCCGGTTTCGACCGTCAGAAGACCGTGCGTTTTTACGACACGACGTTGCGCGACGGCGAGCAATCCATCGGTGTCGTATTCACGCCCGAGGAAAAATTCGCAATCGCCTGCGCGCTGTCCGATCTCGGCGTCAGTCGCATTGAGGCCGGATTTCCGCGCGTTTCCGAGGCCGATTCCCAGGCCGTTAAACGTATCCTCGATGAATACATGAGCGCCGAGATCTGGGGCTTTTCGCGGGCCATGACCGAGGATCTCGATGCCCTGATCGAACTCGGCACGACAGCGACCGTCATCGAGGTGCCGACCAGCGAGATCAAGATGGCGGCCTACGGCCTCGATCGCGACAAGGTTCGGCAGCGTGCGACCGGCGCAATCCGCCATGCCGTCGAACACGGCATGCGGGTCATCTTCTTTCCGGTGGACGGCACGCGGACGGACCCGGCATTCCTGCGCGATATCTACGCGGCCGGGCTTGAGGCCGGCGCGTCGGAAGTGGCCGTCGTCGATACGATCGGTGCTTGCGCGCCCGAGGCGATCGAAGGCCTGATTCGCGACGTCAGGGAGTGGGTCGGGCCGGACGTGCCCGTACACTTTCACGGCCACAACGACTTCGGCCTCGCGACGGCCTCGGCGATTGCCGCCGTACGCGGCGGCGCCGAATGGATTCAGGGCACGATCAACGGCATGGGCGAGCGTGCCGGCAATGCCGATATCGCCGAGGTGGCCCTGGCGCTGCAATGTCTCTACCACGTGCCCGTTGCCATGGACCTGACCAAGGCGCGCAAGGTATCGGCCCTCGTGCAACAGGCCGGCGGCTATCGCGTCGACGGCTGGAAGCCGGTCGTCGGCGAGAACCTGTTCGTCCGTGAAAGCGGTGCCGTGGCCAGCCAGTTCCATATCCCCGAAGCGATCGAGCCGTATTCGGCCGAGCTCGTCGCCGCTGACCGACGCATCGTGCTCGGTAAGAAAAGCGGGCTGGCGAGCATCGACCTGAAGGCAAAGGAACTGGGCCTGGACCTGGCGAAGGAGGCATATCCGGCCGTGCTGGCTGAGGTCAAGGCGTTCGCGACGCGATCCGGTCGGTTGATCACGGATGATGAGTTCTGCCGGATTGCCCAGCAGGATGCGCAACACTAACCCGAAGTATCACTGCCATCCCGGGAGCGGGCGAGACTTCGAATAAGTGAATCTGCATTGCCTGCAATTTCAATGCAGTGCCGGCTGTTGGTGCCGGTGTACAGTTTCTTAAGTTTCTTAAGTTATTGGATATTTGATTAATGTATTCAGATGCTTAAGAAACTGTTTGCCGGCGCCAATCTGTAGAAACTCAAGAAACTGTGCACCCGCCCCATTGCATGCATGGTCCATTGGTGCCGGTGTACAGGTTCTTAAGTTTCTTAAGTTATTTCCGACACCTATTACCTATACCTAAGCAGGCTTGCGTGCGGCCGAGTGTATTGGCGCTGTTGCATAGATTTTTTCTATTTGCCTCACAGCCAATATGTTTAGAAACCTAAGAACCTTTACATCGGCACCGATTGCACCGCAGCCAATATGTTTAGAAAGTTAAGAACCTGTACACCGGCACCAACAGCCTAAGAAACTTAAGAAACTGTACACCGGCACCGATTGCCGGCAGCTGCACTAGCCGCCGCTCAGGTATCGACTGCGATATTTGCTCGGCGAGTGACCGGTCCAGGCGCGGAAGGCGCGTGAGAAGCTGCTGTAATCGGAGAAGCCGAGCAGGTAGGCGACCTCGCTGACCGAGCGCAGGCCCTGGCTGATGTATTGCTCGGCGAGTTCCCGCCGGGTTTCGTTCAGCAGAATCCGGTAGCTCGTATCGCGTTCGCCGAGCTTGCCCTGCAGTGTTCGCTCACTCATGTTCAGGCGGCTGGCGACCTTTTCCTTGTTGCAGTCGCCGGACGGCAGCAGATCGACGAAAGAGGCGCGTACCTGGGCGACGATGTCCTTGCGATCCATTCGCGCGAGCAGCGTCATGACGACCTGATCATTCTGGCGCGCGAGTTCCGCGTTGGCGGCCGGCAGTTGCACGTGCATGTCGGCACCCCTGAATACGAGCACGTTACCCGCGTTGCCGAATTCGACCGGCGCCCGAAAGTATTCCGTGAACCGTTCGGCATTGGTTGCTGGTGCCGGGCGGCGCAGGCAGACGGCGGCCGGCGCGAAATCGGGTCGGTACACCTGGCGGCTCAGGCGCATGATCGTAGCGAGCCACGCGTCCTGAGGTATGTAGATGCTACCTCCGGATGTGGGCATCAGCGTCAGACGATAGTCCGCGTCGGTTTTTTCCAGGTGCGTCGACGCATTCGTCGTTACAAACCGGAAATACCGGACGATGCGCCGGCAAAAAGATTCCATCGTCCGGCTGGCATACAGCGAATACCCGAGGGCATGCAAAGAGGTCGGGTGTACGTACTGGGCGACGGAGAGGCCGAACGCAGGATCCCCGGTGGCCGCCTCGGCCAGTTCATAGACACGGCTCATGCGATCGGACGGGAAACGCGCGCTTGGTTCGCGCGCGTCGGCCAGATCGATGTCGGCATCCGCGAACACGGCGCGGCTGTCCACGCCGCGCGCATCCAACGCCTCGGCGACGGCCACCGCCCAGCTGGCGATCAAGTGAAAATCTGACCCGGTAGTGGAATCCATTCAATACCAACGGCAAGCAGCCGGATTGTTACTTCATTTCAGGCACGTCGCATTATAGACCCAGGCGCTGAATTTTCCGGCGGCATTGGCTGCTGCAGGCGCCGGGCCGTCGGTTTCTGCACCCCGGTGCGCAGGGGTGCCCGTCGCCGCCTGGCGGCCCTGAGTTTTGCGGGCCGGTGCAAACTGCCCGAATCGTCGGGTGATGACGGGTCAGAAGCCGGTTGAGAAGCCGCAGGCGGGACAACCCGGCGTTAAGGGTGAGGGTTGGTTCTGCACGGCGGATCAGGCAGTTCTGAATGAATGGCGTGCATACCAGGTTCTGTTCCGCCTCTCTGCGTCGTCGTGCGCTCAGCCGGGACTTCTTCGCTCAGCTGCTAGATCCAGCCGGCGGCCAGTCCCGACCCGAGCGCGATCATGCAGGCGGCGACGATGATCTGGACCGTGCGCAGCGTGACCTTGCCAAGCAGCCGGGCGCCGACGAATGCGCCGGTGAATGCGGCCAGTGTCGCGGCGACCATGAGCCCGGCCAGTTCCGCGGGCAGGGCCTCGAAACTGGCGGTGTAGAACGAGAGCCCGTATACCGACAGCCGGACGGTGTCGACGATCACCGCGGAGACCACGCCGGTCGCGACGAACGCTTCCTTGGTCAGGTTCGACTTGATCAGGAACGCCGAGCGGAAGGCGCCCTGATTGCCCGACAGGCCGCCGAAGAAGCCGGACAGCAGGCCACCAACGGGCAGGTATCGCGGCGGCACCGCGACGGCCGCGAACGCAGGGCTGAGTTCGAGCAGGGCAAAGCCGGCAATCAGCACGCCGATGACAAGTTTCAGCGGCAGGATCTCGAAGGAACGGCCGAACAGCAGGTAGTCGCCGAGCGCGGGCAATCCAGAGAAGGCTACGAGGATGCTCGCCCCAATAATTGCGGCCAGGGCTGCCGGTACGCTGAAGCGAACGACGACCAGCCAATCGGCGGCCCGGCCGACGAGCGCCAGCTTGAACAGGTTGTTGGCGAGATGCACGACCGCCGTCGCCGCGATGGCCGTCGGCAGCGGAAAGAACAGCGCGAACACGGGCATCAGGATCGTACCGAGGCCGAAACCGGAAAATAGCGTGAGCCCGGAGACCAGCAGCGCGGTCAAGATAATGACGACGTAATCCACGGTGGGATTATGCATCGCGGACCGGTGGGGTGGTGCGTTTGGTTGTGATTTCGCGCGGCCGTTCGTGCTTACAGTGCCGGATACATCACCCGGCAGACAATCGAGCGGCGGCGATACTGGAGCGGGGCTGCAGCCACGAATACGGAACGGCGACGACGTCCCTGCGGGTACGTGCAATGTCTTGAATCGAAGACAATATCAAACCCTGTTTCGACGGTGCCGGGGGGCGGGGGCAGCCTGATCGCGAAATGACCACATTTGCCTGCGGACCCCCAAGCTGCTGAGCATGCAGTGAACGCGCGACCAACCAGCCGTGCCAGCGGGCATCCTTCGATCGAAGTGGTTACTATATTCCCGACCGGGAGTCGCTGCATTGAATGGTTCACCAAATCCGGGCAGGTGCACAAGCAGCGGGCAGGGGACTACCTGCATGCCGCTGGCGTCCGAACGACGGAACCTGTTCCGGGCAAAAAACGGGATGCCAAAAGGAGATGGTAATCGAGATGAAAAAACGTTCACCGATGCAGGTACTGATCGACGAGCACGGCCATATTCGCAGTATGCTCTCGTGTTTCAAGGTGCATATAGATCGCTTTGAGCGTGCCGAGGATCCGGATTATGAAATCCTCGGTGGCAGCATCGCCTATTGCCATGATTATCTTGATCGCTGGCATCATCCGCATGAAGACGCGTTGTTGCATTTGCTTCGACGCCGCGCTCCTTCCGAGGCATCGGCCTGCGCGGAACTGGAAGACCAGCATCTGGGACTCGCCCATACGACCAAAGCGCTGGTGAATATTTTTGCAGCGGTGGAAAGGGATGCGCCGTTTCTGCGCGGCGACCTCGGCGAGCAGGGCCGAACGCTCCTACACGATTACGATCAACACCTGGACTGGGAGGAGGCGCATTTTTTCCCGGCCGTGACAGATAACCTGCTGCCCGAGGATTGGCAGGAAATTGCGCCGCGCTTTGCAGACGCCGTCGATCCCCTGGCTCAGAGTCCGATCGACGGTCGATATCAGGCGCTGTTTACCGCTATCGGTGCTGCGCAAACCTCACTTCGCTAAGGCAGCCAACGCTGCGAAATATCGAGCCGACCTACCCGTATTTACACGCCGGCGCCTACTGGCGTCTCTCAGGAATCTTGGTCGTCCAAGTCAACGCCGACAGTTAATACGCCAGCGATCTTCGCGCGCGTGGCGGCGCGGCCTGTGCGCTAGTCTTCCTTTGCCACTTCGCGAACGGTATCGGCCGAGGCGGGAGCCGGGACGTCGGTGGCGGCCGGAGCGGGGGCTTCGGTGGCAACAGGGGTCGGATCTGATGGCGTCGGCGACCGGAACAGGAAGAATGCCGCGAGGGCAGCAACGACGAGCGCGAACGCGCCGAAACCCCAGGCTCGGCCGCTTCCGGATCGCCCGGTCTCTGCGGACGGCGCATCTGCCGGTCGTCTGGCTTTTGCCCCGCGGCTGGCTTCGGCAATCACCTGTCCGGTTTCGCCCTGCTGCTTCCGTTTCGAAGACCCCGGCGCGTAACCGATCGCCATAGGGTGTTTCAGGAACATCACCGCGCCTTCCGCCATCGCGCCATAGCAGGTGACGAACACGATTCCGGCCTCGGTCGGGTTCCCGGCCGCTGTCTTGGTATTGATCCCCAGAACCTGAACCAGCATCAGGGTGTTGCCGAGTTTGGGGTCGTCCTTGTCGACGTGGCCGATAATCTCGCCGATATCGTCGGGATCAGAGAGCATGGCGGGAAAATCGCGGCGCGTGACAAGCATCCGGAAGGGTGCCTGGACGGAATAGGTCGGATTGACGTTCATATAGACCGGGGCGAGATCCGTGGTTTCAAGCACGGTATCGGTGTTTGTGACGATGGCATAAACCATGTGCACCCGGTCAGGTTCGATGTCGATGACACCGGAATCGATTTTTTCGCTCATCGAATGTCCTCCAGGGATGAGTTGTCGAAATACCATTGCATTGCGGACTCGAAGCCGGCGAGGCCGTCAGGCGGCAGCGTCGCGATGCTTGCGCGGGCACGGTCGAGCACCTGGCGATCCTGAGGCGTGATCGCATGGCGGTGGACATGGGTCAGGTTCGGTCCGTCATTGAAGGCGATGTCGATGGAATCGAGCTGGGCCAGCCGTTCGATCAGCCAGTTGCCGTTGCGCGCATGGGGTGGCTCGACGGGCCAGGGCGCGACCATCATTTCCTGCCGCTGATGCGTGCCGTCGCCGCGGACAAGAATAACGTAGTGGGCAAGGAGCGGCCCGTGCGGGGTCTCGGCCCAGACCGGGCGCCATCGGGTCTCGGCAATATCCGGGGGGAGGGCCGCCGTTTCCGCATCGACCAGGATCGTCACACCCAGACGCAGGCCGCGGCGTACGATCTGGAGCGGGTTTCCCGCGGCCTGTGCTTCCAGCATGGCCGCAGGAATTTTCGCCGCCTCGGCGTCCCATGAAGGGTAGAAAAACAGATTGTCCCAGAGGTCCGGGTACTCGCGCCGCATCCGGATGTCGAGATCTTCAGGCGCGCCCGCGCCGGCGCGGTCGAGATCCTGCTGCACGCTGTCCCCGGGTCGGTGGATGGCGACCCGCGCCTCGGAGCGGGCAAAGCGGTAGTAAGGGTTGTCGGGATCTTCGGCAATCAGGCGGTCGAGTTCCGTAAGGAACGGGGGGTCCCCGGTGCCGAGGCCTCGGACAGTGCAGACATAGCAGTTATCAAGGAACCGGATGGCGAACGCGTCATGAGCAAGGTTGATGGCCAGACCCGCGGGCCCCTTGCGATCCTCTTCCGGTATGGCCGCGCCGGAACCGCCCAGCCCGATCCTCGCCCCATCTCGCACAGCGCGCCCTCAAGCATCGACGAGCTGAGTTTATCACGGCACTTCCATCCGGCCGAGGAGTCGCTAATCAACGTCTTGTTCGGGCACTCCGTCACGTATCGGGTTGCGACCCGGAAAATGGTGCCGGTGTACAGTTCCTTAAGTTATTTTCGAAGCACTGTAGCTCGTGATCGATATCGAAAAGCGCAGTGGAATAACTCTAGAAACTGTACGCCGTTACCAAGCACACGGCAGCGCGATAGCCGGCTGCGGTGTGCCAAAGCGTTTTTGGGGTGCGTGCGAGCGAAGCCTGTGCATGAGTTACAGAACGAAGTTCTACCAATCGATGAGGACTGCGCTGTCGTGGTTTGCGCTGTTTGCTTTTGCCATGGGCGTGCTGGCCAGGTGGTATGAAATCGGTTCGATCAACCAGGTGCTTCAGGCGGTCGCGTTCGGGTGTATCGGGCCGGCTCGCAGGCTGACCG
Organism: Gammaproteobacteria bacterium; assembly: GCA_021773815.1. Classification (GTDB taxonomy): domain Bacteria; phylum Pseudomonadota; class Gammaproteobacteria; order Steroidobacterales; genus SMWD01. The sequence continues at coordinate 15,342 of JAJFJS010000016.1, forward strand.
TATTTCGCAAACCGGTCGTGGCGCCGCCGCCGTCGGGTGACGGCGATTCGGACGGCGTTGCCTGGGGATCGCCCGCGCGTCAGGAAGACAGGCCGAGCTGGACGTACCAGGACGCGAATACGATGAACGCGAGCAGCGTCAGCACGATGATTGCGACCGCCTTGACCGGAAACCGCCGACCCTTTTCTTCGACAATCTGCCTGCGCGTGGCGTAGACGAAGAACACGTAGCAGATCACGAGGAGCGCAATGAACTGAATTGCCAGGATAATCATCTGGAGGTAAAAATTTAAACCAACCATATGATTGTAGCGGGAGTCATGGGGTCGGACCAGTGCAAGCCAGCGCGGTAGAGAGATTGCCGGTATGAAGTCCGCCATTACGGACGTTAGTCGCGTTTATCCATTATCGCCCGGCGATTTTCGATGCGGCGCTCGAACCGGAGGATTTCGCGCCCGAATGGAAATGAGGCGCCGACGCGCCAGTCAATTCGCGTGTTCAAATACACGCAGAAGCCGCACTGCGTGCGGGCCGACCTGCGGTCGGAATGAGGCGCTGATGCGCCAATCAATTTGCGTGTTCAAATACACGCAAATTTGGTGGCGGCGGCGGGGCGTCGCTCCCGCCCTTCCATGGCCTCCGCGACACTCATGCATCCCTGCATGTCGTCGAACCCGGAACGCGTGTTCTCATCCGCACCACCTCAGAAACGACAAAAGGCCACCCCTTGCGGGGCAGCCCTTTGTCGTTTGGTGGAGGCGGCGGGAATCGAACCCGCGTCCGCAAGCTCTCCGCTCTTCGCTCTACATGCTTATTCCGTCATTAATCTTACTGCCGGCTACCCGACGGGCATGGAAAACCGACAGCCAGTCTGGTTAAGTTTTAACGCCGCGGCCCCAAACAAGCTTTGACGCGATCTTGTGATGATGACCCCCGGTGCCGGACGCACAAGCACGAACCGGTCGGAGGGCTAAAGGCTGGTTTTTAAGCAGCTAAAGCGTAGTTGTCGTCGTTGGCAACTATAAGGTTTGCAGCTGTATTTACGAGGTGATCTGCGCCTCGGCATGCACTCAGAGTTTCGTAACCCACGTCGAAGCCATGTCGCCCCCGATTTGAGTGTTCTGGTACACCTATTAGTGTAGTGCCGGATTCGGGAAGTTCAATGGGCTGGTGGGCGAATTTCGATGCGCATTTGGTCGATTCTTGCGTCCCGGCCAATTCGGGGCGTTTCCGCGGAAACGCCCGCGCGTGGCGGGGGGCGTCAGCAGGTCGCGGACAGACGAGTCCGGAGCGGTGGCCTGCCGGTCAAATCGCGACCAGATCAGGACTTTTTCATGATCCGTTCGCGCTGGCGCTGCCAGTCGCGGTCTTTGTCGGTGGCGCGCTTGTCGTGCTGTTTCTTGCCCTTGGCCAGCCCCAGGTCGAGTTTGGCGCGGCCGCGTTGCCAGTACAGCGATAACGGCACCAGCGTGTAGCCCTTGCGCTCGACGGCGCCGATGAGCCGGTCGAGTTCGCGCCGGTTCAGCAGCATCTTGCGGGTGCGTGTCGGGTCCGCCTTGACGTGCGTGGACGCGGAGATCAGCGGGGAGAAGTGCGCCCCGAACAGGTAGGCCTCGCCGTTGCGGAGGATTGCGTAGCTTTCCGTCAGGTTGGCGCGCCCGGCCCGCAGGCTCTTAACCTCCCAGCCCTCGAGCGCAAGCCCCGCCTCGATATTCTCTTCGATAAAGAAATCGTGCCGGGCCTTGCGGTTGACCGCGATGGTCCGGTCGTTGCTGCGTTTTGTCTTCTTTTTGTCGGCCATCGGGTGGGGTGTCGGGCAGTTGTTCGCGTCTGTTTTTTGCTTCAAACTCGGTAATTTTCGCACAGTGGCAGAACGAATGGCGGAATCAATCGCAAACGGCGAACGACGGTCTTCTTTGCACGGGCACTGGTCGTCGCGGGTGGCTTTTATCCTGGCCGTGACCGGTTCCGCGGTCGGGCTCGGCAATATCTGGAAGTTTCCGTACATGGCCGGCGTCAACGGCGGCGGCGCATTTGTGCTGATCTACCTGGGCTGTGTACTGATCGTCGGGCTGCCGATCATGATGGCGGAGATCATGATCGGCAGGCGCGGGCGGCGCAACCCCGTCGCGACGATGCAGATCCTCGGCGAAGAGGAGGCCGGGCAGACGGCCTGGGGTCTCGTCGGCCTGATGGGCGTCATGGCCGGGTTTATCATCCTGTCTTTTTATAGCGTGATCGCCGGCTGGACGGTGGCGTATACCTTCAAAGCGGCCGCGAACGAGTTCGCGCAGCAGGACGCGGCGACGCTGAGCGCGGCATTCGGCGCGTTCGTCGCCAATCCGTTGATTACCGGTGCCTGGCATACGCTGTTCATGGCCGTGACCGTCAGCCTCGTCGCGCTCGGCGTCGAACGCGGGCTGGAGAAAGCCGTGCGCCTCATGGTGCCCGCCTTGCTGGTGCTGCTCGGCTACGCGATCAATTCCGGGTCGTTCGGCGCCGGAGTCGAATTCCTGTTCCGGCCCGATTTTTCCAAGGTCAGCGGCGCCATGGTGCTCGCGGCGATGGGGCAGGCGTTTTTCACGCTGAGCGTCGGCATGGGCGCCATCATGGCCTACGGCGCCTACCTGCCGCAGGAGGCCTCGATCGCGCAAACGTCCATCGCGGTTGTTCTCGCGGATACGTCGATTGCCATTCTTGCCGGCCTCGTGATATTTCCGATTGTTTTTGCCAACGGCCTCGATCCGGCCGAGGGGCCGGGGCTGATTTTCCAGACGCTGCCGCTGGCGTTCGGACAATTGCCGGGCGGCAGCGTGTTCGGCACGCTGTTTTTTGTTCTGCTCGCGTTCGCGGCATTGACGTCGGCGATCAGCCTGATGGAGCCGGCGGTCGCATGGATGGTCGAGAGTCGCCGGCTGTCGCGACCGGTCTCGGCTGTTATCGTCGGTATCATCATCTGGCTGCTCGGTTTCCTGACCGTGTTGTCATTCAGCAACCTGAAAGACTTCAAGTTTCTCAAGGGCACGCTCTTCGATAATTTCGATTACCTGACGAGCAACCTCATGCTGCCGCTTGGCGGCTTGCTGATCACGGTGTTTGCGGGCTGGGTCATGTGCGGCAACTCGAGTTCCGACGAGCTCGACCCGGCGGCCGGCTATGTTTATCGCACCTGGCATTTCCTGACGCGCTACGTTGCGCCCGTTGCGGTCGTCCTCGTGTTCCTGAACGCGATTGGTGTCTTCGAGCCCTGATCATGCGGGAGGTTTACCGCAGCGCGATCCTGCCGTATCCGGCCGAGGCAATGTTCGATCTGGTTACCGACATTGAGTCCTACAGTGATTTTCTTCCCTGGTGCAACGAATCGCGCATCCTGTCGGCGAATGGAGATGCTGACGCTGACGAGCGCGAAGTCGTTGCGTCGCTGGGGCTGGCGCAGGGTGCGCTGACCGGCCGGTTCTCGACACGCAATCATAACTTTCGTCCGTCGCGCGTGGCGATGACGCTGGTGGAAGGGCCGTTCAGTGAGCTGGAGGGCGAGTGGCTGATCCGGCCGCTCGGTGATGCCGGCTGCAAGCTCGAACTCAAGATGCGGTTCGCGTTCTCCAACGCGCTGAAGGACATGCTGCTGGGTGCGGTTTTTGAACAGACCTGCGGCAAGCTCGTCGATGCCTTCGTCAAACGGGCCGGGGAAGTCCATGCCCGGTGAGGATTGCGTTGCCATCGAGGTCGCCGTTGCGCTGCCCGATGTGCAGCATGTGCGTACGCTTACCGTGCCGGCCGGAACGACGGCGCGCGACGCCGTGCGCTTGTCGTGTATCGCCGACGCCGTGCCCGGGATTGATGTCGGCGCAGCGCCGCTTGGAGTCTTCGGCCGCGTCGTCGCGGAGGACTATCGGGTGACGGAGGGGGATCGCGTCGAGATCTATCGTCCGTTGCGACAGGCGCCGCCCGAAGCGCGCCGCCTGCGGGCGGCCGGTGGTCAGTCCTGATCGGTCAGCGGGACGGGGCTTTCAGCTCGGCTGCACCGGAACGTCGCGCAGTATCTCGCTGACCCGGTCGTCGTCGAAATAGACGATCAGCCATGATCGCTCCGCCTTGCGGCTGCGGCCCTTGCGGAAATAGTAGATATAGTCCCAGCGGTTGGTGTGAAAGGGATCGTCGACGGCCGGCGTGCCGAGCAGAAATCGTACCTGGCTGCGCGTCATCCCAACCCTGACGGCCTCGACATCCCGGTCCTCGAGCAGGTTACCCTGTTGCACGTCGACCTGGTAAACGCAGCCGGTCAGCGGCACGGTAAACGCGGCGCCGAGTAGCACGCAGGTCAGCAATGGAATCAGGATTTTTCGCATGGATCTGGTGGTTTTGCCGCACCGGGGCCGCTGGGGGATAATCCGGACGAGATGATAGCCTATTGGCGGCCTTTGTCCATTCGTCCCAAGGTACAGTCGGTCGAAGGTACAGTTGGCCCAAGGTACAGTCGGCTCAGGGTACAGTCGGCTCAGGGCCCATCGCACAGAGCAAGTGAAGGAAGGTTGGATCGTTGGAAAGCGGGGAGTTGAAAAAAGCAGGCCTGAAGGCCACGGCGCCGCGCCGGAAGATCCTTCAGCTTCTCGAGGACAGTGCCGAGCGGCATCTGAGCGCTGAAGAGATCTACCGCAGCCTGAAAGAATTCGGGGAAGAGATCGGCCTCGCGACCGTTTACCGGGTGCTGGCGCAGTTCGAGAATGCCGGCCTCGTGACCCGGCATAATTTCGAAGGCGGCCATTCGGTGTACGAGTTGGACCACGGTACGCATCATGATCACATGGTGTGCCTGGAAACCGGCAAGGTCACCGAGTTCGTCAGCCGGGACATCGAGGAGCTGCAGCGGGCGATTGCCGACAAGCACGGTTACGAGCTGGTGGAACACCGGTTCGTCCTCTATGTCCGGCCGAAGCGCCGGGACTGAACGACGTCGTATCGCCTCCCACACCCGGGCAGGTGCTAACGCTTGATCCCGGATTTCTTTTTGTGGACGGCACCGAGCATCTCGGTCGCATGGTCCCGGGTGCGCGCCGTAATCTTGATGCCGCCGAGCATCCGGGCAATCTCCTCGACACGCTCGTCCTGCGTCAGCCGCGTGACCGTCGTCTGCGTGGATTGTCCATCCGACAACTTGACGACGCGCAGGTGGGCGTCGGCCTGACTGGCGACCTGCGGCAGGTGGGTGACGCACAATACCTGGCGTTCGCCGGCGAGTTCGCGCAGCCGCATGCCGACGATTTCGGCGACGCCGCCGCCAATACCCGCGTCGACCTCATCGAAGATCAGCGTCGGGATCGCGTTGTTGGCGATTGCGACGACCTGCAGTGCGAGGCTGATGCGTGACAATTCGCCGCCGGAAGCGACCTTGGCCAGTGGGCCGGCCGCCTGGCCGGGATTGATCGCCACCCGAAATTCGATGCGGTCGACGCCGTCGGGGGTGATCTGATCCGGACTGTTCGTCGTGCATCCCACCTCGAAGCGACCGCCGGTCATACCGAGTTCCTGCAGGTGGCCGGTGACTTGGGCTGCGAGCGCCTGCGCCGCCTTGCCGCGGGCGCGGGTCAGGGCGGTCGCGGCCTTTTGCAGAGCCTGTGTCGCGGCGGCGAGTTCGGATTCCAGCGCGTCGAGACGCCCGTCGGTGGCTTCCAGCGTCGCGAGTTCGGCGCCCAGTCGGGTTGTCAGGTCGGGTAGTTCATCGGGCGCAATGCGATGCTTGCGGGCGAGTTCGTGAATATCGGCGAGGCGCTGGTCCAGGCGCCGCAAGAGGCCGGGATCGTGTTCGATGCGCTCGGCATGGCGGCGCAGCGCCTGCGTGGTTTCGGTAATCAGGATTTCCGCTTCGCCGAGCATCTCGGCCAGCGGCGCCAGTTCATCGTCGAAGGCCTGCAGTTCGACGAGATCCCGACGGGCGGCCGCAATGGCCGCGTGGGCCGTGCCGCTATCGGCCTCGTAGAGGCGCTCGATGGCGTCGGTCAGTGCCGTCGTGATGTGTCCGGCATTGGCCGCGCGGGCATGGTCGCGTTCGATCTCTGCCAGTTCTTCGTCGGTCAGTCCCAGTGTCGTGAGTTCGGCGACCTGGTACGTCAGCAATTCACGGCGTGCTTCGCGGTCCTGGCGGGCCGCGTTGAGCCCGTCAAATTCGTCGCGCAAGAGCTGCCAGTTCGCGTGCGAGTCAGTCATGCGTTGCAACAGCCGCTCGTGCCCGCCGAATCCGTCGAGCATTGCGCGCTGAACCTGTCGGAAGCGCAGTGACTGGTGGGCCTGCTGGCCGCAAATATCGACCAGCCGTTCACCGACCGCGCGCAGCGTTTGCATGGGTACGCTGTGGCCGTTGATATAACCGCGTGAACGGCCGTCGGTCGTAACGATTCGCCTGAGAATACATTCGCCGTCGGCATCGAGGTCTTGTTCGACGAGCCATGCCGCGACATCGGCGCGGGTGCCGAGATCAAATGCCGCCGTCACGGTGCAGCGATCGGCGCCGCTGCGAATGGCCTGGCTGTCGGCGCGCTCGCCGAGCGCCAGTGCCAGGGCATCCACGAGTATCGATTTGCCGGCGCCGGTCTCGCCGGTCAGCGCCGTCATGCCCGGAGAGAACTCGAGTTCGAGCGCCTCGATGACGGCGAGACTATGGATGTCGAGTCGGACGAGCACGGGTGCTTCGGATTCCGGTGTCTGCAGCGCCGGTCATGCGCGGGCTAGCCTGCATTATGCATGAAGGATCGTGGTTGTGGCGGTTCGTGGTGGAAGAAGGGCGCAGCCCTGGACTGAAAGGCATAGCGGTAGCTATGGCTTGAGGGAAGGGCAAGCCCTGCGCCGCCACGGGCCGGCACAACCGCGATAGGCACCCGCCGTTGTACC
>JAJFJS010000017.1 GCA_021773815.1 Gammaproteobacteria bacterium
ATGACGCACCTCGCTCTCGTATTCCACGTGCGCCGTCGCAATCGTGATGCCTCGCTCACGCTCCTCCGGCGCCTTGTCAATCTCGTCGAACGCCGTCGCGTTGCCGCCGTACTTGGCCGCCATCACCTTCGTCAGCGCCGCCGTCAGCGTCGTCTTGCCGTGATCCACGTGACCAATCGTGCCAACATTTACATGCGGCTTGGTGCGCTCAAATTTTTCCTTGGACATCAGCCTCTCCAGAATATCCCGGTATCTGCCGGTAAAAAAACCCCAATCAGTCTCTCTTGATCACCGAATCCACGACATTCGCCGGGACTTCATGATAGTGACCAAATTCCATCGAATACACGGCACGGCCCTGCGACATCGATCGCAGGTCTGTCGCATAACCAAACATCTCCGCCAGGGGCACATGGGCGCGAATGATTTTCCCCGCCGCTGACTCATCCATGCCCTGCAACACCCCGCGGCGCCGGTTCAGGTCGCCGTTTACGTCGCCCATATAGTCATCCGGCGTCACGATCTCGACCTTCATGATCGGTTCGAGCAACACCGGCCCCGCCTTGCGGGCGCCTTCCCTGAACCCGATCGAGCCGGCGATCTTGAATGCCATCTCGCTCGAGTCAACATCATGGAAAGAACCGTCATACAGCGTGGCGCGGATGTCGACGACCGGGTAACCGGCCAGAACACCCGAGACCATGGCTTCGCGCACACCCTTGTCGACCGCCGGGATGTATTCCTTCGGTACAACACCACCGACAATGCCGTTGACGAATTCGTAACCCGTGCCCGCCTCGAGCGGTTCGAGTTTGAGCCAGACATGGCCGTACTGGCCGCGACCGCCGGACTGCCGAATGAACTTACCCTCGGACTGCACGGTTGTCTTGATTGTTTCGCGATAGGCGACCTGCGGCTTGCCGACGTTGGCGTCGACGCTGAACTCTCGCCGCATCCGATCAACGATGATGTCCAGATGCAATTCGCCCATGCCGGAGATGATCGTCTGGCCGGATTCTTCATCGGTCCGGACCCGGAATGACGGATCTTCCTTGGCAAGCTTCTGCAACGCCGTACTCATTTTTTCCTGATCGGCCTTCGTTTTCGGCTCGACGGCAACGGCGATGACAGGCTCGGGAAACTCCATCCGCTCCAGGACAATCGGGTGTTTCTGGTCGACGAGGCTGTCACCGGTCGTCACGTCCTTCAACCCCACGGCGGCAGCGATGTCACCGGCACGCACTTCCTTGATTTCCAGTCGGTCGTTCGAGTGCATCTGCAGGATTCGGCCGACACGCTCCTTCTTGCCCTTGACGGAGTTGTACACCGCGTCGCCCGAATTCAGCACGCCGGAATACACGCGGAAAAAGGTCAGGCTGCCGACGAACGGATCGGTGGCAATCTTGAAAGCCAGCGCGGCGAACGGCGCGTCGTCGCTCGGCGGACGCTCCTCCTCCGTCTCGTCGTCCACGAGACCACGGATCGGCGGCACATCGGTCGGCGAGGGCATAAACTCGACGATCGCATCGAGCATCGCCTGCACACCCTTGTTCTTGAAAGCAGAGCCGCAGACAGCAACGACAATCTCGTTCTTGAGGGTTCGAGTTCTGAGGCCATCCTTGATTTCTTCCTCGCTGAGGTCACCCTCCTCGAGGTACTTTTCGAGCGTCGCTTCGCTGGCCTCGGCGGCCGCCTCCAGCATCTTTTCGCGGTACTCGTGACAGATCTCGGCAAGCTCTGCCGGTACCTCGTCATACCGAAACGTCGTGCCCTGATCGTCCTCGTTCCAGTGAATCGCCTTCATCTTTATCAGGTCGACGACGCCGGCAAAATGCTCTTCAGCGCCGATCGGAATCTGGATCGGTACCGGAGTGCTGCCGAGCCGCACCGCGATCTGCCGGATGACCCGCAGGAAGTCCGCGCCGGAGCGATCCATCTTGTTGATAAATACCATGCGCGGCACGCAATACTTGTTGCCCTGACGCCAGACAGTTTCGGACTGGGGTTCGACACCGCCGACCGCGCAGAACACGGCCACGGCGCCGTCAAGCACGCGGAGCGATCGCTCGACCTCGATCGTAAAGTCGACATGCCCGGGCGTATCGATAATATTGATGCGGTATTGCGGGAAGGTATTGTCCATCCCGCTCCAGAAACAGGTCGTGGCCGCGGATGTGATCGTGATGCCGCGCTCCTGCTCCTGCTCCATCCAGTCCATGACCGCAGCGCCGTCATGGACCTCGCCGATTTTGTGCGATACGCCGGTATAGAAAAGGATGCGCTCGGTCGTGGTCGTTTTACCGGCGTCTATGTGCGCCATGATGCCGATATTTCGGTAGCGCTCGATCGGAGTAGTGCGTGCCACGGTACAGCGTCCATTCTCACCAGGCGCGGCGAACTACCAGCGGTAGTGCGAGAAAGCCTTGTTGGCTTCTGCCATGCGATGCGTATCCTCGCGTTTCTTGACGGCCGAACCGCGATTGTCGGCGGCGTCGAGCAATTCACCGGCCAGCCGGTGAGCCATGGATTTCTCATTGCGCTTGCGCGCGGCATCGATCGCCCAGCGCATCGCCAGCGTATTGCGGCGCGCGGGTCGAACCTCCACCGGTACCTGGTACGTCGCACCGCCGACGCGCCGCGACTTGACCTCTACCATCGGCTTGATGTTCTCGAGCGCCTGCTCCAGCAACTCGACCGACTGTTCCTCACTTCGGCCACTGCGCTCCGCCATCTGCTCGAGCGCCGTGTAGACGATGGACTCGGCGACCGACTTCTTGCCACTTTGCATCAGCATATTGATGAACTTCGCGAGCAGTTCACTGTGGTGCTTCGGGTCGGGAAGGATCTGGCGCTTCGGCGCCTGCGTACGTCTGGACATCGTTTTTTCAGCTCAATGTTGAATAGTTATTTGGCTTTGGCGGCGCCGACGGCATGGACATTCGCGTCCGCAGCCGCCTTGCTGACCACTAGCTCTTCGGTCGCTTGGCGCCGTATTTGGAACGCCCCTGGCGGCGAGTGGTGACGCCGGCACAATCGAGCGTGCCGCGCACCGTGTGATAGCGAACGCCCGGCAAATCCTTTACGCGACCGCCGCGAATCAGGATGACCGAGTGCTCCTGGAGATTGTGGCCTTCGCCGCCGATATAGCTTGTCACCTCGAAGCCATTGGTCAGGCGAACACGGGCGACCTTGCGCAATGCCGAGTTCGGTTTCTTCGGCGTCGTGGTGTAGACACGCGTGCAGACGCCGCGTTTTTGCGGGCTGCTGTCGAGCGCCGGGACATTGCTCTTCGAAGGTTTCGTCTTGCGACCCTTGCGAACAAGTTGATTTACTGTGGCCATAGTGTCGTGCTCTCTGAGCGGTTCTTATCAATACATAAAACGCAGCCCGCATGCGGCATCATCTGGCGAGATCCGGCATCCGGGCTATCCTGTGCGGACCAGGCAGCCTCGCCCGGTCTTCGTTTTTCTCGCGACGCGCGCGGCCCCGCACGGGACCGCGAATTGTAGGGGGGTCCGCCCGGGCGCGTCAAGGCGCAGTCGGGTCGACACCTAATCCATTTTTCCAGCGCCGGCAATCACTTACCGACGAAATCAGCATCCGGCCGCAGTCGGGATAGGCGCCGGCACATCCGGTCGGCGCCTGCCCCGGCCGGGCAACTCAGCTCGCCGCCTGTTCGGACTCGCCGGCATCCTCCGGCACTTCGGCATCATCCGCGGCCTCGGTGGCAGCCTCGGCGGCAGCCCTGGCGGCAGATTCCTCGGCCTGCAACGTGGACTGCTCGAGTTCCTGCAATTCCGACGCCAACTGGTCCTCGCGGGTCCGGCGCTGCTCCGTATGGTAGGCATAGCCCGTGCCGGCCGGAATCAGCCGTCCGACGATGACATTCTCCTTGAGGCCGCGCAGATCGTCCCGCAGGCCCTTGACGGCCGCCTCGGTCAGCACGCGCGTGGTCTCCTGGAACGAGGCCGCCGAAATAAACGACTCGGTGGCCAGCGATGCCTTCGTGATGCCGAGGAGCAACGGTTCGGCCGTGGGGCTGTTCTTGCCCTTGGCCGCCATGTTCTCGCACTGTTCGAGCAGGCGGGTGCGCTCTATCTGTTCGCCGCGCAGCAGGTTCGTATCACCGGGGTCGACGATCTCGACCTTGCGCAGCATCTGGCGAATGATGACCTCGATGTGCTTATCGTTGATCTTGACGCCCTGCAGACGATAGACATCCTGAATTTCACGGACCAGATAATCGGCCAGCGGCTCGACACCCTGCAGGCGCAGGATATCGTGCGGATTCGGCTCGCCGTCGGCGATGACTTCGCCGCGCTCGACCTGCTCACCCTCGAATACGCTCAGGTGCCGCCATTTCGGAATCAGGTCTTCGCGCTTCTCACCGTGCTCGTCGGTAATCACTAGCCGACGCTTGCCTTTGGTTTCCTTGCCGAAACTGACGGTACCCGTGGCCTCGGCGAGAATCGCCGTATCCTTGGGTTTCCGCGCTTCGAACAGGTCCGCCACCCGCGGCAGACCGCCGGTGATGTCACGCGTCTTGGAGCTTTCCTGCGGAATTCTCGCGATCACGTCGCCGACGGTAACCTTGCCGCCATTGCTCGTCACGACGATGGCGCCGGACGGCAACGCATAGACGGCCGGGATTTCCGTATTGGCGAAGTAGATTTCCTTGCCCTTGCTGTCCACCAGCCGTGCCGTCGGGCGCAATTCCTTCGTCGAACCGCCACGCTGTTTCGGGTCCATGACGATGATGCTCGACAGGCCCGTCACGTCATCGACCGTCTCCTCGACGGTCACCCCGTCGATGAAGTCCTCGAACTTCATGACGCCGGAGACCTCGGCCACGACCGGATGGGTATGCGGATCCCAGGTCGCGACGACGGTACCGGACTTCACTTTATCCATGTCCGACGCCGTAATCGTTGCGCCGTAGGGAATCTTGTATCGCTCGCGTTCCCGACCCTGCGCATCGATGATGCCGATTTCACCCGAACGGCTGACGGCCACGAGATAGCCCTTCTCGTGCTTGACGGTCTTGAGGTTGTGCAACCGCACAATACCGTCCTGCTTGACCTCGACGCTGTTTACCGCGGCCGCCCGGGACGCCGCACCACCGATATGGAAGGTACGCATCGTCAGCTGCGTACCCGGCTCGCCGATCGACTGCGCCGCAATCACGCCGACGGCCTCGCCGATATTGATCTGCTTGCCGCGCGCCAAGTCGCGCCCGTAGCACTGCGAGCACACGCCATAGCGCGTCTCACAGGTTATCGGCGACCGCACTTTGACGATATCGACGCCGAGTTCCTCGAGCAACTGCACGCATTCCTCATCGAGCAGTTTATTCGCCTCGATCCGGACTTCTTCGGTCGTCGGATCGAGAACCGGGTCAGCCAGCACCCGTCCGAGCACACGATCACGCAGCGGCTCAACGATATCGCCGCCCTCGACGAGCGGCATCATCATGATGCCGCGATTAGTGCCGCAATCGACAGCCGTCACCACGAGATCCTGCGCGACGTCGACAAGACGTCGGGTCAGGTAACCCGAGTTCGCGGTCTTGAGCGCGGTGTCGGCAAGGCCCTTGCGCGCCCCGTGCGTCGAGATGAAGTACTGCAGGACGTCGAGTCCCTCGCGGAAGTTGGCCGTGATCGGCGTCTCGATGATCGACCCGTCCGGCTTTGCCATCAGGCCTCGCATGCCGGCGAGCTGTCGAATCTGCGCGGCGGAACCACGGGCGCCGGAATCGGCCATCATGAAAATGGAATTGAACGACGGTTGCTCGACGGTCTTGCCGTCTTCGAGCGTTATCTGCTCCTTACCGAGCTTCTCCATCATGGCCTTGGCCACCTGATCGTTCGTCCGCGACCAGATATCAACGACCTTGTTATAGCGTTCGCCGTTGGTCACAAGGCCACTCGCATACTGGTCCTGGATCTCGCGCACCTCTGCTTCGGCGCTGTCCAGAATGGCGGACTTCTCGGTGGGCACCACCATGTCGTTGACGCCGATCGAGATGCCCGCGCGCGTTGCGTACCCGAATCCGGTATACATCAGGCGGTCGGCAAACACGACGGTCTTCTTCAGGCCAACCTGTCGATACGACGCATTGATGCAGGCCGAGATGGCCTTCTTCGTCATATCACGATTGACGAACTCGAAGCCCAGTCCTTCGGGCAGCAGTTCCGACAACAGCGCACGGCCGACCGTCGTGTCGACAGTCTCGGTCTGCTTGGTAAACGTGCCGTCTTCGTTCTGAATCGATGTCTTGATCCGGACCTTGATGGCCGCATGAAGATCAACAAAGCCCGTGCCGTAGGCGCGATGCACTTCGGAAACATCCGTAAAATGCATGCCGCGACCCTTCGCATTCGCGTGCTCCCGGGTCATGTAGTACAGACCGAGGACGACGTCCTGCGACGGCACGATAATCGGCTCACCGTTGGCCGGCGACAAAATGTTGTTCGAGGCCATCATCAGCGCGCGCGCTTCGAGCTGCGCTTCGATCGACAGGGGGACGTGCACGGCCATCTGGTCGCCGTCGAAGTCGGCATTGAAGGCCGTACAGACGAGCGGGTGCAGCTGGATCGCCTTGCCCTCGACGAGGACCGGCTCGAACGCCTGGATACCGAGACGATGCAGCGTCGGTGCGCGATTGAGCATCACCGGGTGTTCGCGAATAACCTCTTCGAGGATATCCCAGACTTCGGGCCCCTCACGTTCGACGAGGCGCTTGGCGGCCTTGATCGTCGTCGATTCGCCGCGCAGTTGCAGCTTGCTGAAAATGAACGGCTTGAACAGCTCCAGCGCCATCTTCTTGGGCAGGCCACACTGGTGCAGCTTCAGTGTCGGACCGACAACGATAACCGAACGGCCCGAATAATCGACGCGCTTGCCGAGCAGGTTCTGACGAAAACGCCCCTGCTTACCCTTGATCATGTCCGCCAGCGACTTCAGCGGGCGCCGGTTCGTGCCGGTAATCGCGCGACCGCGACGACCGTTATCGAGCAGCGCATCGACGGACTCCTGCAGCATGCGCTTCTCGTTGCGCACGATGATATCCGGCGCATTGAGTTCCAGCAGGCGTCGCAGGCGGTTGTTGCGGTTAATGACGCGACGGTACAGATCGTTCAGATCCGAGGTCGCGAAGCGACCGCCGTCGAGCGGCACGAGCGGACGCAGATCCGGCGGCAGCACCGGCAACACCGTCAGCACCATCCATTCCGGCTTGTTACCGGAGGCGAGAAACGCTTCGAGCAGCTTCAGGCGTTTGGACAGGCGCTTGATCTTCGTTTCCGAACTCGTCGCACCGATATCCTCACGGACCTGCACAACCTCACTCTGCAGGTCGATCGTGTGCAACATCTCGTGCACGGCCTCGGCGCCCATCGCCGCATCGAATTCGTCGCCGTATTCCTCGATCGCCTCAAGGTACTGCTCGTCCGTCAGCAGCTGGCCGCGCTCCAGCGTCGTCATACCGGGCTCGGTGACGACGAATGCCTCGAAATACAGGACGCGCTCGATCTCTCGCAGCGTCATGTCGAGCATCAGCCCGATACGTGACGGCAACGACTTCAGGAACCAGATATGTGCCGTCGGGCTGGCCAGCTCGATATGCGCCATCCGCTCGCGGCGCACCTTGGTCTGCGTGACCTCGACGCCGCATTTCTCACAGACAACGCCGCGATGCTTGAGCCGCTTGTACTTGCCGCACAGGCACTCGTAATCCTTGATCGGACCAAAGATCTTGGCGCAGAACAGGCCGTCGCGCTCCGGCTTGAACGTTCGGTAGTTGATCGTTTCGGGCTTCTTGACCTCGCCGAACGACCAGGACCGCACCAACTCCGGCGACGCGAGCCCAATGCGGATCGCATCGAATTCCTCGACGTTGTTCTGCGAATTGAAGAGTTTGAGTAAGTCTTTCATGTATCACCTACCAGAGGTAAAAATGGGCGACGCGGCCGCATCAGTTCTGTTCCAGTTCGATGTTGATCCCCAGAGACCGAATCTCTTTGACCAACACGTTGAACGACTCAGGCATGCCTGCATCCATTTCATGGGTCCCGTCGACGATGTTTTTATACATCTTCGTGCGGCCCTGAACGTCATCAGATTTGACCGTCAGCATCTCCTGCAGCGTATACGCCGCACCGTATGCCTCCAGCGCCCAGACCTCCATCTCACCGAACCGCTGACCGCCAAACTGGGCCTTGCCGCCGAGAGGCTGCTGGGTAACGAGGCTGTAAGGCCCGGTTGACCGCGCATGCATCTTGTCGTCGACGAGGTGGTTCAGCTTCAGCATGTACATGTAGCCGACGGTCGTCGGACGCTCGAACCGCTCGCCGGTGCGACCGTCGATCAGCGTCGTCTGGCCGGAACGAGGCAGGCCCGCAAGTTCGAGCAGATTCTTGATTTCCTCTTCCGTGGCGCCATCGAATACCGGCGTGGCGATCGGTACGCCGTTGCGCAGGTTGGTGGACAACTCCGAGATCTCTGCGTCCGACAGGCTTTTCAGGTCTTCCTGCTTGCCGCCGGACTTGTTGTAGATCTGGTCGAGGTGTCCGCGCAGCTTGGTCATCGGCGCACCCGTGTCGATCAGGTCCGCAATCTGGCGCCCGAGTTGCTTGGCCGCCCAGCCCAGATGCGTTTCCAGCACCTGACCGACGTTCATTCGCGACGGAACACCGAGCGGGTTCAGAACGATATCGACCGGCGTGCCGTCTTCGAGATACGGCATATCCTCGACCGGCACGATCATCGAGATCACGCCCTTGTTACCGTGACGCCCGGCCATCTTGTCACCCGGCTGGATACGCCGTTTGACGGCCAGGTACACCTTGACCATCTTGAGCACACCCGGCGCGAGATCATCACCGGCCGTAATTTTCTTCTTTTTCTCGGCGAACCGGCGGTCGAATTCCTCACGCTGGGTACGCAGGCGTTCCGCGACCTGCTCGAGTTGCTGATTCGCATCGTCGTTGCGCAGGCGAATTTCGAACCATTGCTCGCGGTCGAGTTCCTCGAGATAGGCCTTGGTCACCTTGGCGCCAGAACTCAGTTTGTTCGGGCCCCCATCGACCTGTTTGCCGACGATCATGCGCTCGATACGGTCAAAAATATCCGCTTCGAGGATGCGACGCTGGTCGTCGAGGTCCTTGCGTACACTCTCGAGTTCGGCCGCCTCGATGGACAGCGCCCGGCTGTCCTTGTCGACGCCGTCACGCGTAAAGACCCGGACATCGATCACCGTGCCGTCCATGCCCGGCGGCACGCGCAGTGACGTATCTTTCACGTCGGAGGCCTTCTCACCGAAAATGGCCCGCAGCAGTTTCTCTTCCGGCGTCAGCTGTGTCTCGCCCTTCGGCGTGACCTTGCCGACCAGGATTTCACCGGCCTTGACCTCGGCACCGATGTACGCGATACCCGCCTCATCAAGCTTGCCGAGCGCGGAATCACCGACGTTCGGTATATCCGCCGTCACTTCTTCCGATCCCAGCTTCGTGTCGCGTGCGACGCAGGTCAGTTCCTCGACGTGGATCGTCGTAAACCGGTCCTCGTGGACGATTCGCTCGGAGATAAGGATCGAATCCTCGAAGTTGTAGCCGTTCCACGGCATGAATGCGACCAGCAGGTTCTGGCCCAGCGCCAGTTCGCCCATGCTCGTCGACGCGCCGTCGGCCAGCACGTCGCCCCGTGCAATTACGTCACCCGCATTGACGAGCGGGCGCTGGTTGATGCACGTATTCTGGTTCGAACGCGTGTATTTCGTCAGGTTGTAGATATCCACGCCCGACTCGCCCACGCTCGTCTCGTCGTCGTTTACTCGCACGACAATGCGTGACGCGTCCACGGAATCGACGAGGCCGCCTCGTTGCCCCACGACGGTGACGCCGGAATCGACGGCGACAGCCCGCTCCATGCCGGTACCTACCAGGGGCGTTTCGGACCGCAATGTCGGCACGGCCTGACGCTGCATGTTCGAACCCATCAATGCGCGGTTGGCATCGTCGTGCTCGAGAAACGGAATCAACGATGCCGCGACGGAAACGATCTGTTTCGGCGACACATCCATGAAATCGATTTCTTCACGAGGCAGCAACGTAAATTCGTTCTGATGCCGCACCGAGACAAGCTCATCGACGAAGCCGTTCTTGTTGTCCAGATCGGAATTGGCCTGCGCGATAACGAACTGACCCTCCTCAATAGCCGACAGATACTCGATTTTATCCGTGACCTTGTTATTGACAACCTTGCGGTACGGCGTTTCCAAAAAGCCGTAATCATTGGTGCGCGCATAAACAGACAGTGAATTGATCAGGCCGATATTCGGGCCTTCAGGCGTCTCAATCGGGCAGACGCGTCCGTAGTGCGTCGGATGCACGTCACGAACCTCGAACCCGGCACGCTCGCGGGTCAGGCCGCCAGGGCCGAGTGCCGAAACGCGCCGCTTGTGCGTCACCTCGGACAGCGGATTGTTCTGGTCCATGAACTGCGACAACTGGCTCGAACCGAAGAATTCCTTGACGGCAGCCGCGACGGGCTTCGCATTGATCATTTCCTGCGGCATAAGGCCCTCGGACTCGGCCAGCGTCAGGCGTTCCTTGACGGCGCGCTCGACGCGCACCAGACCCACGCGGAAGGCGTTTTCCGCCATCTCGCCGACACTGCGAATACGCCGGTTGCCGAGATGATCGATGTCATCGACATTTCCCTTGCCGTTGCGAATATCCATCAACACCTGCAATACCGCCAGGATGTCTTCGCGGCTCAGGATGCTCGGATTGAAATCTTCGGCCGGATCTTCCGGCTCGTCCGGCAAGCCCACGCGGCGATTGAATTTCATACGGCCTACGGCCGACAGATCATAGCGCTCGCCGTTGAAGAACAAATTCTGGAACAGGTTTTCCGCCGCATCTTTGGTGGGCGGCTCGCCCGGTCGCATCATTCGATAGATTTCGACCAGCGCCTCCAGGCGTGTCGTCGAAGCATCGATACGCAGCGTGTTGGAGATGTACGGCCCCTGATCGAGATCGTTGACATAGAGCGTCCGGATCTCGGTGATACCCGCCTCAACAAGCTTCTCGACCGACTCGGCCGTCAATTCGTCGTTGGCCGCGACGAGCAATTCACCGGTTTCCTCATCGACGATGTCGTGCGCGATGATCTTCTCTTCGAGATATTCGGCCGGCACCGTAATGGTCTTGGCGCTGGATTTTTCCATTTCACGAACATGGCGAGCCGTAATCCGCTTGCCTTCCTCGACAATCAGCTTGCGCCCGACCTTAATGTCGAATCTCGCCGTTTCGCCGCGCAGACGCGCCGGCACCAGAGTCATCTTGATGTCTTTCTTGGACAAGAAGAATTCGTTGGTCTCGAAAAAGATATCGAGCATCTCTTCGTTGGTGAATTCGAGCGCACGCAAAATGATGGTCACCGGCAGTTTGCGGCGACGATCGATACGGGCGAATACCGCATCCTTGGGATCGAATTCGAAATCCAGCCAGGAACCGCGGTAGGGAATGACACGCGCCGAAAACAGCAGCTTGCCGGAAGAGTGCGTCTTGCCCTTGTCGTGATCGAAGAACACGCCCGGCGAACGGTGCAACTGGGAAACGATGACCCGTTCCGTGCCATTGATAACGAACGTACCGTGATCGGTCATCAACGGCATCTCGCCGAGATAAACTTCCTGTTCGCGGACTTCCTTGACGGATTTCTTGGGGCCTTCCTTGTCGTAAATGACCAGCCGGACCTGAACGCGCAGAGGCGCCGAGAACGTCAAGCCACGGGACTGACATTCCTTGACGTCGAAAACCGGCTCACCGAGGCGATAGCTGATGTACTCGAGCGCGGCGCTGCCCGAATAACTGACGATCGGAAACACGCTCTTGAACGCAGCGTGCAATCCCTGCTCGTTACGAGCCTCCGCCGGTATCCCTTCCTGCAGGAACTTGCGGTAGGAATCGACCTGAATCGCCAGCAGATACGGCACTTCCAGGATGCTGGAACGCTTGCCGAAATCCTTACGGATTCGTTTCTTCTCAGTAAAGGAATACGCCATGAAGTAGCACCTCTGTATTGCTACGCGTTAGTGCGCCATTTTTGACGCAAAACCGAACCACCGCCGATGATTGCTCATCAGCGGCACACCACCGCAGCCGGCGCAGAAGCGCCGGCCCGATGCGATCCGGTTACTTGAGATCGACAGTAGCTCCAGCCTCTTCGAGCTGCTTCTTGACCGCTTCGGCATCGTCCTTGGACGCGCCTTCCTTGACGGTCGCGGGCACGCCTTCGACCATGTCCTTGGCTTCTTTGAGGCCAAGGCCGGTGATCGTGCGAACCGCCTTGATAACGGACACCTTGTTCTCGCCGAAACTCGACATCACGACATCGAATTCCGTCTGTTCTTCGGCGGCTGCACCAGCGCCATCGGCGGCCGGCCCTGCGGCAACTGCAACCGGCGCGGCTGCAGATACGCCCCACTCGTCCTCGAGCATCTTGACGAGCTCCACGACTTCCATGATGGGCTTGGCGCTCAATTCCTTGAGCAGATCTTCATTTGACATAGCCATTTTCTAAGACTCCTGTAATTGGGTTACTCGATTTACGGGTAATGAATGATTTCGATTGCTTCAGGCCGCGGATCCGGCGTCGCCACGTGCACCAAGCACGCGTGCCAGCATCGCCGGCGGCTCGGCCAGCGCACGCACGAGCTTGCCGTACGGTGCCTGCAGGACACCGAGCAACATAGACCGGGCCTGATCGAGGTTCGGAAGGCTGGCAAGACGATTCAGATCTTCGGCGCCGTATAACATGCCGCCGATCGCCACCGCCCTGGTCGCCAGATTTTCGTTGTCCTTGGCGAACTCCTTGACGACGCGCGCGGCTGCGCCCGGATCGTTGCGGGAGAACGCCAGCAGAAGCGGCCCTTTGAGCGCTTCGGCGAGACATGCGAAATCCGTGCCCTCTATGGCCCGTCTGGCCAGGGTGTTTTTGACCACGCGCACGTAGACACCCTCGCTGCGAGCCTTGGCCCGAAACGCGGTCATCTGCTCGACGCTTAAGCCTCGATACTCGGCGGCAACCGCCGATTCCGATGTGGCTGCGATCTCATTCACCTCGGCAACAAGCGCTTGCTTGTCTGCGAGTCTGAGTGCCATCGTTTATCTCCTAGCGTTAATGTCACGGAAAACAAGCTTCCGGAAAAACCTCCGGATTCTTCTCCTCCTCCTAATGGTGACTTTCACCAGGAAACCCTGATTCGAGTAACACCATCTGCGCAGGCCTTTCGATTAAGGTGACGGGATTCCTTCCCGACGCCGCCTGCGGTCTTTGATGAATTGCGTTCCATCGCTACGGAGAAAATCGGCGTCAGACGCCTTTCTTCTCCGCATCCGGAATCAACGAAAAACGCCGATTCCGTTCATTCTCATCCTGAGAATTCCTTATTCGCCGACGGTCGAATGATCGACGGCTACACCCGGTCCCATCGTCGACGAAACCGTCATCCGCTTCAGGTACTGACCCTTGGCAGAGGAAGGTTTGGCCTTGACGAGATCGGCCAACAGCGCGGCGAGATTTTCTTTCAACGCGCCGACTTCAAAATCAACCTTACCGATCGAACAGTGCACGATGCCTGCCTTGTCGGCACGGAACCGTACCTGTCCGGCCTTCGCATTCCGGACCGCCGCTTCGACATCCGGCGTCACGGTGCCGACTTTCGGATTGGGCATCAGACCGCGTGGTCCGAGCACCCGACCGAGCTGGCCCACGATGCGCATCGCATCGGGCGTCGCGATGACGGTCCCGTAGTTCAGGTCGCCGGCCTTCATCTGCTCGGCCAGATCTTCCATGCCGACGACGTCGGCGCCAGCGGCCTTGGCCTTCTCGGCATTCTCACCCTGCGCGAACACCGCGACCCGCACTTCTTTACCAGTGCCGTTCGGCAATACAACCGAGCCGCGCACGACCTGATCGGACTTGCGCGGGTCGATGCCGAGATTGACAGCAACGTCGACGGATTCGGCGAATTTCGCACTGGCCAGTTCCTTGACCAGCGCCAGCGCGGCGTCGATCGTCAGCACTTCGCTGCGCGACACCTTCTCCTGAAACAGCTTCTGTCTCTTGCTTAACTGCGCCATGTCAGAGGCCCTCCACGTCGAGGCCCATGCTGCGGGCACTACCGGCAATCGTTCGGACCGCCGCTTCCATGTCGGCAGCAGTCAAATCCGGTTCTTTGGTCCGGGCAATCTCTTCAAGCTGCGCGCGCGTCACCTTACCGACCTTGACCGTGTTGGGCGTTCCGCTGCCTTTCGCGACGCCGGCCGCTTTTTTCAGCAGCACGGCCGCGGGCGGCGTTTTCTTGATGAACGTGAAGCTGCGATCGGTGTAAACGGTAATGACGACCGGAATCGGCATTCCCGCTTCAAGGTTCTGCGTTTCGGCATTGAACGACTTGCAGAACTCCATGATATTGACGCCGTGCTGACCCAGCGCCGGGCCGACCGGCGGACTCGGGTTCGCCTTACCGGCCGGAACCTGCAACTTGATGTAAGTATCTACTTTCTTAGCCATTTCCTTCCTCTCCGGGTGCAAACGCCGCAAGGCTCCCCATTGATTTAGACGTTAATTCAGTGTCCGTTAATTGGTGTCAGACACCAATTAGCTCTTCTCCACCTGCGTGAATTCCAGTTCCACCGGCGTCGAACGCCCGAGAATCTGGACGGCGACACGCAGTTTGCTCTTGTCATAGTTGACGTTCTCGACAACGCCGTTGAAATCGTTGAACGGACCGTCGACGACGCGAACCACTTCACCCGGCTCGAACAACACCTTCGGCCGCGGCTTATCGACACCCTCTTCCACCCGGTTCAGGATGAAGTTGGCTTCCTTCTCCGAGATCGGCGCCGGCTGGTCACTGCGACCGCCGATAAAGCCGAGTACTTTCGGCACGCTTTTCACCAGGTGCCATGTCTCCTCGTCGAGTTCCATCTCGACGAGCACGTACCCGGGAAAGAACTTGCGTTCGCTGCTGCGCTTCTTGCCTTCCTTCATCTCGACGACCTCTTCGGTCGGCACGAGAATCTTGCCGAACTTGTCTTCGAGACCGTTCAGCTTGATGCGCTCCTCGAGCGAAGACTTCACCTTCTTCTCGAAATTCGAGTAGGCGTGCACGACATACCATTTAAGCGCCATGCTTTAGCCCCCCTGCCCGGTCAGCAGACGGGTGCCCCAGAGCAGCACCAGGTCCAGGACCCAAAAGAAAATACCGAGAATCAGCGTGAAAACCAGAACCGTCAGCGTCGTTTGCAGCGTTTCCTGCCGGGTCGGCCAGATCACCTTGCGGACCTCGACCCGGGATCCCTGGATGAAATGCCACAGCATCTGTCCCTGCATAGACTGGAACGCAATGACCGCGCCAATTATCAGTGCGACGAGCAGACCCGCAACACGCAGCAGGATCGATTCGTTCTCGAAAAAATAGTACCCGGCGATGCCGCCAATCAGGACCGCCGCGGCCAGCACAAGCTTGGCCGTATCCATGACGCCGGGAGTTGACTCTGTTTTCGTACTCATAAGTCTGTCTAAAAATTGACCCGCCCGATCGAAATGGCAGGCCAGGAGGGAATCGAACCCCCAACCTGCGGTTTTGGAGACCGCCGCTCTGCCAATTGAGCTACTGGCCTGTTCCGATTCTTTTCCTCAGGGACTAAACCCTGTCCTATTGCTAACTACCGTGGTTCGTTGCGTTTGGGGTCAGACCCCGGTTTTCCGCGAACCTGCGGTGGTTATCTCTATTTCCGTACCTGGCGGAAAAGTGGGGTCTGACCCCGTTCTTCCCGTCATTTAACGTTCTCAGCCCGTGGGCGGCGACACCTTCGGCGAAAGTAAAGCGCAGCCCGGCGAGCCATTTCGCCGAAGGTGTCGCCGGTCACGGGCGGGAATTACCGCACCAGACCGGAATACACCCACTAATAACCTACTCGAAGATCTTCGCCACCACCCCGGCGCCAACCGTTCGTCCGCCCTCGCGGATCGCAAAACGCAGGCCTTCTTCCATCGCGATCGGTGCGATCAGCTCGACTTTCATCTGCACGTTGTCGCCCGGCATCACCATCTCCGTGCCTTCCGGAAGCTCAACCGCCCCCGTTACGTCCGTCGTGCGGAAGTAAAACTGCGGCCGGTAGCCCTTGAAGAACGGCGTATGACGGCCACCCTCTTCCTTCGTCAGGATGTACACCTCCGCCTCAAACTTCGTGTGCGGCGTGATCGAGCCCGGCTTGGCCAGTACCTGGCCTCGCTCCACTTCTTCCCGCTTCGTGCCGCGCAGCAGAACACCCACGTTGTCCCCCGCCTGGCCCTGGTCCAGAAGCTTGCGGAACATCTCAACGCCCGTGCACGTCGTCTTCGTCGTGTCATTGATGCCCACGATTGCCACTTCGTCGCCGACCTTCACGATGCCGCGCTCGATACGTCCGGTCACCACCGTGCCGCGTCCGGAGATCGAGAACACGTCCTCGACCGGCATCAAAAACGCCCCGTCGATCGCCCGCTCCGGCTCCGGTATCCACGTGTCCAGCGCCTCGACCAGCTTCACCACCGAC
>JAJFJS010000018.1 GCA_021773815.1 Gammaproteobacteria bacterium
CCGGGAGGTCGAGGAGATCCGCGGCGTGGCGGACGCGAAGGCGACCGAGATCTACGCCCGCGCCTACAACCAGAGCGCCGAGGCGGTGGGCTTCTATGAGTTCACCCGCACCATGCAGTCCTACAAGTCCATCATCGGCGAGGGGACGACGCTCGTGCTTTCCACGGACAGCGACCTCTTCAAGTTCCTGAAGGGGATGTCTCCGGATGGCGACATCGGCGCGGGCCGAGGTTCCGGCAACAGCCGATGAGCATGCGCGCACGCTGAAAGGCGGCGAGAAGAGTCGATTGCGAGTCCGAGACCGGAAGACCGTTCTGTGCCCCGGGTCGGTACGCGCGGGCGGCTATGCTGCGCGTGTCGACCGCGCCACCGAGGGGTGGGGTATAGCTTCTGGAGCTCAAGGAGGGGCGCCGTGAGTGCATCGAGCTCGTCTTCGAAGCTTCGGACCGTGGTTGGCTGGGGGGCTGCTCGCTCTGGGCATCGCCGTCTTCGCCGTCCGCTTCCTGCACGAGGGCGCCTACGCGATGCCCCGCGGCGGGAACGTGGCCGGTGGCCTGGGTGCGCTCCTGCTCGGCGGCGTGCTCGTGTGGCCTGCCGCGCCGCGCGGACTCGGGTGGCTGGCGCTGGCGGCCAGCCCGGTGGTGCTCTTCCTTGGGCTCTACGCCGTGATGTCGGAGCTCGAGGAGGTGGTGTCGCTCTACGCCACCGATAGCGCCGGCCAGCCAGCGGAGCTGCGGCTCTGGATCGTGGACCGGGAGGACGGCGAGTGGGTGGGGATGTCGCGCTCGAAGGCGGTCGAGCATTCCCTCGATGGGGCGCGCCTCGAGCTGCTCAGAAGCGGGGAGACCCGGTGCGTGGTCCCGGCCCTCCACGAGGATCGCCCGACCGTGATCGCGATCCACGCTCTGAAGGTCGAGAAGTACGCTGTGGCCCGTGGCGCCGCTGCGATCGGCCTGTACCCCCGGGTTGCCCGCGAGACCGCAGTCTCCCTGAGACTCGATCCGTGTCCAGCCGGGTGAAGCGGAGCCACGCGGCCGCTCATTCGATCCCACCACTTCATCGACTCGTAGAGGCCCTCGCTGGGGCCTGCGCCTGACGGCCCCCGAGCCATCGGCGCTCCCCCAGGGTCGCGCGTTGAGATAGAGCCTGCTCATCACGCCGGCGCGTACCTGATGAGGAAGCGCGCAGTTCCGCCGCGACGGCAGCCGCCGCGCTACGGCATGGAATCCATGCTTCCAGGGAGTCGAATCCCTGGGTCCGGCAATGCCGTGGATGGCGGCCCCTGCCTACGGTCAGTCTTCGTTCGCGCCTTGGTGAACGACGGAGGACATCCCATGTCGACCCTGCTCATCGTGGTCTTGTTGGTCCTGCTGCTCGGCGGCGGCGGGTGGGGCTAACTCCCGCTCGCGCAGAGGTCGCTAGCGACCAGAGACCTTCTCAGAGGGTTTGGAAGGCGGAACTTTCCGCCGGAAGGAGAATGGACATCATGCGCAAGAATCATTCGGTGCTGTGGCTCGCATTGGCCGTGGTGCCCGCCGCCCTCGTGCTGGGGGGTTGTGTCGGCCGCCCGCACCAGCCCTTCCGGGTCTCGGACCCGTTCCCCAAGGAGTGCCACCACGGGGACAAGCACGAAGCCAAGCGCTACGACACATGGGAGCGGGAGAGCGGTCGAAAGCACATCGACTTCAGCCGCCTGGACAAGGACGAGCAGGGCGAATACTGGAAGTGGCGCCACTCCCGCTAGGCGCAATGGCTACGCCGGGCGACGCTCGACCCGGTTTTCTGAAGGACGTGAGGGGCGAATCCCCGCCCGCTGAACCGGAGCGACGACGGGCATCCCGCGGCGCGGGCTCACGGAATCCAGGGAGAACGCTAGGCGAGAAGTAGGGATCCTGTCGGAGGGACCCGTGTGGGCCGCGCAGATCCGGCCTCCAGGACCTATGGTCGGCGGCGAAGGAGAATCGAAATGCAACCGATGAACACATTCCTCGCGATCGCTCTGGGGCTGGCGCTTGCGTCGGGCACTCTGGCTTGCGAGGGGGAGAAGGGGCCGCTCGAGAAGGCCGGCGAGAAGGTCGACAACGCGGTCGACGACATGACGCATCCGGGCGAGGGTCCCGTCGAAGAGGCCGCCCGCAAGACAGGCGAGCAGATCGACGAGATGAAGAAGGATCTCACGGAGTAGCGCCGGCTCGTCGGAGCTCGCACGGCTCCGAGGTCTTGACCAGGACCCAGGGCATCCGGGTTGCCCTTGCCTGGAGGAGGACGAGCTGGAGGTTGAGCTGCCCATCGGGCAGGATCATCTCCTTCGTCCCGTCCCGTTTCGGCTGAGCCTGAATCGGCTGGCGCTTCCGGCCTACGCGCCGGAGCGGCGGCGAGACCCGGGCGGCCGCCTGGCCGTCCGGGTCTGCCTCCTGACGGGGGTCGAAGGGGGATTGCGACCCACCGCGCGGGGTCACAGGACTTCCCGCTCGCCCATGCTTCGCCTTCTGCTCGTCACCTGGTCGTCGCGCGGCGCTTGGCTCCGATGCCGTCGCCCACTTTGAAGTCCTTCAGCGTCTCCTCGGACGCCTCGAACTCGTAGATCGTGCCGTCGCTGTTGCGAACCGTGACGCGGCGGCTCTCGAAATCGATCTTCGTCACCACGCCGTCGATGGTCTCCGCCGCCTTCTCTGCTGCCGCGACCGACCCGGGCACGGCGATGATGGCGCCCTGGCCGAGGACGACCACCAGGGCGATCGCTGCAAGACTCAGATGGTTCTTCATGATGCTTCTCCTCTAATGCCGGTCGTACCGTTCCCGCCGGTCGTACTGGTCGTTCCCGTCGTTCCGGTCGTGCCGGATGACGTCATAGATCACGCCTGCGGCCGCGCCGATGCCGGTGCCGATCAGTGCGCCCTTGCCGGCGCCGTACCCCGTACCCGCACCGACGGCCGCGCCGGCTCCCGCGCCGACCCCGGCACCCACGAGGGTCCCGCAGCCGGTGAAGAGCAGCGTCGCCAGCCCGAGTCCCGCTATTGCACTCTTGATTCGAGCGTTCATCCTCAACTCCTTCTGTGGAAGGCGCGTCGCCCCGAGTAGGGGGCGCAGCGCCATGAAGCGTCTATCCGCCAGCGGGCCGGTTCGGCTCTCGCGAGGCGAGCGGCTTCTCCAATGATTCTCCGATCAGGCGCTCGGAAGCAGCCTTCAGCAACCGGAGATCGTGTTCCTGCAGGAGGTGATCGCGTGCCGGGTCGCGGCGGTTCGCGAGGAGCTCGAGTGTGCTCTCGAGGACCTGTCTCACGATGCGCTCGCTGCGCGCGTGGTCGCCCGTGCGCTGACTCACATAGGCCCAGACCAGGTCAAAGCAGTGATCGAAGCGATCGTCGAACTGCCCTCGCGTCCGGGGGGTCTGCTGGACGCCTGCGTCCGAGGCTTCGGCCCCTTGCGTGTCACGATCCATCGTGTCCTCCCTTCCCAGCGAGCGGGCTCCGGTGCCCGGTCGTGGGCATTCCCCACCGAAGATAGAAGTGGCTCGGGCGCGGCGGGCGCATCTGCGCCGCGCGCCGCCGCAACTGGTGGCGCGTCATGGGTTCACGCTACTCGGACGGGCGTCGAGCGGCCGTCGTGAGATCCAGGGGGAACGACGGCAGGAAGTGCGGATTCGGGGAGAGCGCCCGCTCGAGGGTGTGGATGAACTCGGAGATCCCCCAGGGCTTCGCGAGAAAGCAGGCAACGCCGCGCTTGGCGAACTCGCCCTGACGATCTGCCCCGCTGGTTCCGATCACCGGCAGCCCGGGGCTCTCGACCCGCAATTTCTTCAAGAGATCGTCGACGGGGCCGTCGGGCATGTGGAAGTCGATGATTGCCAGGCCGACTGCCGGCGGGTCGGCAACCATGGCGAGTGCCTCCTCGTGCGTACCGGCCAGAAGACAGAATGCGCCTGCGCCTCGGAGCAGCCGACCGACGGCCGTCAGGAGCAGAGGCTCATCGTCCACGTACAGGATTCGCGTGCCACGAATCGAGCGTGCGCCGGGCGACGGTTTCGCCCTCGTGGCAACGTCGCTGCGTTGCGTCGTCTCTACGTCGTGCTGGTGCTTTCCCATCCGACCTGGCTTCATCCGCACTTGAGCGTGGGACGCTCCAAGCCGACGGGCTCTCCCCAGAACCGGGTAAGCTTCTGCCCGAGGCTGAGGATCTTCGCCCGATCGGGAATGGGCCCGCACAAGGTGGCGAAGGTCGCGGGGCGCGAGCCGTAGCTGCGCGGAAGGCGATCGTGGGCCCGGTCTAGGACCGCGCCCCGCGCCTCGCAGTGGATCGAGGGCTTACCGACTCGATCAAGCGGTCAGCTGATTCCCTGAGACGTCTGAACTCTCCGAGCTCGTCGTGCTGGGCGACGAAGAGACCTGGATTCTCCCGGAGGGCCTCGTCCACGATGATCTCGGCGGCGGCGCGGCTGCAGACGCGCTCACCTACGTAGAACGCGATGCGTCCAAGGCACCGCTCGTAGCGCTCGGCTACCTCCCCCCAGGTCGGGATTTGACCCGCGGGGTTCGACTCGATCGGAAGGTCGAGCCAGCGGATCATGGGCTGCGAAGGCGCTTCGCCAGCTGCGGGGGCTCGGCCCTCCGCGGGCGACGCGTGCTCCTGCGAGGCAGGGGAGGGAGCGTACCGTTCGCTGTGCAGGTTCCGTGCATGGCCGGCAGGGTCTCCCCGCTGGCGCGTGAGTCCTATCCTCAGATGCCGGTAGAGTGCCCGCCGGATGCGGGGATTCGAGGCTCCAGCGTCGCATCTACCCGGATCCGAGGATTGCTGCTCGGGGCTCCCGTTCGCCACCCTGTCCGGGCCGCCCTGCGGGTCGGGGACCGGCGGCCCTTCCGGACCGCATGCCGGGGCGGGATCCCATGCCCGGGCGGGCTCCAATGCCCCGCTGGCGGGCCGCCCGTGCGCTCACGCGTCGAGCGGCGTCAGGCCCTCGCGGATGGCGTACTTGGTGAGGTCGGCCACGCTGTGGATGTTCAGCTTGCGCACGAGGTTGCGCCGATGCGTCTCGACGGTGGTCGTGGCGATGAAGAGCTTCTTGGCGATTTCCGGCGACGTCAATCCCTCGGCCAGGAGCTGGAGGACCTCCGCTTCCCTCGGAGAAAGCGAGGTCGGGCCGGGTCCCTCCGGGTACTCGCTCCTCGCGTGAGAGGCTCCAACCACGGCCGCTGTGACGTCGGGGCAGAGATAGCTCTTGCCCTGGGTGGCGGCTGAGATCGCCCTGCGGAGATTGTCGAAGGCGTTGGCCTTGAGGACGTAGCCGCAGGCGCCCGCGTCCAGCATGTTGCTGACGTAGCGGGCGTCCGAGTGGCTCGACAGGGCGATCACCCGCACGCCAGGGCACGCGGCCCGGATCTGGCGGGTGGCCTCGATCCCGTTCATGTCCTTCATGGCGACGTCCATCACGACGACCTCGGGAGACAAGGTGCCCGCCAGCTTCACGGCCTCGCGGCCGCTGTCGGCCTCTCCAACCACCTTCAGGGCGTTATCCCTCTCCAGGATCGAGCGCAGGCCCTCTCGCATCAGCTCGTGGTCGTCGACCAGCAGGATGCCAATACTCATGCCGAACCCCTTTCGCGGATCGGGTCCGGGACGCGGATGGTGACGCAGCTACCCCCGCCGCCCGAACCCGGGCCAAATGCAAGGGTACCGCCGAGCTGGTCGATCCGCTCGCGGAGCGCCATGAGCCCGAACCCGCCGCGACCGGAATCGCGGGTGAAGCCCACGCCGTCGTCTTCGACAGCGATCACCAGGCCCGGCTCCTCGCGTGAGATCCGGACGCGTGCCTCGTCGATGCCCGAATGCTTGCTCGTGTTGATGAGGAGCTCGCGGATCGCGCGGAACACCGTGACCCGTGTGGCTTCGTCCGTGACGATTTCCTGCTCGGCGGCGATCTCCACCGCAAGGTCGTAGCGGCGCTTCAGGTCCTCGGCGAGCCATCGGGTGGCGGAGACGAGTCCGACGTCGTGGAGGAGGGGCGGGCTCAGCTGGAAGGTCAAGGAGGTGAGCTGGCTCCGCACTTGCGCGAGGATCCCCGTCACCTCCTCGATGTCGACGCTCCATTCTCCCATCGTCGCTTCGGCGAGCGCCTGGAGCTTGACCGTCGCCAGCGAGAGGAGCTGGCCCGATTCGTCGTGGAGATCCGACGCCAGCTTGCGGCGCTCACGTTCCTCCGTGAGCGCCGCCTCGCCCGCCGCTCTTCGCAAGGCCCGTTCGGTGGCACGCAGTTCCGTGACGTCGAGCACCGCAAGGCTGAGCGTCGCGCTGCCCATTGACCGTCCCGAGCTGGCGACCTGCAGGTCCAACTCGGACCCATCCTCGAGTCGGATCGTGAGGTCGAAGCTCTGCCGTTCGTTGCTCTGGGCGAGGGAGCGTCGCGCGAAGTACCACCGATCCTGGTCCCGCTCGGTGATGAAGCTCGAGAGCGTCAGCCCCAGCAGCCTTTCGTGCGGGAGCTGGAGGAGCAGGGCGGCGAAGCGATTGGCCTCCGTGATCGCACCTTCGGGGTCGAGCGTGAGAAAACCGACGGGCGCCGACTCGTACAGCCGGCGGTAGCGGTCCTCGGACTCCTGTGAAGCGAGCTGGGCCGACACGAGCTGCTCGTTCTGGATCTCCAGCTCGACCTGGTGGACCTCCAGTTCGTGCATGGCGCGACGGATCTCGTCCGAGCTCAGGGCCTCGTCGGCGATTCCCGCCGCGCCTTCCAAGCGGCTCTCGGCGAGGTCTCGCAGCGACCGAGGGCCTGTCGGCTTGCGCGTCCTCGCACTCATTCCCCCGCGCCCTCCTTGGGGGCTGCGGGCGCCGCCTGGCCCGCGTCATGAATGCCCAGCAGGATCAGGGCGGGGGGCTCGTCGCCCAGGGAGACCGGGCGGCCGCTCAGGACCATGCGTCTTCGCCCGATGCGGGCCAGATCGTGGACGATCTCGAAGTCGTGGAAGGCATCTCCGCCGCGCAGCGTGGCCTCGAGCAGGCTCCGGAGCCGGGGTACGCGCCATTGGCCCGCGGCCAACTCGTCGAGCACCTGTCCCTCGGTCGCGGCGGGCGACGCACCGAACCTTGCGTAGAAGGCCTGGTTCGCGCGCACCACCTGGAGGCTCGGATCGAGCACGAGAAACGGCTCGTGCAGGGAATCGATGATGCTCTCGGCGAGGGAGTGTGCGGCCTGGATGCGCTCCGTTCGCTTGGTTTCCGTGATGTCGACGAAGGTCACCACCAGGCCTTCCACCGCGTTGCGCGCGGTCCGGTAGGGGCGGATCTTCACCATGTACCAGACGCCACCGGGCGCGGCGGCCTGCTTCTCGATCGGTTGGAGGGTGGCGAGGACGCTTCCCACGTCGGCGAGAAGCTCGGGGTAGTCGAGCAAGGTCGCGAGATCGGCAAGCGGGCGCCCGACGTCGCTGTCAATCAGGCGCGCCACGCTGCGCGCCTGGGGCGTGAAGCGCTTCACCCGGAGCTGGCCGTCGAGAAAGATGGTGGCGATCTCGATGTTGCTCATGAAGTTGAGGAGATCGTCGTTTGCCTGCTCGAGCCCGCGGAGCTTCTCCGTGAGCTCGGCATTCACGGTCTGGAGCTCCTCGTTCAAGGATTGGGTCTCCTCCTTCGACGTCTGGAGCTCCTCGTTCGTGCTCTGGAGCTCCTCGTTCGCCGACTGCACCTCCTCGTTCGCCGAAGCCAGCTCCTCGTTGGCAGCCTGGAGCTCGGAGACGCTGGTCTGGAGGTCGTCGCGCATGTGCAGCAGATCTTCTTCCATCTGTGCGTGCTCGGGTCGGCTCCCTTCGCGGGGCTTGTCCGTCTTCGGTGGCGACGTCGCCTGGAAGGAGACGAGCAGCAACTCGTTGGGCAGGCGACGATCCTCGATCCGTCCCACGGTCAAGTGAAGCAGTTGCCAGCCCCCGTCGACCTTCAGGCGGACGTTCCTGTGGACGGGAGGGCCAACCGCCTTCGCGGCCTCGCGGAGGGCGGAGGCGAGCGCTGCCCGCAAGCCTTCGCGCGCCATGTCCACGACGTTGAGGTTGGCACGGCCTGGAGCCAGCTCCAGGAAGGGCCCGACGTGACCATGGGTGTGCTGGATCTGCCCGCGGAGATCGACGACGACGGCCGGGGGCCCGAAGCGCTCGGCGAGGCACGCGCGCACGGCCTCCCCCAGGTCGAGGACGCGCCCTTCGGCAAGCGGAGGAGCCAAACCGAGGTTGGTGGAGGGGAGGGTCCATTGCAGACGCGGTCGGGCCGCGACGGAATCGTTGCGTCGGAAGAGCTTCCAGCGTGTGTCGATCGCCGAGAAGAACTCCTGCGATCCACCGACATGTTCGCTCGCACCGAGCAGCAGCAGCCCCTCCGGGTTCAGGCTGTAGTGGAAGGTCGAAAGCAGGCCCTGTTGCTCGTTCGAAACGATGTAGATGAGGAGGTTCCTGCAGGAGAGCAGATCGATCCGCGTGAACGGCGGATCGTGCAGGACGTCCTGGACGGCGAACACCATGCGATCCCGCAGCCTCCGGTGGATCCGGTAGCCGTGCTCGTCTTCGTCGAAGAACCGCTTCAGGCGGCGCTCCCCGACCGCCTCGACGATCGTCTTCGGATAGCGCCCGGCGCGAGCGATCTGGATGGCGGCCGGGTCGAGGTCCGTCGCGAACACCTGGAAGTCGAAGTCCTCTCCCAAGGCCTCCATGGCTTCGTTCACCACGATGGCGACCGAGTAGGCCTCCTCTCCTGTCGCGCACCCGGGGACCCAGACGCGGAACCGGTGGTTGGCTGGGCGCTTGGCAAGCAGGGGCGGAAGCCCCGACTCGCTGAGGGCCCGGAAGGCTTCCGGATCCCTGAAGAACCCGGTGACGCCGATCAGCCAATCCCGCCACAGCGCCTGGACCTCCTCGTCGCTCTCCCCGAGCAGGCGCTCGTACGCGGCGAGCGTCTCGATGTGGGTGAGCTCCATGCGTCGCTCGATGCGACGCAGCAAGAGGTCGCGCTTGTAGGCCGTGAAGTCGCGGCCTCCTCGCGAGCGGATCAGGGCGAGGATCCGCTCCAGCTCGCTCGAGGTGGTGTCGCGCGGTTTCCCACCGTCGTCCTTGGCGACCGCCAGGGCGTACGCGACGAGCCGCGCGGGCATGTCGCGGACGGGAAGCACGAAGTCGACCGCCTTCGCCGCGATCGCATTGGAGGGCATGCTGTCGAACTCGGCCGTCTCGGGAGCCTGCGCCAGGCACAGGCCGGATTCGGCGCGGATCGTCCCGAGCCCCAGCGTGCCGTCGCTTCCCGTACCCGAAAGGATGATCGCGACCGCTCGGCTCCGTTGGTCGAGGGCGAGCGCGCGGAAGAAGAAGTCGATGGGAAGGGGCACGCGGCTCGGGTCGCCGGTCGGCTCGATGGCGAGGCGTCCATCGTGCACGGTCACCGAGTGGCCGCGGGGCGCCACATAGACGTGGCCGGCCTCGGCCCTCTCCTCTCCAGCGAGCTCGCGCAGCGGCATCTGGGTGCTCTTGGTGAGGATCTCCGGGAGCAGACTCTGGCCGGTCGGGGCCTGGTGACTCACGACCACGAAGGCCAGACCGGAATCCGTCGGGAGCGCGGCGAGAAGCTCGCGGAGCGGGGTGAGCGATCCGGCCGACCCGCCGATCCCCACGATGATCGGTCCGAGGGTGTCAGACGACTTCGGCACGCGGGCGCCCTTCTTGGAGGGCGCTTTGGCGCGGGACCCGGAGGGAGCGTTGGCGCGAGGTCCGGGCTCGCCGGACTTGCGCGCGTCCCGAGGTCCCGGCCTCTTCGGCGGCATCTCAGGACTCTACCTGAAAGGGGCGCCGATCGATCCCGAGAGCCGGGCTGTTTCCAGAGCGAGCCAGTCTGCGGGCAAGTCCTGGCTTCGAGTCCTCGTTCGCTCCGCCACAAGTCATCGGATTTGCTCGGCGATTCTCAGCACTCGGGCGAACCTCAGGCTCACTCCCAAGTCTTGCTTCGCGGTCGTACTGGCACGAGGGCCCGGGCGCAGTAGCGTCCAAGCATGGACGAGAGACCGTCCGAGCTGCGTGCCTCGCTCGGCTTCACCCGGGCCGAGGACGTATCGCCCGATGAGGAGCGCCCGGGCCTCCTGCGCGCCCGGACGCTGCCCTTCGGCGTCGATCCGGTCGAGGCGTTCGACTTCCGGTCCTGTCTCTTGAACGACGGCGCCGACCCACAGACGTCCGAGCCCGGACTGGAGGAGGCGGGCTTCGAGACGATCGACCTGTCGGGCAACGCGCGACTGCAGCAGGCGCTCGCAACGGTTCGCGACGAGGACCGGGTCTCGGAGGCGGCTGCCCGGGCGCTGCGCGAGAGCTTGAACGGTGCGCGGTTCCGGCTGGCGAACGGTAGGGGCCTGCGCATCGAGCACGTCGCAGACGAAGGCATGATCCAACGGCGCGCCGGCCCGAACGGCCTCAACGTGAACCCCGGCGGCATGGACGGCTCGAACGGCCACGACGCCGCACGCACGGTCCACGCGGATCAGGACGTGTTCGGGACCCCGCTCAAGCAGCTGATGAGCGGAGCGGCGCCGGGGCTGTTCCGGCACCAGACGCCCGACGGTCGCAACGACGATTCCTCGCTCCTCCTGCTGAACCTCTGGATTCCGATCCAGCAGATCACCCGCCCCCTGGTCCTGATGGACCGCCG
The DNA here is from genome assembly GCA_021773815.1 of Gammaproteobacteria bacterium. GTDB lineage: Bacteria > Pseudomonadota > Gammaproteobacteria > Steroidobacterales > SMWD01. The sequence goes on from JAJFJS010000018.1 coordinate 10,663, forward strand.
CAGCATGGACCCGAAGCGCCACCAGCTTCGCTATGCGCTGCCGGTGACCCGGTTCCTGGATCGGGACGAGGAGCGCAGCGTCAACGACATCTGGACCTTCCTGCCCGACCCGGCGCAGGTGTGGTACTTCCGCTCGGTCATGGACCCGGCCCAGGGCTACGTGTTCGACACCCTGGGCGAGCCCCACGGCGCCTGCATGCTGCCCGGGGAGGAGGCACTCGAGCGGCTCTACCTGGGCCTCCACCGCGCGTGCGAGGCGGTCGCGGCCGCCGACGCCCACGCGCTCGCTGCGGCCGCTGCGGAGCCTCCGCCCGCCCTTCCGGAGGTCACCACGCAAGCCATCCGTGACGCCTGGCAGCGCATGACGGCCTTGTTGCAAGAGGCCGGTCCGCGGGCTGCCGAGATCTGCGCGGCGGGCGCAGAATGGACCGCCCGCGCACGGGCAGCGATGGACGGCGTGGTTCGCAAGTCCGTCGAGATGCGCCTGGTGGCGAGGCTCACGTCTGAGTGAGTGACCTCGAGGGCCCGCCGCGTGCTGGACGCCGAGGCGAGGCCGCGAACCTCGGGACACGACTCCGCTACCCTGTCGTGACGTGAGCGGTCCCTCCAGCCCTACTCCGCCGAAGGGCGACTCTTCCGCTGACGCCGTTCGGCCGAACGGCCCGAAGCGACAAGCGTCACCCGGGAAGCCGCTCGGTAGCCCCCAGTTGCAGGGCTGGAACTTCTGGTACGTGATGCTGGGCGCCTGGATGCTCTTCCTGGCGGGGCAGTTCTGGTACCAGAGCACGCAGGTGGCGGCCATCCCGTACAGCCGCTTCCTCGAGTACCAGCAGGCAGGGCGCGTGAGCGATCTCGTGGTCGGCAGCGACCAGATCACGGGCAGGCTCACGAAGCCCGAGGAAGGTCAGCTCGACCGCTTTCGCACCGTGCGCGTCGACCCCGAGCTGGCGGACCGGCTCGC
>JAJFJS010000019.1 GCA_021773815.1 Gammaproteobacteria bacterium
ACACCCAAGTCCGGCGTGCAAACGGCCACGATCCCGCGATGTGTCTGTGGTCGAGGCGGCGTGATACCCCCCGGAAACCTTCAGCCGCCCGAGCTACATAAACTCGACAACCTCGAGCAATTCAAGCGGCGTTTCCGAGGGGTATCACGCCGCCTCGACCTCCCGGGGAAAGACCAACAGGCAAAAACCAGACAAGATACGTAGCTACAGCTTCTGCGGCCGCTGCACATCGCAGCCTAAAACGAAAATTATTCTTATAAAACAATAGCCTGAAAACTTCTGTCGCCGGATTCATTTGATTAACCGTTTTCGGAAAAAAATGCATTTTTATAGTTATTTTGCGACATAACGCACTGTTTCCGAAAAGTGGTGTCAATACGCTGGTATTCCTCAACCTCCTCGGGTTTCGGCACGGTGTATGACACGCAAATTCGTGGAAAATCCTCCGGGTTTTCACTAATAGAGATCATGATCGCCCTCGCGGTGCTCAGTCTCAGCCTCACATTCGCTGTGCCCGCCTACCGTGACTATGTCACCCGTGCCAAAAGCTCTAAAGCCATAAGTGACATCGGGATCATCAGTATGGTTATCGAGAGGTACCGGGCTCACAACGGGGACGATCCCCCTCCGAATCTCGAAGCCGTCGATCGTGCGTGGCTGGACCCCTGGGGTGAACCATATATTTACCGGACATTGGATGGCCCCAACCTGAGCGCCGCCAGAAAGAACAAGAACCTTGTACCGATCAACACTGACTTTGACTTATACAGCAAGGGCCCCGATGGCGATTCAGTTCCACCGCTAACGGCAAAATCGAGCAAGGATGACATCATACGAGCCAACAATGGTGCTTATGTTGGAATCGCCGAGAACTATTAGATGGAAAGTTTTTCGGGAAAATGGCTGGCGCTGACGAGCAGTGTCGGCCGTCGAACGCTAAGCGCATTTTTCGTCGCAACGCTAATTCCGTCCCTGTCCGTCGCGCTATTAGCCAGCTATACCCACGACAACAACAACGCCAAACAAACCATCGCTCAACTGCAGCATGATAGCCGAGCCTTCGGCTTAACAATTCTCAGCCAACTCCGCACCGCCTCGGACCTGTTGTCTCTGATTGCCGATGATCCGAATATTCCCGAATCATTAGTCGGCCGCAACGTCACACCCATCTTTGATGAGCTGGAAATTCAGTTTTTTAACGACAGGACAAAAGCCAATCTACCCCGAATCATTATTGGCGATGCTAATCTGTCGGGTAATCGGAAAATCGCTATTGCAGTGCCCATCAATAGTGATCAACTCGCCGGCAATTCATTTCTGGTCGGCTGGCTACCACATCATTATCTCTGGAAAATGGGCGAACTCGTCAGCAACACCGACAATAGTTGCGTATTTCTTCCGACCGGCACCAAGCTCTTCTGCACAAACAGCAATAGCCCGCCCATCGAATTGATGTTTGCGAGTATGAACGCATCTTCGACCGGTATCTTCCAATGGAAATCCGACGATCAGGATTGGCAAACCAATTATTGGGAGCTGTTTCTGACTGGCCAGTTTGAAGCAACGCCCTGGATCATTACGCAGACACGGGACAACCGGCCAAGTGAACTTTGGATACTGGATTCAAACGGCTATTACGCTTCAATCCTGCTAATACTGATCCTTTCACCGCTACTCGTGGCTTCCATACAGATTCGTAAGACGATGCAGCCGATTGACGGCCTGATGGACGGCATACAGCGAATTGCGCGGCGCGACCACACCCAGTCGATTGCGGAGACGGGCCCGATCGAATTCGCTCGTCTTGCCAATTCTATCAACAAGATGTCGTCCAAGATCAACAGTCAAATCAGCACACTGAGTTCATTCTCAGAAATAGATCGAATCCTGCTGTCCAAAAAGGACCTCAGCGCTGTTTGTCAGCTACTAATCCGACTTCTTGTTGACCAACAGCAATTACTTCAGGCAACGGTAGTACTACTCAATAACAAAGACCATAGAGATGCGGAGATATACCGGAACATCCCCGGAGAAGCGCTGGTTGAAGAGTCCAGATGGAGACTGACGGACGACGACTTGACTAGACTGAATACGATCTGGTCGGCAACCCCCATCGAGACAGCCTCACTGCCGGCGGCATTTCGAATATCTTGTGAATCGGAATATCTGTCGGCAGTCTATCCGATCACCATCAATAGCCTGCCACGCGCCTTTCTCGTGGTATCCATAAGCGATGGCGAGACTGATCCGTCAACAACGGAGCTCATAGATGGCTGTCTGGAACGATTAGCCCTGGCACTGGAAACGATTGACCGGACCCACAAACTTGAATTCCACGCCAGCCGCGATGAATTAACGGAACTCGCTAATAAGCGACTCCTGGGAGAACGACTTCAGGAAGCGCTGATTGATATCGACAGCGCTAAGTCCGAAGGGGCACTGCTGTATATCGACCTCGACTTCTTCAAATCTGTTAATGACATTGCCGGTCACATCGTCGGAGATCGTGCGCTCGCAATCGTGGGGCATCGTATTGAAAGAATCTTCTCCGCTGGCTCGACCGTGGCTCGTATAGGGGGTGATGAATTCGTCGTACTAATACCCTGCACCAGCACGGACATCATGGCGGCCGAGGCCGCGGATGAAATCATTCGTGCCTTAAGCCACCCGATAGCAATTGCCGGCGTCGCCCATCAATTGGGCGCCAGCATCGGCATTGCCAAAATTCCCGCCGACGGAAAGGATCTCGAAGAACTGCTATTTAAAGCCGATCTGGCAATGTATGAAGCAAAGAAAGCCGGTCGAAATAACTGGAAATATTATCAATCCGAGATGAAGGCAGTGGTCCAGGCTCGCGTGTCATTCGAATCAGAGTTGCGCAGGGCCGTGGAACGCAACGAGTTCAGATTGTATGTTCAGCCACAGATGAATATCAGAACCGGCCGAGTGATAGGTGGCGAGGTACTGTTGCGCTGGTTCCACAAAGACCGCGGGCCCATTTCGCCGGTTGAATTCATTCCGGTCGCCGAGGAAACCGGGCTGATTATTCCCCTCGGGGAATGGGTGCTGCTTGAGTCCGCACGGATGCTGACTCAATGGCAAGACGCCGATCTCGCCATAGAAAAGCTTGCCGTGAATGTCTCACTCAAGCAATTTATGAACTCGAGCTTCAAGAAATCTGTAGAAAAAGCAATTTCAATATCCGGAGAATACTCCAGCGCACTCGAAATCGAGATTACCGAAAGCCTGTTTGCAACCGATGCATGCAAAACCATCGAGATCTGCGAGTGGATCAAGAACAGAGGACTGTCTATTGCTATAGACGACTTCGGAACCGGTTATTCGTCATTGAGTTATTTGAATATGCTGCCGTTTGACACTTTAAAAATAGACAGACTATTTATTGAACAAATTGACAGCGATCCCCCTGAAACCAAAATCATCGAAATGATACTTGATCTCGGAAAGCACCTATCCAAGAACATTGTCGCGGAGGGAGTCAGTTCTCAGACTCAATTACAGTTCCTTCAAGGTCGCCAGTGTCAATTGGTGCAGGGTTTCCTGATCGCCGAACCTGTCGCGCCCAAAGAGTTCTCAAAGCTGGTTGGGAAAACTCCCTACTACGATAAACTGAATAGCATGACCACAACATTACGAATGTCGGAAACGGATGGCGAGACTCCGGACTTGGTGATCGTTGATTCTGCTGCCGCCATGGAACATCACTAAATTGGCATGCCGTATTGCCGTAAGCGGTGCGCTGGCATAGGTGCCGGTGTACACCAGTCCTCTGCAGCCGTCCCGCGATGCGTCTGAGGTCGAGGCGGCGTGATACCCCTCGGAAACCTTCAGCCGCCCGAGGCACGCAAACTCGACAACCCGGTAAAATTCAAGCGGCGTTTCAGAGGGGTATCACGCCGCCTCGACCGACCAGGGAAAGACTGGAAGCAACAAACAAGATTCCTGAGCTACAGCTTCTGCGGCCGCTGCACGTAGTAACCCTGCACGAAGTCCACCCCCAACCGGCGCAGCGTATCGAATGACTGCTGCTCCTCAACCTGTTCGGCGATGACCTTGAAGCCGACCGTCTTGGACAGTCTCGCGATTGCCGAAACGACCTGGTGATTCAGGCTGTCTTCCTCCAGCCCACGCGTATAGGCGCCATCGATCTTCAAAAAATCGATAGACAGGTCCTGCAGACTGGCGAACGAGCCGATGCCGCGACCGAAGTCGTCGAGACCGAAACGGCAGCCCATGCCGTGCAGGACGCCGACGAACCGGCGGGCATGCTCCAGGTCTGCCATGACGGCGCTTTCACCGACTTCGAAACAGATCTGACTGGGATCGACCTGGCTGTGATCGAGACATTCGACAACGAACTCGAGGAACGTGCCGTCCCCGAGCGTCTGACCCGACAGGTTGATGCTGCAGCTACGTTGCTCGGGCAACCGAATTGCGCCCTGACCGATCGCCGCTAGCGTCGCCTGCACCATCCAGCGATCGACGGAGGCCATTAGCTGGTAGCGCTCGGCCGCCTGGATGAACTGTTTCGGCAGCACGATCTGATTGTCGTCATCCCGCAGCCGCAGCAGGACCTCGACGGCCGGCCCGCCGCGGCCCTTGCCCGACATCGAGATGATCGGCTGCTGGTAGATCTCGAACTTGTCTTCCTTGAGCGCCGTCTGCAGCAACCCGAGCCAGTGTATCTCGCCGCGCTGGCGGGCTGACGCCTCGTCGCGTGCGGAATAGACATGTGCCTGACCCCGCCCCCGCTGCTTGGCCACATAGCAGGCCGAGTCCGCCGCACTGAGGATGTCCTTGATCGTGCCGCTCTCGCGGCCGATCTCGACGAGTCCGACGCTCACGCCGACCGTAAAGATCCGATCCTGCCAGACGAACCGATACTCGCGGACCGCGCGAATGACGTCGTCGGCAATCTGGCGCGCCTTACGCAGCGGACAACCCATCAGCAGCATGCCGAATTCATCGCCGCCGAGCCGCGCAACGAAGTCCGAATCACGCACCTGGTCCTTGATGATCGCCGACAGCTCCCGTAACAGGTTATCGCCGGCCATGTGACCGCAGGTGTCGTTGACGGCCTTGAAACGATCGAGATCGAGGTAACACAGCACGTGAGACGCATCCTCGTCACGGATCGAATGTATCGATTGCTCCAGACGCCGCTCGAATTCCCGTCGGTTGATCAGTCCGGTCAGCGGATCATGCGCTGCCTGATAGCTCATCTGCTGGGCGAGACCGCGGATCTCGGACACGTCATGCATGATGACCACGACGCCGGCGATCGAGCCGTCTGGATTCTTGATCGGCGATGCCGTCAGCTCGATCGACAGCTCGGTATCGCCGTCATGCGACACCATCAGCGCCCGGCTGCCCATGCTGATGCGGCGCCGGTCGGTCAGCGAGCGCATCACGGGATCGCCCAGGTCGCGCCGGTCGCCCTCGTCGACGAGGTTTACGATATCGCCGAGACGCTGGCCGGTGGCGGCCTGCCGATCGATGCCGATCAGTTTCTCGGCGGCGCTGTTCAGGTAGTCGATCTCGCCGTGCATATTCGACGTCAGGACGCCCTCGCCGATCGATTCGAGCGTAATCTGTGCCTGCTGCTTGCTGCGCCCCAGCGTCGCCTCGACACTCTTGCGGTACGTAATGTCCTGACCGATTGTCAGCACCGCCTGCCGGCCGCGGTATTCGATCAGCATGCTGCGCGCCTCGATCCAGATGCCGCGCTCGCCACCATTGATCAACTGGAATTCGACCGGCTCATCGTCGCCCTCACCACCGAGCCGGGCCGCGGTCGCGTTGCGTATCATGGGCCTGAAGGCCGGGCGTATCAGGTCCGTCATCGGCCGCCCGACCAGTTGCTCGGGGGCGAGGCCGACCGGCTCGGCCGCGACGTTGTTGGCGAACACAATGCGCTCACGATGTACAAGCACGAGGTCCGGTACGGCATTGGCGAGTTCCTGAAACAACGATTCGCGCTGGCGCGTTTGCGCATCTTTCGACGCGAGCGCGTCGAACAACAGGTTGAAGGTATCGCCGAGTTCGGCCAGATCATCGGGCAGCCCGCGCCGGGAGACGCGTTGACCGAAGGCCGATGCCTCGGCCGATTCGATCGCATCCCGATGCAATGCCGCGACCTGACGGACATAGCGACGCTGACGGCGCCAAAGCAACCAGCAGGCAGCGGCAAAGCCCAGACAGGCCAACGCCAATAACGGTATCAGCCAGGCTTCGATCATGCTTGCTAGAATAGCCGAAGGGCCTGACACTAAACGCGGTGATTCACCATAATCCGGTGTCCGCCTTGTCGATACCGCATAAACGACTTAACCTGTGCCGATTTTCTGGAAAATGATCGATGAACATGGACACCGAACTCGCTCGCAAGAACATGGCCATGCAACAGATCCGTTGCTGGGACGTCTCCCGCCCCCGGGTGCTGGCGGCGCTGGAAGACGTGCCTCGCGAACACTTCGTTCCCGAACGCTACGCGGATCTCGCATTCGCCGACGTCATGCTGCCGATCGGCACGGACGCGGCCGGGCACACGCAGTCCATGCTGGCGCCCAAAATGGAGGGGCGCATCCTGCAGGAACTCGATATCCAGCCCGCCGAGTGCGCGCTGGTCATCGGTACCGGTACCGGCTTCCTGACGGCCTGCATGGCCCGGCTCGCCCGACACGTCACGAGCATCGATTCGTCGGCCGACATGATCGACGGCGCCCGCCGCCGCCTCGACGACCTCGGCATCACGAATGTCGAACTGCGGGTTCAGGACATGTACGACCGACCGGCCGCGGCACAATTCGACGTCATCGCCGTCACCGGCTCGCTGCCGGTCTACGATTCGCGGATCGAGGCCTGGCTCAAGCCACAAGGCCGTGCCTTCGTCGTCGTCGGCACGGCGCCGGTCATGGAAGCCTGCCTCGTCGAGCGGTCAAAAAAGGGCGAGATCGCCTACCGGTCCCTGTTTGAAACAGTTATCCCCGCACTCACCAACAGCCGGGCAGCCGAACGCTTCCGGTTTTAACAGCCCGTTCCACCCGTAAACCGACGCGCCGGTTCAGGCTGACATGGCCCGCAAGGTCTGGTATACGATGTCTGCGCCGATGCGATTCATCGTCGCTATATCGCTCCTATATATATAGGCAAGAACAAGGGGTCTCACGCGCCCGCCCGCGGGCGCTCATCAGGTATGTTGTCGTCATGAAAAAGATATGGATTTCGCTGGGCGTGGTCGTGGTTCTGTTCGCCGCACCGCCGTCCGGCGCTGAAGACCTGCTGGAGATCTACCGACAGGCGCTGCG
>JAJFJS010000020.1 GCA_021773815.1 Gammaproteobacteria bacterium
AACGCGCTAAAGCCGGCCTCGACAGATTCTTCGAGGCGCGTTATCCGTGGATGATTCAGAAGAATCCGAACTTCGTCGCCGACATCTGCGTCTGGGGCAGCCCGCAACGCGTTGCGGAAGGGCTCGCGGAAGTTATCGACCGCGGCGCGCGCATGATCGTGCTGAATCCGTTGTGGGATTTTGTCGAGCAGATGGAGGTACTGGCAGCGGAGGTTGTTCCGGTGTTACGCGAGAGCGATAAGAGGCAAGGCTAGGCGTCGAACGGAATATCGTTTATCAGCTCCGCACGAAAAAGCCAATAACAAGAGCTGGGAAAACAAAGGTACCGAATAAACCGGCAATCTCGCTACGCTGAAAATAGCGCTCACTCCCCGTCGGCATTATTTCAATTGCGTTTTTAATGATTTAGTGGCATCACGATGCGATCCACCTGAATCCACAACAAGTGCCCGTACGCTCTCCCGTGCCTGTGGTTTCCTGCCGGAAAAACAAAAGCCATGCCGATTGCTGACCACATGCAACTTTACGGCTAAAACGAAAAGTATAAAAAAAAAGACAAAGGTTCCGGATTTATTTTCCGCCGCGGAAAATAAATCCGGAACCTTTGTTGCAGTTTACGATTTGTTTAGCAACGTCCAGTCCAATTTCTATTGGACTGGCGAGTACACGCTTAATCCTAATTACGCATGGAGCTTCAATTTGAGCAGTGGCAGCCAGAACGTCCACGGTTATAAGTCCACTCCTTTGTATGCGTGGGCTGTTCACTCGGGTGATGTCACTGCGGTGCCGGTCCCTGCGGCAGCCTGGCTGTTCGGCTCGGCCCTCGGGTTGCTGGGGTGGATGCGACGTAAAAGGGTGTGACTTTATTCAGTTAACTCACATAAGGAACCCGCCATGGAGCGGGTTTCTTTTTACCTTGTGTATGGCCACTTCTGGCCGTTTGACGTCACTCATACCTGATCATCTGAGCCTGCTTGGGCGGCCGCTTTCGGGCTGTAGTGGGCACCCGTATTCATCTCGTTTACACTGTGCGTATTCAGTCAGTATTCCAGCTTGGAGGCACATTTGCCCCATAACCAGCATAAGCAAGCGACGGGAGCCGGTCTTTCAAATGCCAGGCATCGTACAGCTGCGCCTATTATGGGCGCTATATGCTTAACCCGAAAATCGAAAACCTTTTAATTTAAAGCAAGAGAATTCTAATGGCGAAACCTAATTACACGTTTGAAAAAAGACAGAAAGAGATTGCGAAAAAGAAGAAAAAAGAAGAAAAACACCTGAAAAAGATGAGCAAGGATTCTGAGGAAGGTCAGACTGGCGAGCAGCCTTTAGCTGACGATAAGGAAAATCCTGTTGATAGTGGTGTCTAATACGAAATTATCGTACCTCACATTTCAAACGGTGAATTGAAATTGTGAATTTTTTAACTTTCACCGAAATCATTGAGAAGACAACATGAGCAAAGGCACAGTAAAGTGGTTCGACGCAGGCAAAGGTTTTGGCTTCATTACCCCAGAGGATGGCAGTAAAGATCTTTTTGTACATCATTCTGAAATTCAAAGTGGTGGCGGTTACGCAACCCTTAATGATGGACAAGCCGTAGAGTATGAAGTTGGTCAAGGGCAGAAAGGCCCATGCGCTAACAAAGTTGTTCCGCTTTAATAGTTTCGGCATATAGCCGGCACAAACAACAGCGGCAGCGACAGCCTTACGGCTGCCGCTGTTGCTGGCGTTATGTGTTTTCCAGACACCGGTAAGCGCTCATGGTCTATCCAGACTTAATTCGCAATCTTCCACCCTTTGACGGCCCGTTCGACGCTTACCGACTGAAAGCGGAGAATTGCGAAATTCTGTTTGCTTCATATCCGCCAGGTACCAAAATTTCTCCTCACGCACACGAAACAAGTAACGTTGGCATTATCACGCGCGGCGAGCTGATTTTGACCATCGATGGAAAAGCTGAGAGATTTTCGGTCGGAGATTGGTATCAAGTGCCGGCAAATATTGAGCATTCTGCCGAGTTTGAAGTAGAGACTTCAGAAATAGAATTTTGGTTTAGTTCAAGCGACACATAACCAGCATTAGCAAGCGACCGGGAGCCCGCGGCCCTTTTTTTTGGCATCGTACAGCGGCGCCTGTCCTGGGCGTTTTTGGGCAATGCCACGCTTCAAGCGGAGGAAGATTGATGAAAACTCTTAAATGCGACTTATGTGACATTACAGCAGAGGGCGAAACGTTCGAAGACTGGATGAGCGCACTCAGGCCTCACTACATGGAAGCTCATGCTGACGTAATGAAAGACCCGGGTAATGGTCAGGAGCAGATGGAGAAATGGATGGCAGAAAACAGGATAAGATTTGAAGCAGCATAAGTTCAACGTCCGGAATTTCAGTAAATTTCCATTTAACCGGCACAAACGAGCGGCCGGGACGGCCCCTTGCCTGGCAGCCGCTGCCGACCGCGGCGACTGTTGCGGGCGTTAGATTATTTATCGTAAATAGAGATAGGATGAAGCATTGAGAAACTCACACAAACCACTATCCATCGTGGTTGCTTTAGTTGTTGCATTATCGGGTTGTTCAGGAGCCGTATTAAGGTCAGGAATGACAGATAAAATTACGTATCAGGAAACGTTGGATGAAATACCGGATATTGATACCGGGAAAGGAAGAGCCTTTATTTATTTTCCGCAAGGCGGTCCTGGTGTTGTAAGCACTATTGGAATTATTGATTTCATTAGCATCGATAAGGATATTTTTCGGTTTGGTGGGGAAAGTTATTTCTATTTGGATGTTGAAGCCGGGCTCCGTCTCGTCACAATAACCGAAGTGGTTAAAGCAGGTCTCAAGAACAAGAAACAATATGGCAAGCATCAAATTAAGATTGCCGTACCTGAAAAAGATACGATTTATCTCAGAATTGCCGCTCAGGAATCCAGGGCATACGAAATGGAGGTAGTATCAAAATCAACAGCAGAAACAGAGATGAAGAATTTATCGCTATGGACTAATAGTTCTACAACGATGAGAATCGAATAATCCAACAAAATGCTCAACACCGTTCGTTCTTGCTCACTCGGACGCTTCGCACCGTTGCTGGTCCGCGCCGATACTGCCCGCTGCATGGTTTCTCGGCTGCGGTTTTCTCGGCATCATCGGGGTGAAGAGAAGGGAGGCGGCCGGGCCGGTCGCCTTGGTGATCGTAACGGCTTCTTCGGCTCGTGATTTACAGCGGCAGGCAGTCAAAACCATGCAAGCCGATACACTAACGAAATTCTGTTTTGGCCTCGGTCTCGCAACGATTGCGACCAGGGTGCTGCTGAGCTGGGCTACTGACCGGTTCTTTGATTTCTCTGACTCAGTGGCGGGGCAGCCGCCGGCCGTCATCGGGCCGGCAAATATATTGATTACCGTCGTGGCATTGGCCGGGCTTGTCGGCGCAGGCGTCGCGCTGCGAAGCGGTGTGCGCGGACATACGGTGTATGCGGCCATCGCGTTTAACGCCGTTGCGCTCCTGGCTAACCCGATGGTCTTTACTGCCTTCTGAGCTACCTGACAAAACAGACGGGATCGAACGGTATATTCGCTTTAGTCTTGGATTTGGGCCTGTGATTGGTCATGCAACAGCCATAGCATCGGCCCTGATGCAGGTGATCGAGAGAAATCGGTGGACGGTGTACGTGGAAACGACTCCGGATGGTAACGGAGGATGGTTTCTGCGAATTGAAGACGGTCGCGGCAATAGTACCGGCTGGGTAGATTCATTCGGTACAGAACAGGCTGCGGTCGATGCGGCAATCGAAGCCATCGACAAGGAAGGGATCGAGACATTTATTGGGCCAACGAGTGACATGCGGATTTATTTTGATGCCTGACGAATCAATGCATAAACGGTGACTGCAATTTCGATACAAGCAGATCGGGCACGTCCCGGATTCCAGTGCTCGCCATCGGTAGACGGTAGCGACCAGTGAAGATCGACGTCATCCTGGATGCGCGCGCCAGCGCGGCGGAACTGGCCGAACTCGGGCGGCTGGCCGAGACCGCCGGCATTCGCGGCGTCTGGGTGTCGAGCCTGCTCGATTCCCGTGACCCGTTCACAAACCTCGGCCCGCTCGCGGCCGCGACTCGGCGGCTGCGGCTCGGGCCGATCGCCGTTAACCCGTTCGACATGCACCCGGTGCGGATCGCCGCCTCGCTGTTGACGCTGAATGAACTGGCCGCGGGTCGCGCCCGGATCGTCATCGGCGGCGGCGGCGAGGCGCTGGCGGCTGTTGGCATCACGCCGGCGCGCCGCGTGCGCGCCGTGGCTGAATGCGTCGAGATCATCCGGTCCGCCGCCGCCGGCGAGGCGGTCGACTACACCGGTGAGTTGTACGAGGTGCACAATCTGCAATTTGGCTGGGCGCAGAGTCCGCCGCCGCCCGTATTCGTCGGCGCAAGCATGGATCAGATGCTGCGCATGGCAGCGCGCGTGGCCGACGGCAGCATGATGAGCGATATGCCCGTGCCGCTGGCCGCAGCCGCGCTCGGCACGCTCGAGTCGGCGCTCGCGCAGCACGGCCGTACGCGGGCACAATATCAGACGAATGCATTCGCCGCGTGGCATGTCTATGCGGACCGCGCGCAGTCCGTTGCGGAGGCCCGCCGCTGGCTCGTGTTGCGCGGCATCTTCCGGCCGTGGCTGCTCGAGACGTTTCTCGACAGGGCAGACGTCGAACTGATCATGCGTAGCGCCGATGCGTTCTGGACGGCGTTTCGTAACGCCAGTCCGGTCGTCGAGGGCGTCCCTGCAGACATCCTCGATGCGATGCTCGCGCATCTCGCCTTCGTCGGTGACTATGATGATGTCGACCGGCAGATCGACAAGCTGCAGCAGTTTGCCGCCGCCGGTCTCGATGCCATCGCACTGCGCCTGTATGCCGATCCTGCGGCATCGATACGCATGATCGGGGACCGGATCATCCCGGCGCTCGATCTCTGAGGCCGAAAAAAGGTGCCGGGTTTATTTACCGTTTCGGTAAATAAACCCGGCACCTTTTTATTTGCGACTGACGGCTGCGACCGATGCCGGCAGCGACGGTTCATTCACCGGCCACCAGCCCCGAAAACCTAGTCCCGAAAACCCGGATCGATCCGGTCGAGTTTGCGCAGCAGTCCGGGCCACGCAAGCGCGCCGCCGAGTCCGGCGGTAACCTCGTCGACCTGCGCGGCGATGCCGGCGAGAATTTTCGGGCTGATTTGCGTCAGCGGTGCGCCGGTCGACTGCGCCATGACCTGGATCTGACAGGCGGTTTCCAGCGCGTACATTGCCAGGAACGCGTCGGCAATGGTCGGGCCGATCGTCAGCATACCGTGATTGCGCAGGATCAGGAACGCGCGGCCGCCGAGATCGGCGACGAGCCGCGGTTTTTCTTCGGCGCGCAGTGCGATGCCCTCGTAGTCGTGATAGGCGATCGATGCCAGCGGCGGAAGCGAGATCTGCGACAGCGGCAACAGTCCGTCGCGCTGCGTGGAGATGGCAACGCCGGCGCGGGTATGCGTGTGCAGCACGCAACCGGCGTCAGCGCGTGCCTCGTGCACGGCGCTGTGGATGGTGAAACCGGCCGGATTTACGGGCAACGGGGAGTCCGTCACCTTGTTGCCCGCGAGATCGACCTTGACGAGGCTGCTGGCGGTGATTTCGTCGAACAGCATGCCGTAGCCGTTGATCAGAAAATGCCGGTCCGGACCCGGGACGCGGGCCGAAATGTGCGTGAAGATCAGGTCATCCCAGCCATACATCGCGATCAGCCGATAACAGGCGGCGAGGTCGACGCGCACCTGCCATTCCGCATCGCTGACCTGCTGCCGGACCGGGGTAATGTCGTGTGCCATGCTCATGTGTGAATCTCCCGTTCGGATCCGCCAGCCGTTTCCGGCAGACGCTTGACGATGCGTACCAGGTGCGCGAGTTCAACCTCGATCTCATGCCGCCTGTCGGCGAGATATGCCCTAAGCTGTCTCTTACGCAGAAACAGGAAAAAGACCTTCAGGTTGCTCCAGATAATCCGGTATTCCTTGCGCATCCGCAATGCAATCGGTGCGGCCAGCAGGACGCTGCCGAGATAACCGATCGACCACCATGCGCCGGCCCACCGATAGACGAGAATCGTCTGCACTGACCAGAACGACAGGAACAGCAGCATGCCGAGCAATACCTTGGCGGTGTCGTACTGATCCTCGCTGCGGGCTATTCGCCGTGACCCGTGGCGCGTCAGCAAATACGGGACGATGCCGTTGATGGTGCCCCAGATTGCGATCGGCAGCGTCAGCAGCACAACGAGGATCAGCCGGGCGAAATACAGCATGACCAGCACCGGCCGGGCATCGATCGTCAGGTGATAGTCGCGAATGCCGAACATCCGGCACAGTCGTTCGAATGCCGTCAGTTGCAGCAGGATCGCCCGCACCCGGTCCGGCTCGTAGACGCGCAGCGCGCGCTGTGCATCGATCAGTCGTTGCAGCGCGCAGAAACGTTGCCGTAGCTTGCGCTTGCGATACTTGCCATGGCGTAGCGCGAAGAACTGCTCGAGCCGATTGACGAGGTAAATGTCTTCCCATGAATCGGCATTGAGCGTGACGGCGGCGAGGCCCTCGGTGATGCGTGCCGTCAGCAGTTCGACGGCCGCGAACGGTTCGATATTGTCCGGCAGCGTAGCGTTCAGCGGGGTGCCGAACTGGATCAGCACATCGCTGCGGAATTTTCCCTTGCGCGTAAACGTCAGTCCGACCGGTAAAATGACCGGCGCGCGGCCGTTATGCGCCGCCGCTGCGAGTGCTATACGGGCCGCGCCGGTCTTGAGTTTGTGTATGTGCGAGTCAGAATGACTCTGGCCTTCGGGGAAAATCACAATCGTTTCGTCGGCGGCGAGCAGTTCGGCACAGCGTGTAAACGACTTGTCATTGCGCGTCAGGTCCGCGGCCACGTCGTTGCGGCGCGCGACCGGTACGGCGCCGATCAGATGCAGCAGCGGGCGCAGCAGCGGATTCAGGTACAGGCCGCTGCGGGCCAGCGGGCGTATCGTGCGGGTTGTCGTTGCCTGCAGCAGCACGACATCGACGAGGGCATTGACGTGATTCGCGCAAAGCAGCAGCCCGGCGTCACCGGTGGCGATTGATGCGGCGCCCTCGATCTCGATGTGTCGATAGAAAATGCGCGCGATGGCCCGGCAATACCAATGCCAGAATTTCTCGAACCAGGATCTGTTGTGTGCGTCAGACATCGTGCATTCGCCGTGTCTGCCAGTGTAACGCCTGGCCTGCAATATTCATAAAGGATCGCAGTTGTGCCGGTTCGTGGCGGAAGCAGGGCGCAGCTCTGGACTGAAAGGCATGGCGGTAGCTGTGGCTTGCGGGAAGGGCAAGCACTGCGCCGCCGCGGGCCGGCACAACCGTGCCAGGCGCCCGCCGTATAGTCAGACTATTAATCTCGCGTCTGGTCGCAAGGTTCGACCCGGCATGCAACTGGCCGCAGTTGGCCCCGCCGGCATGAATAATGCAGGCTAGGAAGCCGCCTTGTACGACTTGGCCGGTGTGTTGCGAATGGTCGTCAGCGGTCGTGCGTCGCGCGAGGCCGCGATGCGTTCGCCGGGCGGTTCGCCATACAGCGTCGTGCGCTGGCGCGGCGTGCGCCCAAGGCCGGCGATCAGCGCATCCATCTGCCGCGGCGCGAACTCCTGACCGTGGCTGGCGCCCGCGGCGCGGGAAATCGATTCGTTCATCAGCGTGCCGCCGAGGTCGTTGACGCCGGCGTTCAGGCAGTCGGCCGCACCGTCGGCGCCGAGTTTTACCCACGACGTCTGGATATTGCCGATGACCGGGTGCAGCGCCAGGCGTGCGACCGCATGCATCAGTATCGTCTCGCGGTAGGTCGGCCCGAGTCGCGCGCGACCGCGGTGGTACAGCGGCGCCTCCATGTGCACGAACGGCAGCGGCACGAACTCGGTGATGCCGCCGGTGCGTGTCTGCAGTTCGCGCAGGCGGAGCAGGTGGCCGGCCCAGTGCCGCGGCGCTTCGAGGTGGCCGAACATGATCGTGCTGGTCGTGCGCAGGCCGATGCGGTGCGCGGTCGCGATTACGTCGAGCCATTCGTCGGTGCCGAGCTTGTCGGGACAGATGAGGCGGCGGATGTCGTCGTCGAGAATCTCCGCCGCGGTGCCGGGCAGGCTCGCGAGCCCCGCGTCGCGCAGCGCGCGCAGGAAGGTTTCAATCGACACGCCGAGCGTCTGCGCGCCGTGCGTAACTTCGAGCGGCGAGAACGCGTGAATATGAATATCGGGCGCCGCGTCCCGCACGGCATGGCAGATATCGAGATAGGTCTGGCCGGTATAGGCCGGATGGATGCCGCCCTGCAGGCAGACTTCGGTCGCGCCGCGCGACCAGGCCTCGGCGGTGCGCCGACCGATCTCGTCGGTGTCGAGCACATACGGCGCGCCGCGCAGATTCTCGCTGGTCTTGCCCTTCGAGAATGCGCAGAACGTGCACTTGTACAGGCATAGGTTTGTATAGTTGATGTTGCGGTTGACGACGTAGGTGACGACGTCGCCGCAGTGTTCGGCGCGCACCGCGTCGGCCGCGCGACAGACCGCGGCGAAGTCGTCGCCACGGGCCGCGAACAGCGTCTCGATCTGCTGCGTCGTCAGCGACTCGCCGTCAGTGGCGCGCGCCAGGATGTCGCCGAGCCGCGCGCTCGCGGTCGGTGATGAATCGCGTTGCACCCGAAACGGCGGGCGCATCGCCGCGCCGGCCACCCACGTGTCTTCGCGCGCGTAGCCTTCGCTGTCGCTGTGGCGCAGGATGGCGGGTCGCAGCGCAGGGTCAATCCAGTGTTCGGCCTGCGTCGCGTATGCGGGGTAGATCGTCAGCCGCTGTGTCAGGCGCTTGCCTGCCGCCGCGGTCTGTTCGGCGAGCCGGCCCAGGTGTGGCCACGGTGATTCGGGATTGACGTGATCGGGCGTGACTGGGGATACGCCGCCCCAGTCGTTGATGCCGGCGTCGATCAGCGCCGGCAACCGTTCGGCGTTCAGGTTCGGTGGTGCCTGGATGTTCATGTCCGGGCCGAACAGATGACGCGCGACGGCCACTGTCCACAGCAGTTCCTTGAACGGCGGCGCGGCGACCGCGTGCATCTTCGTATCGGGTTTCGGCACGAAGTTCTGCACGATAATTTCCTGGATGTGCCCATGACGTTCGTGCAGTTCGCGCAGCGCGAGCAGGCTGTCGATGCGCTCCCGGCGGGTCTCGCCGATACCGATCAGGATGCCGGTCGTCAGCGGCACGCCGGCCGCGCCCGCGGCCTCGATCGAGGCGAGCCGCACCTGCGGGTGTTTGTCGGGCGAGCCGAAATGCGGGCCGCCGCGCTCGGTCAACCGCGGGGATGCAGACTCGAGCATGATGCCCATCGACGGTGACACGGCGCGCAGCGCTTCGTAGTCGGCGCGTTCCAGAACGCCGGGATTCAGGTGCGGCAGCAGGCCGGTCTCGTCGAGTACGTGTTGCGCCATCATCCGGACGTAGTCGAGCGTCGAGGTGCAACCGAGCGCCGCGAGCGCATCGCGGGCCGCCCGGTAGCGCAATTCGGGTTTGTCACCGAGCGTGAACAGCGCCTCGCGGCAGCCGGCCGCCTTGCCGGCCTCGGCGATCCGCAACACATCGTCGGGCAGCAGGTAGGGCTTGCTCAGGCGCCCCGGCGTCTTGGCGTAGGTGCAGTAGTGGCAGACGTCGCGACACAGTTCGGTCAGCGGAATGAACACCTTGCGCGAGTACGTCACGATGTCACCCTTGCCGATATCCCGCTGGGCCGCGGCCGTGGCCATCAGTTCGGCCAGCGGCAGATCGAAGTCCTGATTCGGCGTCATGCGGTCACCGGCGCCGCAGGTGGGCAATGGTTCGAGCGGATCCCGGAACGGTCGAGAAAACGACCGGTCTGTGTATGTCGTTCGGTCCGGCACAGCGCGGCGAGGTCGGCCGGCGTGTCGATGTCGTGCGCGAACGCCGCCGCTTGAATGACGCGGTGTTCGAGGCCGGCCGCCGCGGCCGCCTCGACGTGTCGATCGGCGCTGTGTTCACCGAAGCGAAACGCGATGCCGGTCGGCGGCTCGATGACCAGCGCGTTGGTGCCGCCGTCGCGACGGGCCGGGCAGATTGTCAGTCCGCCGGTATGCGCCGCCAGCAAGGCATCCACATCGGCCGATGTAATCATCGGCACGTCGACGGGCACGATGACGAGCACTTGCGCGCCGCGCTCGGCGAGTTGCCGGGCGGCCGCGTCGAGATGGCTCGACAGGCCGTCGCCGGGCTGCTCGGCGATGAACGTGGCGCCCTGTCGGGCGGCGAATTCGGCAATATGCGGCCCGGTACCCAGGCACGCGATGTGATCGATGCGCGCACTGCCGCGCAGTGCGTCGATGACGTCGCCCGCCATGCAGATCGCCAGGTCCGCGCACTGCGCCGCGGTCAGCGTGCCGCCCAGACGGCTCTTCGCCCGATCGAAATCCTTGATCGGTACGAGCGCCCAGGTTTGTCCGTTATTGTGCACCAGTCGTTTCCGTCCGTTTCGGGCTCAGCGATGCGGCAAAGGCCAGCGTTTCGCCGGCCAGCCGGATCTTGTCGTTGACCGACAGCATGATTGTGTCGCAGATCCGTACCGGCAGGTCCAGTTTTTCGATCGCGCAAACCATATTACGGTCTTGCTCGTCGACAATGAAACCGTCGATCAGGCCCCCGTAGTGCGCCGCGACGGCCTCTGCCGACGGTTCGATGCCCAGTTCCCGCATGATCTTGGCCGTCGGCCCCTTGATCGCGGCGCCCGCAACAATCGGTGTCACCGCCACAACCGGCGCAGGGGCCTTGCGCAGGGCGGCGCGCAGGCCAGGGACCGCCAGGATCGGGTCGATCGACAGGTAGGGATTCGACGGCGCGATGATAATGGCCGCAAGCCCCGGTTCGCCCAGTGCGGCCAGGATCGCTGCGGTCGGGGCGGTGTCCTGCGCGCCGCCGTACTCCAGCGCCCGGACGACCGGTTCCGCGCGGTCGCGGACGAAATAGTGCTGGAACGCGAGCGATCCCTGATCGGTGATGACGCGCGTGGGCGCCGGTGTGTCGGTCATCGGCAGCAGTCGCTCGCGCACCCCGAGCCGCGTGCACAGCGTCTGGGTCGCCGCGGTCAGTGTCTGTCCTTCGGCCAGCAGTTGCGCGCGCCGGATGTGTGTCGCCAGGTCGCGGTCGCCGATGCGAAACCAGGTGTCGCCGCCCAGTTGCCCGATCGTGTCCATGAATGTCCACGTCTCGTCGCGGCGGCCCCAGCCGGTCTGCGGATTGACCTCGTCGGCCAGCGTGTACATCAGCGTGTCGAGGTCCGGGCAGATTGGCAGGCCGAGGTGTTCGAAATCGTCGCCGGTATTCACCACCGCGGTCAGCCGCGGCGCACCCGGCAGTCGGCTGAGTCCGAGGACGAGTTTGGCGCCGCCGATGCCACCGGTCAGCACGACTACGCCTGGGTTCGGTCGTGTCATCGAAACAGGTCTTCGTGCGCGGGCCGCACGATGGTGCGGGCTGACTGCTGCGTGTCGCCCGTGTCGAGTCCGCGCACGAGCACGACGGGCACGGCATCCGCACCTTCACCCATCAACAGTCCCGCCGCGCCGGCAATGCAGTCGGCCGTCGCAACCTCGGCAACCTGCAGTACGCGGCCGAACATGTCGTGTTGTCCGCGCAGGTCATTGAGCGCCGTGAATCCCGCGCAACCGATCGCGACGCCGGTTGTGCCGAGCCGCCACGGCCGGCCGATGCTGTCGATGATCACGACGCCGAGGCGGGCGCCGTAATGCTGGTCCAGCGCGTGCTTCAGGTGTGCGGCCGAGGTGTCGGGGTCCGCGGGCAGCGTCAGCACCGTGTCGTCGTCGCCGTTGACGTTTGATCGGTCGATGCCGGCGTTCGCCAGCACGATGCCGAGCCGGTGCTCGACGATCAGCACGTTTGGCGTGTCCCGAACGATGCGGGTTGATTCGCGCAGTATCAGCTCGGCGAGCCGGGGATCGCGTTCGGCGCTGTAGGTGAGTTGTCGTGCCTCGGCCGACGGTTCAATCTCTTTGAGGTCGACGAAACAGCCCTCGGCCTTGGACACGATCTTCTGCGCAATCGCGAAGATATCGCCGTCGCACGGTTCGATTCCGTTACTGGCGCAGTGCTCGATAATGACGGCGCCAAGATCGCAGCCGGGTTCGATCAGTGGCAGGCCGGCCACCGGAATAAAAGTCAGGGCCGGTGTCGGCATCGTGGCGATCGCGTCAGGCCGCCGAGATTCCGGTCATGCGAATACCAGCGTGGCTGCCCGCATACCGCCGGTTCATGAAGATCAGCACGGATGTCAGCGCTTCCATCGCCGCCGAATTGGCGAGCGGACCGGCGTGCCAGGCGGCGAAGCCCGCTTTTTGCGCCAGCATGATGACGATCTCGCGGTCGGCGAGCTTGTCGCCGGCGACGAGGACATCGCAGGCCAGTTCGGCGTCCGAGGCCATCAGGTCGGCCGCGACGTTCTGGAACGCGGACACGACGGTGGCATTGTCGCCGACGATCTGCTGCGCGATGACCGCGGCACAACCCTCGACGGGCATCTGCACGCGCGCGACCTTCGGCGGTACGAGCGGCACCGTGGTATCGATCAGGATTTTCCCCGCCAGCCGGTCGCGAATATCCTCCAGCGTCGGCCGTTGGTGCGCGAACGGTACGGTCAGCACGGCGATGTCACCGGCCTCCGCGGCCGCGCGGTTCTGCGCTCCGTCGATCGAGGCGTCCGGCAGTGCGGCCCGCAGGGCGGCTGCGGCTGCCTCGGCCTTTTCGGCCTGCCGCGACCCGATCACGATCCGGTAGCCGGCCCGTGCCCAGCGCGCGGCCAGCCCGCTACCCAGCGCGCCGGTGCCGCCGATGATGCTGATCGTGTTGATATCCTGAGTGTTTTCCATGATGTTGCCTGGTGGCTGCGGACAGCGACGCCGAATGGTATCCCGCCAGCCGTCGGCCGTCCAAATGCCGCGATTCCGTAGCCGGGGCTGCGTGACTGATGCAGAATAACGCCCCCGGTCCCGGTCGGACCAGTAACCGCGGCCTGCCACGATAGAATTTGCAGCCCCGTCGCAGGGACGGGCGGGGTCGGAGACAGGTATGGAAATATATAAGGAGTTCATGTTCGAGGCGGCGCATCGCCTGCCGAACGTTCCGGAAGGGCACAAATGCGCCCGCTTGCACGGGCATTCGTGGAAGGGCGTGATCTATGTGGAAGGCGATGTCGATCCGCGACTGGGCTGGGTGGTCGACTATGGCGATATCAAGCAGGCCTTTGCGCCGGTCTTCGAGCGTCTCGATCACCATTACCTGAACGAGATTCCCGGCCTTGCGAATCCGACCAGCGAGGTGCTGGCCGAATGGATCTGGGCCGAGCTCAAGCCCCGTCTGCCGCAGTTGTCGCGGGTGGTCATCAACGAAACCTGCACGTCGGGCTGTATCTACCGGGGTCCGGATGACTGATGCTGCAACAGCTGGCCCCGCGCAACGTGAGACGTTTATGCGTGCGGCGCTCGAGGCCGCACGCCGCGGCATGCTGGCCGGTGAGCCGCCGGTCGGCGCCTGCCTCGTGGCCGATGGTGAAATTGTCGCGACGCTCGGCAACGCCGTCATCGGCGATCTCGACATCACCGCGCACGCCGAGATACGCGTGTTGCGCGAGGCCTGTCGCCAGCGCCGCACGCTGAACCTGGCCGGTTGCAGCCTTTACGTAACGGTGGAGCCGTGCCTGATGTGCCTGGCGGCCTGCCACTATGCCGGGATAACCGAAGTGATCTTCGGCGCTGGCATCGAAGACATGCACGCGGTGACGGGCAATGAGTTACACGGGACGCTGCCGTCGTCACCGGACGGGTCTGACGCGTTGCGAATCGAGGGCGGGTGCCTGGCCGCGGAGTGCCGCGCATTGCTGACGGCGTGGTCCGTCGCGCGTCGGGGCGGCCAATGAGCGCGCAGTACGACGAGATTGCGGAACACTATCGGCGCTCCAAGTCATCGCCGCTGCGGACGTATGTCGAGGCCTATACTTTCCTGCAGATGATCGGCGACGTACGCGGCAAGCGCGTGCTGGACCTGGCCTGCGGCGAGGGTTTTTATTCGCGCCGGCTGCGCACGCTCGGTGCAGATCGTGTCGTCGGTGTCGATATTTCTCCGCAGATGATCAGCCTCGCCGAACAGCAGGAGTGCGAGAACCCGCTCGGCATCGAATATGTCTGTGCCGATGTCTGTGACCTCGGTGACCTGGGCAGCTTCGACATTGTCGTGGCCGCCTACCTGTTGCACTACGCACCGGATGCGCAGGATCTCGAACGCATGTGCCGGAATATCCGGCGACACCTGCCCGCAGGCGGGCGTTTCGTGACGCTGAATGAGAACCCCGACCAGCCGCCGGCGCGTTACGCCGGTTACGAACAATACGGGTTTAACAAGACGCTCGAAGGGCCGAGCGCGGACGGCGCGCCGATTACGTACTGGATGATCGCCGGCCGTGAACTGTTCAAGTTCCATGCCGTGTATTTCACGCGCACGACCTACGAGGCGGTATTTGCCCGTGCCGGGTTCACCGACGTGACGTGGCAGCCGCCGGTGCTCGACCCGGCGGGCGTGGCCGCGCACGGCGCCGATTACTGGCGTGAATACATGGACAATCCGCCGATCGCCGGCCTCGAGTGCCGCGTGCAGGCTCCGCCGTGTTGCTGATCCGGTCATTCGAACGGCAGGCCGCGCGCCGCCCGTACGCGGTCGCGCTGACCGACGATGCGCGCCACCTGACCTACGCAGAATTGAATGCGGCCGCGAACCGGTTCGCGCATGCGCTGCGTGCGGCCGGGGTCGGCGCCGAAACGCGCGTCGGGTTGCACCTGCCGCCGGGCGCGGAAGCGATCGCGGCGATGCTCGGCATCATGAAGTCGGGCGGCGCCTATGTACCGCTGGACCCAAGCCTGCCGGCCGGCCGGCTGGCGCGGATCATTGCGGCCGCGGCGCCGGCCGTCATCGTCACGAGCCCGACCGGCGAACGCGCGCTGCCGGCAACCACGGCACACTGCCTGCATGCGGATGCCGCGGCCGTGCAGGACGCGAGCGATCAGAATCCCGACGTCACGATCGCGCCCGGTGATCTGTGCTACGTGATGTTCACCTCCGGTTCGACCGGCGCGCCGAAGGGCGTCATGGTCACGCACGGCAATCTCGAACCGCTGTTCGACGACATCGGTACGCGGCTCGGCATTGACGACGGGGATGTCTGGACCGCGGCGCATTCGATGGCGTTCGGCTTTTCGGTCTGGGAGATCTGGGGCGCTTTGCGGCACGGTGGTCGTCTCGTGATCGTGCCGGCCGCGTTGCGTATGGATCCGGCGCGGCTGTTCGCGCTGGTCCGTGCGCAGCACGTGACGATCATGAGCCAGACGCCGTCCGCATTTCGCCAGAACCTGCTGGCCGATGTGTTCGGCGAAGGGTTGGCAGCGACGGCGCTGAGATGGGTTGTGCTGAGCGGCGAGGCCGCTGATGCCGCCGCGCTCGAGCGCTGGTTCGCGTGTCACGGTGATGCCGAACCACACCTTATTAATACCTACGCCGTCACGGAAACCTCCGGGCAGCTGACCTTCGCGCGGCTCGCGGCCGATGCAGGTGACGTCGGCGCCGGTACGGCGCTCGCGCACGCCGACCTTGCGGTCGTCGATGCGGACCTGTGTTCCGTACCGGTCGGGGAGGCCGGCGAACTGCTCGTCGGCGGACCCGCCGTAGCGCGCGGGTATATCGACGATGCACAGCTGACCGGTGAGCGCTTTATCGATACCTCGATTGCCGGACATCGGGCGGAACGCTGGTACCGCACCGGCGACCGTGCGCGATTCCGTGCCGACGGCGGGCTCGAGTTTCTCGGCCGTACCGACGATCAGGTCAAGCTGCGTGGCTTTCGGATCGAGCCGGCCGAGATCGCCGCGGCGTTGCGCGCGCATCCGGCGATCGACGATGCCACCGTCGTGCTGCGTGCCGATGACGGCATGCCGCCGCGGCTCGTCGGCTACGTCGTGCCGCAGGTCGCCGCGCCATCTTCGCGCCCGGAGTTCTGGCCGTCGGTCGGCCCGTACCAGCTCTACGACGAGTTCCTGTATGACCTGATGAGTTCGGAGGCCGAGCGCCTGGCCCATTATCGCGATGCCTTCGCGGCGGTCGTGCGCGACCGGGTGGTGCTGGATATCGGCACGGGCGAGCACGCGCTGCTGGCGCGCATGTGCATCGAGGCCGGCGCGCGCCGTGTTTACGCCGTCGAGGTGCTCGACGATGCGTACGAGAAGGCGCGCGCGCTCGTGCAGGCGCAGGGGCTCGACGACCGGATCCGCGTCATGCACGGCGATATCGCCGCACTCGACCTGCCCGAACGCGTCGAGGTCAGCACGCAGGGCATCATCGGCAACATCGGCAGCGCCGACGGCATCGTGTCGATCTGGAACGGCGCGCGCCGCCATTTCGCGCCCGGTTGCGTGCCGGTGCCGGCCCGTTGCCGCACGATGATCGCTGCCGTCGAACTGCCCGAGAGCCTGCTCACGGAGCCGTCGTTCGGTGTGCTCGCGGGCCGCTACGCGGAGCAGGCCTTCGACCGGCTGGGCCGGCGTTTCGATATTCGCCTGTGCGTCAGCAACCTGCCCGAACAGGCGATCCTGTCCGACGGCTGCGTGTTCGAGGACCTGGCGTTCACCGCGGAACTGTCCGCGGAATCGGCCGGTCGCGCGAACCTGACGATGAAGCGTGACGGCCGGCTCGACGGCTATCTGGCCTGGACCGTCGTGACGACGGGCGATGCCGCCGATGTCGACTATCGTCGCACGCAGCGCGCGTGGCTGCCGGTCTTTTTCCCGCTTGGGGAAACCGGTGAGCGTTTCGGTGTGCCCGTGCGTGCGGGAGAATCGGTGGCGATCGAATGGTCCGTGACCACGCCGTCGGGCATTCATCCTGATTACCGGGTTGCTACGACGTTGGCCGATGCCGCGACGTATGAGTACCGGTCCTGTTATGACGAACACGCGTGGAACGCAACTCCGCTGCACCGCGCGTTGTGGCGCACCAGTGACGATCACCGGCATGCAACGACCGGAGCACAGGACGTCGGCGGCCTCGCGCCCGAAGCGTTGCAGCGCTGGCTCGGTGAACGTCTTCCGGAGGTTATGGTGCCGACGGCGTGGGTCGAACTCGATTGTCTGCCGCTGACGTCAAACCAGAAACTCGACCGCGCGGCCCTGCCGGCGCCCGTTTCGGCGCGCAGTGAGTCGGGTTCGCGAACGCCGCCGCGCGACGCGCTCGAGCACGAGCTCGCGACGCTGTGGTGTGACGTTCTCGACATCGATGCCGTCGGCATCGATGACAACTTCTTCGACCTGGGCGGCGATTCGATCGCCGCGGTGCGCATGACGAGCGCGTTGCAGCGGCTGCTCGACGATGCCGTCATGCTGGTCGCGCTGTTTGATGCGCCGACGATCGACGGCCTGGCGGCGTACCTGCGCCGGCATCATGCCGGGGCCGTCGATGCCCGCTTCGAGACCGCCGCGGCCCGTGTCGACACGTCCGATGCCCCGGCAACGCCGGACGTATCCGACGCGCCGCTGTCGTTCCAGCAGCAAAGCTTCTGGGTGCTGAACCGGCTGTACCCGTCGATGACCGGTTCCAATGAACAATTCGTGATCCCGCTCGCGGGCCGCCTCGACATGGCCCGGCTCACGGCGGCATGGAACGAGGTGCTGTGCCGGCATGAGGTGCTGCGCACGGTGTTCCGCGAGACTGATGACGGCGTGCGCCAGATCGTGTTGCCGCATCGGCCGGCGATGCTGCCGGTCGTCGACCTGCCGGGCAGTGATGCGGATCGGCAGTTCACGGCCGCGGCCGCGGCGCTGATCGCGCAACCTTACGATCTGGCGGCCGGGCCGCTGATCCATGCGACGCTGTACCGGGTGTCGCCGCGCGCGGCACGGTTGCTCGTCAACGCCCATCACATCATCGCGGACGGATTGTCGATCCGTATCGTGCGCGACGAACTCGCGACGCTCTACGGCGGGGCCGAATTGCCGCCGCCGGCGTTGCAGTACCGCGATTATTCGATTCGCCAGCGTGCCGACGCACACGGCGATGGCTGGGAGCGCGGCCTCGATTACTGGCGCGGCGCGTTGCAGGACGCGCCGGCGCGCACCGCGCTGCCGTCACAGCGTGTCGTGTCTGTCGATGACCGTCGGCACGACCGTCAGCGCCGGTCCGGATTCGTCATCGATGCGGTAACGGCCGACGGCATCCGCGCACTGGCGCGCCGCTCGAATGCGACGCTGTTTATGACGCTGCTGGCTGCGTTCCGCGTGCTGCTGACGCGTTGTGCGGGTCAGTTCGACATCATGATCGGGTCGCCGGTGACCTCGCGTGATGCGGGCCCGCTGCGCGACATGGTCGGTTGTCTCGTCAACAACGTCGTGTTTCGCAACCCGGTGAGCGGTGACGAATCGTTCCCGGAGGTGTTGGCGCGCGAGCGTGATGCGGTGCTGGCCGGGCTGCAGCATGCCGATATCCCGTTCGAGCGCGTCGTCGAGGCCGTCCATCCGCGGCGCCGGTTCGGCGAGCATCCGCTGTTTCAGATCCTGTTCCTGTTCGAGGATGCATTCGAGCGCAGCCGTGATGGTGACGACGTCGCGTTCGGATTGCAGACGCTGGAAACCACCAGGAGTTCGTACTGGGATCTGGAGTTGTCGCTGTCCGACGGTGGCGCCGGTGAAACGATTCGCGGTTATGTCGGCTCTTCGACGGCCCGTTTCGACGCGGCATTCGCCGCGGCGTTGCCGGGGTACCTGGGGTGCCTGTTGCGCGGCATGCTGGACGAACCGGCGATGCCGATCGACCGGTTGCCGCTGATTGAGGCGGAGCAGCGGCGTCAGACGCTCCGGGACGGCCACGGCGAGCGCCGGGTGTGGCCCGGCCCGGCCCGGCTGGACGAGCGGTTTGCCGCGCAGGCCGCACGCAGCCCGGCGGTTACGGCCATCCGGTTCGACGGCGGCGCGCTGACTTACGGTGAGTTACAGGGGCGTGTCGACCGGCTCGCGACGCGGTTGCGCGCGGCGGGCGTCGGTGCCGGTGACCTCGTCGGCATCGGCGTCGGACGGTCGGTCGAACTGGTCGTCGGCATCATCGCGACGCTGCGGGTCGGCGCCGCTTACGTGCCGCTGGACCCGGACTATCCTTCGTTGCGTCTGCAGTTCATCGTCGCCGACACCGGTCTGCGCATGATTCTCGCGGACGCGCGCCTGCCGCGCTCGGTCAGCGGTACGCTCGAGACGATTCGTCTCGACCGGATGGACTGGACCGGGACCGAGGCATCGCCGGTGGCCGCGTCGGCGTCCGCTGCCTTGCGGCCGTCCGCTGCCGCGTCCGCACCCTTGGACCGCGATGCGGCCTGGGTGTTGTATACGTCGGGGTCGACCGGCAACCCGAAGGGCGCGATCGGCCGGCACGCCGCGGCCGTCAACCGCTGTGAATGGATGTGGCATGACTACGGGTTCAGCGATGCCGATGTGTTTTGTCTGCGCACGAGTCCGAACTTCATCGATTCGGTCTGGGAGATCTTCGGTCCGCTGACGCACGGTGCCACGCTGCGCATCATCGCCGAATGCGATCTCGCCGACCCGCTGCGGCTCGTTGACCGGCTTGCGTCGACGGACGACGGCGAACCGGTCAGTCACATTGTCGTCGTACCGTCGTTGCTGGCCGCGCTGCTGGACGTCGATGCGCAACTCGGTCGCCGCCTGCCGGCGCTGCACACCTGGATCACCAGCGGCGAACCGCTGGCGACCGACCTGTTGCGCCGTTTCCGTCGCGCCTGCCCCGGCGTGACGCTGCTCAATACCTACGGCACGTCGGAGACCTGGGATGCGACGTGCTTCGACACGTCTTCATGGCGTGACGATGAGCCGTCCGTGCCGATCGGCGCGCCGATCGCCAACGTGCGTGTGCATGTCCTCGATGCGCGACGCGATCCGGTGCCCGCCGGTGTCGTCGGCGAGCTCTACGTTGGCGGTATTGGGGTCGGCGGTATCGGGATCGGCGATGCGTATCTGAACCGGCCCGACCTGACCGAGCGGTACTTTGTCGCCGATCCGTTTGCGGCTGACCGGCGCGAGCGCTTGTACCGGACCGGCGACCTGGCGCGTTCGCGCGCCGACGGCACGATCGAATGCCTGGGCCGCGCCGACCGTCAGATCAAGCTACGGGGCTTTCGCATCGAGCCCGATGAAGTCGCCGCGGTCATGCGCGCGCATGCCGGCGTGCATGAGGCTTGCGTCGACCTGCGTCAACGCCCGTCCGGCGACCCGGTGCTCGTGGGTTACTGGCAAGCGAACGACGGTGCGTCTGCCGACGATGTATTTGCTGCTGATCACGACAGCGATCCGGCGAACGCATTGCGCGCGCATGTGCAGACGCGCCTGCCCGATCATATGGTGCCCGGCGTCTTCATCAGGATTGACCGGATGCCGCTGACGCCGAGCGGCAAGATCGATCGCCGCGCGTTGCCCGACGTCACGGACGGGTCGGCCGATGATGTCCGGCGCGCGATCCCGTTTGTGCCGCCCGGTACCGGGACCGAGCAGGCCGTCGCACAGCTCTGGTGCGAGATTCTCGGCGTTGCGCGTGTCGGTCTGCACGACGACTTTTTCGACAGCGGCGGTCATTCGCTGTCGGCCACGCGGTTGCTGGCCAGAATCCGGGCACGGTTCGATGTCAGTCCGGACCTCGCGCAGTTTTTCGATGCGCCGACGATCGTGCGCGTCGCGCGGCATATCGATGAACTGCAGGCCGCGGCCGGCGAACAAGCCGACGCTCCGACGGCGCCGCCCGTGCGTAACCTGCGCGACGAGCCGCTGCCGCTGTCGTTTGCCCAGGAGCGCCTCTGGTTCCTGAATGAACTCGATCCGAACAGTCCGGCGTACAACATCGCGTTTACGATTCATCTGGATGGCGACGTGAACGTCGCGACACTGCAAACGGCCGTCGACCAAATTGTGCAACGGCACGAGTCACTGCGCACGCGGTTCGTCGCGGTAGACGGCCGGCCGCGACAGGATGTGTTGCCGTCGCTGCGCGTGCCGGTCATCGAGGCGGACCTGCGCGGCGCCGATGCCCGAACCTGGGAGCGCCGCCTGGCCGAGCTGTCGGCGCAGTCCTTTGCACTCGACCGCGGACCGCTGTTGCGGCTGCACCTGCTGCATGGTGATCGGGACGCGGCGCTATTGCTCGTCGTGATCCACCATATCGTCAGCGACGGATTGTCGAACGGTATCTTTTTCGAGGAACTGGCCGGCTGGTACGATGCCGCCGCGCGCGGCGCCGAGGCGGACCTGCCGGCGCTGCCGATTCAGTATGCCGATTACGCGTTGTGGCAGCGCCGCAGCGCGGGCCATGACAATCTCGCGGCGCAACGGGAATATTGGCTCGCGCGGCTCGGCGATGCGCCGCCGGCGCTGGAGTTGCCGACCGATCGGCCGCGGCCGGCCGAACAGATGTTCCGCGGAGCGTGGTTATGGCGCGAGGTGTCCGGCGAACGTGCCGATGCGTTGCGTGCGTTCGGCCGCAATCATCGCTGCACGCTGTTCATGGTGTTGCTCGGCGTTTTCGATGTGGTGCTGCACCGCTATTCGGCTCAGGCGGATATCGTCGTCGGCACGCCGATCGCCGGGCGGCGCTGGACCGAACTGGACGACATGATTGGCCTGTTCATCAATACCGTGGCCGTGCGCACCTCGCTGGCGGACGACCCGACATTTGGTGCATTGCTCGCGCGCGTGCGGCGCGAGACGCTCGCCTCGCAGGCCAACCAGGACCTGCCGTTCGAACAACTGGTCGAGATGCTGCAGCCTGACCGGACGCTGAGCCACGCGCCCGTCTTCCAGGTCATGTTCAATATGACGCCGGTGCCTGACCGGGTCCGTGATGCGGGCGGCGTGCGCATGCGCATCGGCCGGTTGCAGGATCATGGCGTGTCGACATTCGACCTGACACTGAACGTCGGCGAGCGCAGCGGCGGGCTCGATCTCGTGTTCGAATACGACCGCGATCTGTTCGATCGGCAAACGATTGACCGGCTGGCCGCACATTTCGATTATCTGTTGACCGCGGTGCTCGACGCCGCTGATACGCCGGTCGCCGACCTGCCGTTGTGGTCCGCGACCGGGCAGGCGGTATTGCTCGATGTGCTGAACCCGGTAACGGCGGCGCCGGCCGTGACCCGCACGGTCGTTGACCGTTTCGAGGAGCAGGCGGATCGGCAGCCTTATGCAATCGCCGTGATGCACGATGCCGATACATTAACCTACGCCGGACTCGACGCGCGTGCGACTCAACTCGCGCATCAGTTGCGTGCGCTCGGGATCGGCGCCGGCGCCGATATTGCGATCTGCCTCGATCGTTCGATCGATCTGCTCGTGGCGGTGCTCGGCGTACTCAAGTCCGGCTGCGCCTATGTGCCGCTCGATGCCGCGTCTCCCGAAGCGCGACTCGCCGCGCAGTTTGCGGTCGTGCGTCCGGCGGCGCTGATCACGCAGGGTTCGGCCGCGGTGAAACTGTCGTTTGCCGGTGTGCCCGTCGTGTTGCTCGATGAGGACGGACCCGCACTCGCGCGGCAGCCGCGCACGCGCATCGGCGTGCCGATCGTCGCGGCGGACCGTGCGTATGCGCTGTTCACTTCCGGATCGACCGGTGTGCCCAAAGCGGTTGCCGTTACGCACGGCAATCTCGACAGCATCTGTCGTGCCTGGCAAGACGCGTATGCCCTCGGGCCGACGGACCGGCATTTGCAGATGGCGAATTTTGCGTTCGACGTGTTTACCGGTGACTGGGTGCGGGCGTTGTGCACCGGCGGACGGCTCGTGTTGTGCCCGACGCCGGACCTGCTCGAGCCCGCGCGGCTGCATGCGTTGCTGCGCGCGCGCCGCATTACGTGTGCGGAGTTCGTGCCCGCGGTCATGCGCGGTCTGGTTGCTCATGTTAACGACACAAGCGCGGACCTGTCCTTCATGCGGCTGATCGCCGTCGGTTCCGATACGTGGACCGGAGCAGAGGCGGCGGCATTGATGGCGGTCGCCGGTGCGCGGACCCGTATCGTCAATTCCTACGGTACGGCCGAGACGACGATCGACAGCACGTATCACGAGTTCGCGGCGTGCGACCGACCTCGTGACGGGCCGGCGCCGATCGGCCGGCCGTTTGCCGGCAGCCGCGTGTATGTTTGCGACGAGCGGTTGCATCTCGTGCCGCCCGGCGTCGCCGGAGAACTGTGTATCGGCGGCGATGGTGTTTCCGCCGGGTATGTCGACGATCCGGAACGCACAGCCGCACGCTTCGTCGCCGATCCGTATGTACCCGCTGGTCGGCTGTATCGTACCGGCGACCGTGCCCGCTACCGGGCCGACGGTACGCTCGAACTGCTCGGGCGCATGGACCGGCAGGTCAAGTTGCGCGGATTCCGGATCGAGCCCGGCGACATCGAGGCGGCGTTGGCCGCGCTGCCCGGCATCGATGCGGCAGCGGTCGCAGTCGTCGAGGAGACGCTGGTCGCCTGGGTCATACCCGCAGGCGTGCCGCCGGATGCCGATGCCTTGCGCGGCGCGCTGCGTGACGTGTTGCCGGCGTACATGGTGCCGTCGTGGTTCGTCACGCTCGATGCGTTGCCGCTGACGCCCAACGGCAAGGTCGACCGGCAGCGCCTGCCGGCGCCGGACCGTGCCGCGGCAACCACGGGCGCGCCGGTCGCGCCGCGCGGGCCCGTCGAAGAGATCCTGTTGGAACTGTTCGACGAAGTATTGGGCAGGCACGCCGGCGCTATTTCGTTTGGCGTGCACGACAGCTTCTTCGCGCTCGGCGGCCACTCGCTGCTCGCGACGCAACTGGTGTCACGCATTCGCGACGTGTGTGGCGCCGAGTTGCCGTTGCGCGCGCTGTTTGACGACCCGACAGTGGCCGGACTCGCCGCCGCGCTCGAACCGCTCACCGGTTC
>JAJFJS010000003.1 GCA_021773815.1 Gammaproteobacteria bacterium
ACATCATTTATCGAAAGCAAATATGTAGAACCCGGCGTCATCAGTGTCGTAGTTAGAACAACCGTTCTCTGATCCTGCTGCAATGTTGCCTGCGAAATAGTCAGTCCACCAATCTCATAATGATTAGGTAACGTGGCGCTGAACTGATCTAAAGGTTCCGAGTAAAGGACGGTAACCTCCGTGTCGTTCGTGACTTCAGCTGAAACGACCAAAGGAGCGAATGTGTCGGCACCCTTAATGATTGTAAAATAATCCCTAACGGTAGCGGTCTCGTCGAAAAATTTCGCTTCGAGCCGATTGCCACTTACGTCTAGGACCATCGCACCCAGCTTCTGCAGCGAGATGTACATTGCTGGATGATTCAACGGGCCATCGCTGATCAACCCGGAACTGCCGGCGACCGCATACACTGCGCCATCATGCGGCGTACCCGCAACACCAGGCTTGTTGTATGCACCACTTTCACTTTCTCGCCCTGAACCGGAGTCCAGTATCATGCTGGGCGTGAGTGTGTTCGATGAACCATAGTGACCATCGAGAAGATATGTGCGTTCGTAGGAATGACTGTGACCGGTCAATACGAGATCAACCCCGTAAGATTCCAGCACGGCGACCGCATTTGCACGCATCTCGATCAGTTTTAATTCGTTGTCCGAGTCGTGTGAACCTTTTGAATAGGGTGGATGATGCCAGAACGCGATCACCCATTGCTTGTTGTTAGCCGTCAGGTCATCGATCAGCCACGGAATCATCGAGCCACCTGCGGTGCGGGACGAATCGAACGAATCAAGCGAGATGAAATGAATGATTCCGTAATCGAAGGAATAGTAAGCTTCGGTCATTGATGCAATACCGCCCGCCTCGGCAGCTGTCGGCAGTGAGAAGATCTCGTAATATGGCCCAGATTGAGTATCTGAGTCGGCAGATAACCCGTCATGATTACCGAAGGTCGGCCAAACCGGAATCTGCCGCAACAGCTCAGGATACATATCAAAAAAAGCAGCCTGATATTGTGCATCGGTGCCATGGCTGTAAGCGATATCTCCGAGCGTCAGCCAAATATGGGTGGGCCGCGTTCCGGTCAGAGATTTATAAGCGTCGCGAACAGCCGCGGCATTGGCGTTAGCCGTGCCGGCATCACCAGTTACCCAAATACGTGTTGCAGTGTCGATGTCAGCAACCGGGGGCGTAATGAAAGAATGGCTTGTGTCACCTCCTTCGATTTCAACGGACGAAGTACCTACAGAATAAAAATATCGCGTGGCGGGTTGAAGTGGGCCAACAGAAATTTCGTGCGATGTCGTCTGCGCGGTTGAAAAATCATTTTGATCCATATCATTCGGCGTCATGCCGTATCGAACAACTGAATCGGTCGGCAAGTTAGTCCGCCATTTGATAATGATGCTGCCCGGAGTCGACAGCTGCAGATATGGTCCGCGGACAATTGTCTGAGAGAAGCCAGTTGAATACACGGCAACCAACGCAAGAAGCACCGCCTTCCAGACATTCATCATATCTGCATTTCCCCTATTTTATAATCGAACTGAAAACTGTGCCTACTCAGCTCTTAATACATCATTACTATTACTAGCAGATAGGCAGAAACTTTCTTCTATGCGCAACTGTTAGCAACGAAAATCTAGATTTATCACGCCTACGCATTGAACCCCGCTATTCTTCATCACTTTTAATAGCAATCAAACCTGTCTTGAATCTCATCGGATTACCGACGGAAAAGGAGATTATATCGCATCGGCGCTGCTGAACCGGTGGCGACAGGGCCACTAATTCACGTTGTTCAGCTGCCCGCAAGGGAAGTTCGGCGCCGATGCTCGATCCGACCAGCGGCACGACGGTGAGATCTGGTGCCGTCGCTATACCAGACGGCTCAAACAACGCACTACCCGACTGTTGCCGGCCTCCGGAAGCCGCCCTCCGCAACGGCGCAGCCGGAGTGCCGGCGGCGGCAAGAAGTGAATGCGCAACAGACAGCGCATGCGCAATTCCCTGCACAAAAACACGAGTGTCTGAAACACGCCGACGATGGCCTGGATTGGCATTGCGCTGAGAAAGACCGCTACCGGAGACAGCAGGATTACCGGCAGGTAGGGCGCGTGTCGCCCCGTTTATTACCAAGTTCTGTCTTGAGCGATTACACGCCGTTCGCGATTTTCGAACGTGGGTCATGCTCCAGCAATTTGTCGATCACGGCAACCAGGCGATCGTAACTGTCACCGGCCGCATCACCCTTCGCCACCCGCCGGATGGCGACAGCGATCTCGGTTCGCAACGATCCCGGAACAGCATCCATCAGGTTCTGCTCGGCGCTGACGGCGACAACGAGAGCCGCCCGCCAGGCATGGTTGCGCTCAGCGACCAGGCGATGATGCAGCCAGGCACGGCCAAGCAAGACCCAGGGGAAATTTTTTGCCTCCACTGGACCAACCTGCAGCACCCTGCCCCCCACGGCATTTCCCATGACCTTGAAGCTGGCCAGTTCCTCGCCCCCGAACCAGGCGCCTGCTCCGCCCAACAATGCCCCTATGCCGGCACCAAGCAGCAGGCTTGCGCCGCCCAGCATGAGATCGATACCACCGCCGACCGCGGCTCCGGACAGGGCCCCGGTAACCGCAAGCTGGCTTTTGGCAAGACCAAACAGTTCCCAACTCTCGTTCGTGAACAGATCCGTCGCTAAGAGTTCCATTCCCTTTACTTCGCGATCCAGATCCCCGTGCAGGTATATTGCCTGGACACGTTTCATTGCCGATTGCTCTCGCTGCCTGATTCGCTCTTGCAATCGTTCGCGCAGCTGAACCTTAATTGGACTGACGTCGTCACTATCCGTCATTCTGACACGCTCGGATCGCGTCATTGCCATGACCAGGTTGTCTGCGATCTCACGCGCGCTCCGCGTCTGCCGTCTCGATCTCTCTGCCGCAAGTTCCTTCACCGCCGTTTCGAGCGGCGCTCGCCACGCTTCGTTGAGTTCGCCGAACGCGCGCAGCAACGAAACGCGCTTTTCGAAATCAGCGTGTATGGCATCGAATACGCGCACGATTGAAAAATACTGACCAAGCGCCTGTCGCCATTGCTCCAGATAGTCACCTTCCCCGATGAGGTTAATCAGCGCCATCCTGGGACGTCCTGTCCACTGCAGGATCTCCATCTCCAGTTCGTATTCGGCGCCGTAGGGCTTGGCGCCATCGACTACATAAAGAATTCCGGCGCCTTCGACCAGTGGACGGAGCAGTTCACACTCATCGAGAAAGCGCGGATCAGCCTCATGGAGCCGGACGAAGTCCGCGACCACTGACGGCCGGTCACTGGCACTGTCCGCTCGTTTTTGCAGCCAGGTGAGTAGTTCACGAGGCCGCTGAAAACCAGGCGTGTCGACCAGCGCATAGCGAGGCTCGCTATCAATACAAAATACATGCCGCTGCGCGACCCGGGTTGTCCCTGGTGTTGGCGAAATGGCGACCCGATCGTTTTCTGCGAGCGTTGCGACAATGGAGCTCTTGCCCTTGTTAGGGCGGCCGACGACAGCGAATGTGGGTATCTGATCCATCATCCAATGGGTCCCACGACATAAAGTTTCGGATCTCCCTGCCGGGCCAGGGCACGAGCCCAGACATCACGGTCCTGTTGCCTGACACAACGCGTCGTCGTGTCGAGCGGAACGATCACGATCACAATTTCACCGCCCAGTTCTTCGCGAGTCAACGCCAGAAAATCACAAAATGCCAGCAATGGCGGCTCCCAACCCTTGGTCAGGATCAGGAGTCGACGTGAGGTTTCGTCAATCTGACTCAGACCGGCCCTCTGTTCTTCGGCGGACTGCCATTCCGAAGCGCGCACCGGCGCAACGGAAATCGAGGATCTCGCAGAAAGCCACGCAGACAGTTGATCGTTCGTCATCGCCTGATTCCAGACGACGACTGCGGTTTGCGGGTCAATATCCAATCCCGAGACTCCCGGCGTCTCAGCGGAAGGCTCCGGTTGTTCACGTTCAACGGCACCTTCAAAATCAACCGTCGGCGTACACAGGCGATCCAGTAGCGCGGTGATTTCGGGCCCTTCCTCCAGCAGGGTTCGAATAGACCTGCCGGTCCGCCAGTTAGCAATCCGGAAGAGGAGCAATCTGGGCACCAGTCCGTAGACCAGAATCGTCATCAGTACAAAGGGCCACCAAAGACCTAATAAAGCGGCCTGTGAGCCGGACCTGGCCGACGTCTCCAGTCTGTAGAACCGGGAGGCTTCCACCAGTTCTGTATCGGGGACAGCCACCGGAAGCCAGCCAGACCAGGGCAGCGCTAGCAAGCGCAAACCATTGCCGACATCCGCTGAATCGACCAGGAGCGTGGTGCTCCAGCCGAATGCGAGATCCGTGAATACAACGAGAGCGATCGCGACCACAAAGACGCCGATAAAATAACCGATCGCAGACAATTGGCTGAAGGCCAGCAGCTGCCAACGGGCAAAGCTTCGATGGCTTGCCCGGCGGGAAACAGAATCGAAGAAACCGACCGGCACATGTCGTTCCAGCCAGCTTCCCACCCACCGACCTGGATTCAGCACCGCCATCGCATCCACCAGCGAAACCGGCAGCAAGGCTCGCCCCCTGAGCAACAACAGGGACACGATCAACAAGACGAACGGAATACCAACCAGAACCCCGATGAGGGCAAAAAGATTGACCGGATGGTCGCCATGATACCCAAAGGCGATGCCGGCTATGCCGATACCCACAAAGAATCCGAACAGCGCCAGCATACCGGAAGCGAGATTCAGCAGCGTGGCGAGTCGATGGCCAAATCGCGTGGTTTTGCTCTCGGCTGTCGTGCGCGTGCCAATTTCATCCCACCACGCGAGCACGCGGCGGAACCGGGGCTGACCAGGCGCGAGATCAAGTTGCCGTCCAATCTGCCGATCGCGCTTGATGCGCTCCTGCTCGGGGGTCCGTGCATCCTCTTCCAGCCATTGCAGGATGTCGACGGCGGCAACCAGGTTAGAACGCATCAGTCAACAACCTTCAAAGAACTTGTGATCGAACGGGCATCCCATCATATGGGCTGTCTTTTACCGGCGAAACCATGTCGGTCGGCGAAGATCTGAATCGCGCCATTTTCTGCGCCTTCGGGAACATCGCGCTGGGCGTTCGGGACGGACACATTCAACCGCAAACTGGTTCCGGAGCAACTGTTGGCCAAGGTTAGCATCGCTGTCAAGGACGTCTATTGCGATCGGGAACCCTAAAAGAAATTCAAGGCGATGATGCACGATGCCCCGTTCGAATTGATCGAATTCATACTCACGCCAATTGGCCAAAAGACTCCGCCGACATTCGCATGCCGTCTACGTATGGGATTCCCGGAATTGAATGGCTGCTACTGTCAGTAGCGGACACTGGCAGCGCCAGACATTCCAGAAAATAGACTACCGGGCACGGCCAGAAGATGGACATTCAAAAACAGTTTTCATTCTGCTGAACCAGAAAACCAGCTTTGTGTCCGCAGACAAAACTTAACCAACATTAGCATCAGGGGAACTTCGATAAGCACTCCGACGACGGTCGCAAGCGCTGCGCCAGATGATAATCCGTAGAGCATCGCTGCTGTCGCGATGGCGACTTCAAAGTGATTAGATGCGCCGATCATGGCCGTGGGTGCGGCGTTCTCGTAGGTGAGTCCCAATATCTTCGACAATGTATAACCTAATGCGAATATCAATACGGTTTGAACAAATAACGGAATGGCGATCCATAGAATCGTCAAGGGGTTCTCGGTAATCGTTTCACCCTTGAATGAGAACAACAGAACCAGGGTTATTAGCAATGCAGTGATGGTAATCGGTGTCAGAAAGCGCAGGAACGTTTCCTTGAACCACTGCTCTCCTTTTCTCGCAATGATCCACTTGCGAGAGATAAAGCCCGCCGCCAACGGCAACGCAACATAAATACTGATAGACAGCAGTAATGCTTGCCAGGGAACAGGCAATTTGCCGACACCCAGCAAGAAACCACCCAGGAAACCAAACAGCACCAACATAGTCAGTGAATTGATCGCAACCATCACCAGTGTATGACTGTCATTGCCTTTAGAAAGGTAGCCCCACACGAGCACCATGGCCGTACACGGAGCAATTCCGAGGAGAATACATCCGGCGAGATAACTGCGCCAAAGCGGTACTTCGAGCATCTTTACGCCGTCGACGAGAACCACTTGACCGGCACCGTAGATATCGCCAACTGACAGGCTTGATCCAAGCGGCATCTTGACGAGATCGACCGCATCGGGGCCGATAAACGTGAGAAACAATTTGCCGAGGAAAAAGCTCGCTATCGCATACATCGTAAAGGGTTTAACGCACCAGTTTATAAACAGGGTTAAGCCAACCGGACGCGCTGCTTTCCCCGCCTTTACGACCTCGTGGAAGTCTATCTTGACCATGATCGGGTACATCATGAAAAACAGGCACAACGCGATCGGGATAGAGACCACTGGAGCACCGTCGACGTATATCGCCATGCCATCCAGTGCTTCGGCAATACCGGGTGCAAATTTACCGAGCAGTATTCCGCCGCCAATACAGAGCACGACCCACACGGTCAGGTAGCGTTCAAAGAAGCCCATTTGGGCGCCGCCTCTGGTTTCGTCAGTCATCAATCTTTCTCTATCCTCAGGCGCCCAATTAAATCGGCCACCCTCCGTCGAATGTCATCGCGGCTTTCCCGGAATACCGTCAAAATGTCTGCCTCTGAACCTGTTGCTTTAGCGGGGTCGTTTAGTGGCCAATGCTCCTTGCGTATTCCGGCAGGCAGAACCGGGCAATTTTCATCCGCGTGGCCACAAACCGTCACCAGGTAATCGGCCGATGCCAGCAACTCAGCTGTCAGCTTGGTGGACTCCTGCCCGGAAATATCGACTCCTGCTTCACGCATAACCCTGATTGCAAGAGGGTTCTTTCCATGAGCCTCGATACCGGCGGACAGTGCTTCGATCTGATCATCACCCAGGTAGCGGGCCCAGCCTTCCGCCATTTGTGAACGACAGGAGTTACCGGTACATAGAAATAAAATCCTCATCGGAACTTCTGGGCTGATATGTGCTACGCGCAACGAGCGACGTCAGGTCTGTCGGGCATTTTTGCCAATACTGCAAGATCGTTTTTCAATGTTTTTCGCGACGTTGGTTCGATAGCGGCTGCTTCGATTACCTGCAGTGCCCACGCAGGTACATCAGGGCTAATCCGGTAATAGATCCATTGCCCGGAACGTCGATCCTTAACAACACCACAATCACGCAATGCTGCAAGATGACGGGATACTTTTGGCTGTATTACGCCCAACGCGTGGACGAGTTCACAGACGCACAATTCGCCCTCTTCCCGCATTAGCAACAGGCTACGGAGTCGCGTGTCATCCGATAGCAACTGAAAAAACTGAGTGAGTTGAATTTTCATCGAAGCGCAATATACGGTATTACGTATATACGGTCAATCGGATATCTTCTGACGTTTCTCCCACAGAGTCCTGAAATGCGAATAACCGTCACCAGCGGTCATTCGAGAACTGCCAGGCTCCAGACCCCAGGCCATTCGGTTGATTGACTTATATGGGTCGGCGCCTGCCTATTGTCCCAACAACTACGGAGCATGCTCCTGGCTGAAATCGCAAGTGGAAAGCCGACGTTTAAATCACCGAACTTGTAGCTGCCTGGAATTTCGCTAATGGCCAGATACCGTTTCGAGAGGCAAAAAGAACCCCGCCGAAGCGGGTTGCCGATGTTGATTGACTGAAAGTGGTCAGGTTGCTTTACCGTGCTTTCAGTCGATCAATCGTAACACTGCCCTGGAAACGCCGGTACAACGGAGTAGCCGAGATCAAACGAACCTGGCGGCACGGATAGTTGCCTATCCGTGCCGCTGTGTCGTTGCTCTAATCAGTGTTAGTCATCCTCTAACTTCCGGCGCTCGGCGCGGTCCTTGACCAGTGGCACCGGATTCAGCACCCAATTGCCGGAGGTCCGGCGTGCCGGGGACGGAATCGCGTAGGCTTTCATCTTGCCATGTTTGACATTGAACTTGTCGATATCGATACGCCAGCCCATGTCGTCGAACTTCTCCAGCCATTTGCGGTAGGCCGCGACCGCATTGTCGGACGGCGTCAGGACTTCTTCCGTCGGGTTTAGCGGCGTGCGCCCCGGGCACATGGTGTCCAGGATCTGGATGTCCTGCCCTGCGATGACCTTGTTGCGGGCATGGATCGGGCCATTGTGCTTCGGATCCAGCAGGAAGTTACGCATGTTCAGGAAGAAAATCTTCGTGGTGTCCTCGTCCACCGGTAACTCGAAGAAGTACTGCCGGAACATCTGCGTTGCTGTGATATTGATATAGGTCGGCATGGAATTTGGCCCATAGGTGCCGCCGCCAACTTTCATCTGAACATGATCTTCAGTCCGCGTATCACCCCACGGTGTATCCTGGCCACCGGCGGTCTCGTGGTCCTTCTGTGGCAGCGGCGGTGTATCGAACAGGTGCCAGAACCAGAAGCCCCAACCCTGTCGATGATCTTCGGCCTCGTAGTCACGAACCTTGTAGCTTGCACGGTCGATCGATGAGTGGCCATGCGTCGGGTGGACAAACTCGTTGTGTGCCGGATCGATACCGTTCTCGATCGAACGCTCGTAGAAGTATGGCACTTCGAGAACCAGCACGTCGTTGGCGACCCAGCCTTCCTGCCCGTATTCCTCGACGTTTAGCAGCGGAATCCGCGTCTCTTCAGGTTCGTCGCCCAAAAACGCAAACACGATGCCGTATTTTTCCTGCACCGGATATGAATCAACTTTGGCGCGCGGCGGAGTCTTTGTGCCGTAGCCGATGGACGGGACGTTTACGCACTTGCCGTCGCCGTTGAACTCCCAGCCGTGATACGGGCAAACGATGCACCCGTCGATGATTCGCGGTCTGTGCTCGCCCTGTGACCAGGCGCCACCGAGGGATGCGCCACGGTGTGTACAGGTATCGCTCAATACACGGGCTTCGCCTTCTGTATCGCGAAATGCGACGAGATCGACGCCAAGCGCCCTGACTTTTACCGGTTGGTCATAACCCAGATCCTCGCTGCGGACGATCGGGTACCAAAAGTTGATATACATTACTTACCTCTTGCTTCTTTACTGGTTTAATTTTTCACTGGTTTAATTTTGTGAACTTATAAAGTCCATCCTGCTCAGCCATCAGCTGATCAGGACCGGAAATTCTAACGCATCGGTGCCGCTGAACGGGTGCCGGCAAGGCCACAAATTCATTTTTTTAGCGGGCGGCACGGGAAATGCGGCGCGAATGATCGATCGGGACAGCGGCACGGCGGCGAGATTGTGTGCCGGTACTGTTCTCGATGTGGGATTCCGGCCTGTCTGTGACCGCCGGGTTGAGCGGCATCAGCAAACACCGCGCTCAGGCAATATCCGCGGCCGGATGGCAGCCGACAGCAGATTCATACGCTGCCGCAACAACCTCGATTGCGACCGCGGCGGGGTTAGCGGTGCTTTGGCAGCAATGGGCTCAGCCGTTTTTTCGCCGCCATGACCCGGGTGCTCTTCGGCATGGTCGCGCGCAGCGACCGGTATGAGCGCAGCGCAGCGTAACCTGCCGATGGACTTCGACGAGATGCGGGGCACGCGGGCAACCCGATGCAGCTAATGAAGACGCTGGCCAATGAGAACCGACTGATGCTGCTCCGCAAGCTGTGGCAAGGCGAACAATCCGCCAGTCAGCTGAACGAACCCGTCTCGCTGAGCCAGTCGGCGCTGTCGCAACACCTCGCGGTCCTGCGCCGCGACAGCCTGGTCGCGACGCGGCGCGAGGCCCGGACGATCTTCAACTCGCTGGCCGAAGGGCCGGCAACCAGGGTCATCGAACTGCTGCACGACCTTTACTGCGGCGACCACGGAACGCGGACCCGCATTGCGCCCCACCGAATATCTCGTTAAACGCCATGTCTGGCGTTACACTGGCGCGCATCCACTCCCGGCGGATCGCAGCGGCAGCGCGCCACCATCCGGCTACTCTCGAACCCGAAACAGGAAGTTAACAATGGCTGATACCGAAAAGATCTTCGTAATTCTCGATCCGACGACGATGGAGCAACCGTCGCTGGTCATGGCGGAATCGATTGCCCCCGATTTCAACCTGCAGCGAGACAGGGCGGCGGCACTGCACGTCTACTGCTGTATCGATGAAAAGACGATTAGCGTCGGCGACGGCGAAGACCGCGAGCAGGTCCTGGCGGAGACGCGCGAGCTCGCCGACGCATGGGTCCAACGCATCGTCGAGCGATCCCGAGCGCAGGGTCGTCTTGCGGTCGAGACGGAGGTCGAGATCAGCGCCGACTGGCGGGCGGCCATCGTGGCCGCGGTTGGCCGGCAGAACTGCGTGCTGGCCATCAGGGGCATGTCGCAGCACACCCGACTGATGCGCCTTTTCAAGGACCGGTCGGATTGGAAACTACTGCGCGACTCGTCGTGCCCGGTCTATCTCGTGAAGGCGTCGCCGAACCGGCCGGTGCGCAAAGTGCTCGCGGCGATCAAGCATCGCACCGAAAAGCAGGTCTACACCGAGGCGAACGACATGATCCTCGAGACGGCGCGCGGGATTGCGAGCGGACTAGGCGCGGAATTGCACGTCGTGACGGCCTACAAGGACATTTCCAACTACCCGGACCGGCAGAAATTTGCCGACCGCTGCAAACTGCCGCGGAACCGCGTGCAGGCGGTCATGGGCTCGCCGAACGATGCCATCGCGACGGCTGCCCGGGAAATCGATGCCGACCTTATCGTTATCGCGCGGGTCGGCAAGGCCGGCGGGAAGCGCGACATCGGCCACACGGCCGAGACGATCATTGATGCGCTGAATGCGAATCTGCTCGTGCTGCCGATGAAGGACGCGGGCTAGGCGGAGTTTGACATTACTCGGCCAGTAATGGTGAGGCTTGCGACCGATTAGTGGCAGATGTGCCCCCCCCCATGCGGCGGTTCCTGGCTTGGTTTGGCGTACCGACCCTGATGGCAGTCGATGTGTCGGTACCTTCGGCGGCTTCATTTCCCGTAATCGCCAGAATATCGCTCGATTGCAATACGGGATGACCAAGGTGCAGGTGCATGAAACGATCGCCATGGCGTCGATACGCGACTACGCCAATCCGCATAGCTCAAACCTGTATCGCACAGACAATGATGATGTAGTCGAGGTGGCGACCCACCTATACAAATCGGCGTATGGTGATTCACGGCTCAGGCTTCCCGCCTGGCGTTATTGCCCAAGTCCATTATGTTGCCCCCCTGCCCCTGATTGACCGGGGATTCAGCCCACGTTGGGACTGTGAATGCGAAGGTTATCGAGCTGTCAAACCCAACACGCCGAGAGCGAATTGCGAGCAAGCCCGGAGGAGATCAGATTCGGCGCTTTGGAAATTGACCGCTTTTAGCCTGCGACTTCAACTTAGGCGCCGTCTTGCAGGTATTTGAGGTCATGTCGAATGCACAACTCGGCTTTCGTCAATTCCTTACCGAGATAAGCGGCGTGGTCGAGTTTGGAGACCCAGCCATTGCGCACAATCGTCAAATAGATACTGCGCGCATCGTGCCCCTCTATGATTCTCAATAATTTTTCTTTATAGGAGTAGTGCTCAACAAGAATGATTTCATTCTCGAGATTGACAACGAAATATCCCGCCTTGTCCAGCTTGATTCGCTCCGGAACTTCACCAGTGGCAATGATACGCTCGACCACCTCAGCTGCCTCCAGGCCTATGGGATGCTGGAATTCCTGCGTCTGTCGCCGTGGAGCTTGAGCCGCTAAAGCGCGAACCTTGTCGTGAATCTCTTTGACATCGGTACAACCAATCAAGAAGATCGGCTCGACTTGCGAACGAAACGCTTCGACTTCCTGAGTCGATGTATTTGGCAACATCGGGCGC
Organism: Gammaproteobacteria bacterium; assembly: GCA_021773815.1. GTDB lineage: Bacteria > Pseudomonadota > Gammaproteobacteria > Steroidobacterales > SMWD01. The sequence continues at coordinate 11,975 of JAJFJS010000003.1, forward strand.
ATTCCCGGCGATTCCGGGATTCGATTATTTTTGTCAATACCGTCCTTGAAAAGCGAAACGAGCGTCGCGCCGGTCAAATGTTTCGGCGGTTCGTTACCGACGCATATAAGATAGCGAATCGCGGGGTTAGAGATAACATTCTTTATGATTTTCTCGATACCAATATTCTCCGTCTGAACCTTTCCGGTTATGCATAGTCCATCAGGCGGATCGGCTGCAATCGCGGGCGCCAAATCCACACTGCCCAAAGTGCAAACAGCGACGGGCGCCTGTGGGTCCGATACGAAGTAAGTGCCTGGCACATACGGCCACGCTGACTGCTTGGCCTTCGTGCTGGCAAACGTCCGGCTTAGCCAGAATCCTAAATTCTCCATTCTGCTCGGCATCAAGCATCTCCGGTGTCACACAGTAAGAGTTTTTTGGACAAATTAGCCACCGGGAATGAACATTCCCCGCAATACTGAGGTAAAGCCTCGTATGTACGCTTTGGATTGCGATTTCAACCGGTGTTCTGAAGTTTAACGTTTATCTTGGTCTTTCGTTCACTCGCCAGGGCCGATGTGTTTGATTACATCGAGGCGTTCTGCAATCGGCATCGCCGGCACAGCCACCTGGGCGGCGTCAGTCCCGAGCCCTTTGAAAGTGGCCTCAAAATGAGGCTGCAGAGTGTCTGCGGTACCGTGGGGAGTCCGCTTGGTCTGTTGGAAGACTGAATCAGTCTTGCTGCTCTTTGCAGCGCATTTCCATATCCTGGTCCCCCGCTCCTAATGGACGCCGGTCAATATATTGAATTTTTTCGGCAGGAATCGACAGTGTCTGCCCCGTGCCAAGACGCGCGGCGACAGGCTGGTCAAGCACAGCAGTGCCGCTCAGGTGATCTCCCGAATAGGTTTCGAGTGATCCTGACTGATCCGGGCCGCAGTGGAAAATGATCAGCTTGATGTCTCCCGGCCTCGGCCAATAATGTTTCTGATCAGCACACTATCTCGCGAACGAATTGATCGCCGCAAGCAGACTGGCCGCGGGGCGTTTGCGGAGACGTAAACTTCGGTACCGCTAACCGACTGCCGAAACAGGACGATTCGGGCATGGCCGAACGAACGCAGGCGAGACTTTCACCCGGCCGGATGCTTTTTACGGTGATTGGCGTGATTGCCCTCATCGAAATCATCGTGATGGCGTTGCTCGACCTGCTGCCCTTCGATCTGGAGAACACCTCCGAAGCGCTGGTCGACGCGGTGTTGCTCGGCCTGCTCTCGACACCGCTGCTGTGGCTGCTGATCATCCGTCCGCTCAAACGTGCCGCCATGCACGATGTGGCATCGAACCGGTCGAGGCTTCAGGCAGTCATCGCATCGTTGCTTGATGCCCATATTGACCAGTCATCCGCATGTGTGGGATATCCCCACACGTCTACCCACTCGGTGCGGGTTGCTCCTGCCCATTCCGCCATAATCGAGCGAAATGTCGCCCCCTGAGCCACGAGCGGCGCAAGAATGATGAGGAAAATTAAGCTCCTGAATGCGCTCATAAGATATACGGTATCGGCAGTTTGATTCCTCTGTCAGCGGCTGATGTTATTGTAATTGGCTGCGACTGTGGAAGCGGAACCAAAAAATGAAATCTGTTGTCCTGATGTTGATTGCTGGCATTTTCGTGAGTGCCTGCGGCACCGTTTCTTCCGCTGATGGCAGTCGATCTGTCAGTACCTTCGGCGGCTTCATCTCCAAGAATCGGCAGAATATCGCTCGATTGCAATACGGGATGACCAAGGCGCAGGTGCATGAAACGATGGGCATGGCGTCGATACGCGACTACGCCAATCCGTACAGCTCAAACCTGTATCGCAGAGACAATGGTGATGTAGTCGAGGTGCTGTCCTACTGGACTGATGGCTCATATCAGGACGGCATTTCCGACGATGATTTGACCCCTGTCGTTCTGGTGAATAACTCGGTGATTGGTTGGGGCCGAACGTTCTTCGGTGACTATATTCAGAAGCTGGAGATAAAAATCCGTTGAATCCAGCCAAACTCAACCGAGATATCTCATGACGCGACCCACCTATACCGATCGGCGTATGGTGATTCACGGCTCAGGCTTCCCGCCTGGCGTTATTGCCCAACTCCATTATGTGGCCACCCCCCGCCCCCGATTGACCGGGGATTCAGCCCACGATGGGAATGTGACGGCGAAGGTTATCGAGCTGTCAAACCCAACACGTCGAGAGCGTATTACGAGCATGCCCGGAGCAGGTCAGATTCGGTGCTTCGAATAATTGACCGCAGCCAATACCAGCCATTCGCAAGAGTTAAGAAAAACCCGGCACTTGGCCGGGCATTTCGTCCCTCTGCATGGCGGATTTATTCAGTACGTTTTTCGACGTTTAATCCAGCCCAGCAGTCCAAGCGCAGAACCAAACAACGCGACCGCCGCAGGCACGGGGACCGCCGCAATTTCGAAAGCAACCACAAGGGTGGGTTGTTTATTCCCGCTGTCTGCCCCTATCCAGATGTTACTGCCGTTTGCGAGGTTCGTATCGCAATTTCCCAGGGCAGTGGTCGTTTTACAGAATCCCGTTACGCTCTGCGAGCCACCGAGAAACAGGACCTCGAAAAGAATGGGGAATCCGGTGTTGACCAGCGGCTTAGTGGGCAGCCCAGGGGGATCGATAGAATTAAGTTCCGCCAGGATTGAGTCCCGCGCGGCGGCCGCCTGGAGTACTGTTGCCCATGATGCCCCGAGAACACTGGCGTTTTCAAAAGTATTGAAATCCGTTGCACTGTTGCCAGTTGCTTCAAAATCCACGTTGTAAAGTGTGCCACCAATGTCGAGGTCGCCGATTGCAGTAACCACAGTCTGGCCTGCATCGGTGTAATAAATAGTGGCCGCGTTGGCCGCAGGCAAGCACACGAGCGCAAAGACGGCGAACGAAAGTAAGACAATTCGACTTGGCATGGTAACCCCCTTATCCAACGGCAAGAGCGTCTAAGCGCGCAAGATTAAGCGTTCATATTCAGGCCGGACTCGCGGAGTGCGTTATCGAGTGGACCCTATTTGTTCACCCTATAGAAATTGGCCTAATCAGGCAACTAAAGCCAATCTTGAAACCACACGGTATTGATGGAGACCCTTATACGCGCGGCACATGGAATGGTGTAGCGCGCGAGCCAGCAGCATTAAGTTAAAACGCGGTGAATGGCTTCTTTGGGTACCGCGCTCAGACGATGTCCGGGCCATGGCGGCAACAACCGTGACCGCGATCGCGGTCAAATGACCAGCGCCGTTACAGCAATGGTCGCGGCCGTCTTGTTCGCCGCCATGACCCGGGTACTCGTCGGCATGGTCGTGCGCGATGACCGGCTGGACCGTACCGAGGTCGCCGAGAAAGACTCCGGCGTCGGTCACCTGCTCCAGCTGAGCCGCAAGAAGCGTGATGAGAAAAAATGTGACCGGCGGCCTCATCCGGCCAGGATGTCGCAGATGTCGAATCGAGGTAATAGTCCGCGCAGGATCGGCGGTGTCGAACCGTCGCAGGGACTTACGACATGGCATCAAGAAACCATCGTAATGCTTTGAAAATAATGGAGGCTAGGGTCGGAATCGAACCGGCGTACACGGAGTTGCAGTCCGCTGCATAACCACTCTGCCACCTAGCCGCGCCGGTCGGCGGCAAGCGGTGCCGTCCCGACCCTTGAATCTCGTCGCAGACATTCCCCCGTCCGGGGAAATATGGAGCGGGCAACCAGATTCGAACTGGCGACATCCAGCTTGGGAAGCTGGCGCTCTACCAACTGAGCTATGCCCGCAAGGCGTCGGAATCCTTACGCTGTGCTTCCGAGAATCGCAAGGCGCATGAAGGGCGGTGCCATGAAAAGTGCCACGTTTTTCGGGGTCACAGCTCATCGACTGAGCTCCTGTTCAGTGCTCCGTGGTAGCGCTACGAGCGCCAACGCCGCCGTAGAAGCGGCCCTTCGTTCCTCCAGCCCGACGTGGCTGTAGTGCTCGCTCATCTGCTCGGTGCTGTGCCCGATGATCGCGCGCTGCACCTCCCCCGCGGCTACCTGTCGTAGGAGGTCGTTCATCGTGTGCCGGAACCAGTG
>JAJFJS010000021.1 GCA_021773815.1 Gammaproteobacteria bacterium
CCAGGTCAAACACCGGTGACTTGATGGGACAGCAGTGGTGTCAGACACCAATTATTCGGACGGGCGGCTGATTGAAGGGACCCCAAAATTGGTGTCTGACACCAATTTCGAACTTCATTTTCGGATGCAGCGTGACAGGACAAAAGTTCACTGTCCCCTTAATTCAAACTACTCCCCTAACCTGATCAGACAGCCAGCGACCGGGACATGATATCGACCTCGACGCCCTTGTAACGGCAATGCTCCAGCAGCGTCCAGCCCAGACGCTCGTAAAGCGGCGCGGCGCTCGGCGTAAACAGGTACAGCGTCTCGACGCCGAGCGCGGCCGCCTCCTGCTCGACACGTCGCACCAGCATTGAGCCGACCCCGTTGCGGCGATACTCGGGCTTGACGAAGACGCTGGCCAACCACGGCGTCAACGACCGATGGTCACTCATGTCGTGCGCGACGAGCGCGGCCGACCCGACAAGCTCGTGTTCGCGCAGGGCCACAACCATCGCAGGAATAGCCAGCCTGCCGCAGTCGGCAGTCAGTCGCTCGATCCGTCTGTCGAGCGTATCGCCCGGATTCAGATAGCCCCATTCGGCAAAATGGAGCCGTGCCAGTTCCTCGATATGCTCCGGATGATCGGCGAGATACGCGATTTCCATTACGCAGCCCTCCGCTCGGGTGCGAACGGAAGCAAGACACTCCTGTTTTGGTAACCGATCTGGTGACGGATCGTCATATTGCCTCCCGGAGGTCGCTATCGCTGGCGGCGCCGTGGTGGGTCATCGTGAAGCCTGCCCGGACTTCGCATTCGGGTCGGGATACAAGACCGACCGGGGCCCAGGCGGCCGCACGGCACCGTCAATCCGGTCTGCAGCTCCGCAGGGCCAGGATCGCGAACCAGAATATCGCCAGGCACGCGACGATGATGCCCGCGGTCGAGTACTCGGCAATCTGGGTGCGCAGCACCGCCAGCGGCAAGAGAATCAGGACAATGGCCGTGACCACGACCGCAGTTTGTGAGCCGTCGCCGCTGGCCAGCAATAGCAGTCGCCGCCGCATTTCGATGGTGCCCGCGATGACCCAGACAATAATTGCGATATCCAGCGGGTAAATAACGATTCTCCTCAGTCTCGTTTTTCAGCACCGGAAAACAGTCGGTATGATCGCGAGGGTTTCCGACGCCCCCTGCATCCCTGCCGTGCTGCCCGTGCCGTCGTGGCCATGGCATGACATCGGCACGACGGCACGCTTAACCATCTTGGCCGCCATGGCCGCGACGATCCATTCGAATCACCGATCGCAGGCGGGGCTGACTCGAATCGAGGCAGATAATATCACCGGATATTTTTCGCACAAAGGTTCATGACGCGAATCCGGGCGCCGCGAAAAGTTACCGGCGCTACAACGGCTTGCTCAGCAAGCGGGAAGATGCCGGGCACAACACCGAAAACTGCGTGGTTGCCGCAATGGCGGGCGGTGCCTGCTCGCGCGGAATCGGCTGATAGCCCAGCAAGGCGAAAAACCCATCGGCGGTCTCGGTCAACAGGAACATGGTTCGAACACCCCGGCTGCGCGCCCGCTGCTCCACGAACCGGACCAGCGCCCGACCGATGCCGGCGCCTCTGGATGACCGGGGCACCGCCAGCGAACGCAGCAGGGCGACCGACCCGTGGCTTTCGAGACCGACGACACCCGTCAGGAGACCGTCCGAACGGCAACCATAAAACCGCAGCGTATCGGACACCGCGATATCCGCTACCGGCAGATCGCAATCGGACAACAGTTCGAGCAGCTCAGGGCTCGGTGGAATCTGCGCTATTTCCATGTCCATCCAGATCGACGGGCAGCACGCCCGCGAATAGGCGCCGGGGGACCCTTAACTGCGCGAGGGTATCGGCGTGCGTCGTTTTTTATTCCTTGGTCTTCTGCTTCGAAGCCCAGATCGCCAATCTATGCCGAATCGTTTCCTGGCAAACCTGCTCCTCGGGTATAGGCTGTAGCAACTTGTCATGGACCAGCAGTCGATAGATGTATTCCAGCTTTTCGCTGGTCGAGTCGGTGGGCTCGAATTCGACGGCGCCGCGTTTCTCTCCGTAGGCGACGCCGATGGCAATCGCTTTCCGGACCAGTTCTTTCTCGTTCCGCAATTTCTTCATCGAGTTCTGGTCTCTGAGGTGGGCAAGACAACCGGTGCGCCACCGGTACACGGCTTGATTCCTTTTGTACTGGATATGCCGCCGCAATGCCAATGCACGGCGTTCCCGCCACCGGGCTCCCGCAACTCCAGTAGCCGGCCGGCACCTGCGGATCCGGGTCGCCCTGGCAATCTTCATTCGGCTGACGGCACGCAAGGCAGCGCTGACCCGGCATCGCGGCCGATGTTCAGGGTCCGGGTCGTGCGGCGCAGGTCGCTATTTCTTCAGATAACGCCAGGCCATGCAGATGAGTATTGCCGGAATGGCCGACAGAATCAGTGCCATCATGATCGTGTTCATGACGCCGAGATTTTCCATGACATCGATGCTCTCGAAATACCGAAAGGCCAGAAAAACCGGCACGAAAACGACGGCCAGCGTGAAGAAAAACTGATTGCCGAATGTCCGTTTGCTCATGGTCAATAGGTCTGTTGCGGTCGAGATCGTCGACCCCGACTTAGCGAATCGAGGCTGGGTCCCGCCTGGTTTCGGGCAAAGTATACGCCGATAAACGACCCGTCAAGACGGCGAAACCGCGAGTGAACAGCCAACACGGGTCCGGCTTTTGCCAGGCATGGTATTGCCCCGGAGCGGACGCCACTCCGCAGACAGCGGATGCGCAGGCGCTTCAGGCAGCCCGAAAGGCAGCGGGTTACAGCCGGCCTCCGCCGGATATTTCCAGCACTTCCCCGGTCACAAACGATGCCTCGTCACTGGCCAGGAAGAGTATGCAGTTGGCAACTTCTTCCGGCTGACCGACCCGACCCAGCGGGTACGTCGAACCGACCGCCTTGCTCACCTGCTCCCAGACGCCGTTCGGCAATGTATCGACAATGGTCCGAACCTCAATCATTCCGGGCGCCACGGCGTTAACCCGAATCCCGTGCTTGCCCAGGGTCATCGCCAGCGTGCGCGTCAGGGAAAAAACAGCGCCTTTCGAGGCCGCATAGGCAAACTGGTTCGCGCTGCTGCCCCGAAACGTCATTGAACTCATATTGACGATAGACCCGGACGCTTGCGGCTTCATGTGCTTGACCGCTTCCCGGCAGGTAAATATCGTACTTTTCAGGTTGGCATCGATATTTCTTTGAATATTGTCCGCATCGATTTCCTCGAACTCCGTATTGCGGCCGTAATCTCCACCCGCAATGTTGACGAGGATATCCAGGCGGCCGAATTTTTCGATCACCGCCGCAAACAGGCCTGCAACCTGCTCTGCAACGGCCAGGTCACACTGCTGGAAAAAAAACGGCGCGTCGTCTTTGCGGAAGGATTCAATGACGTCACTACCCGGCTGTTTCAGATCAGTAGTTGCGATCTGCGCCCCTTCTTCTGCAAAACGGCGGGCGGTTGCCGCGCCGATATCCCCGGCGACGCCGGTAATCAGAACCACTTTATTATCTAGTCTATTCATTTCACGTATCGATTATGAGTAACAAACCCGCCGGCATAAAGGAGGGAACCGAAGGGCACCAACTGGAATGATCCGATGCCGGCAACATGGTTCCGCATAGGCGACAAGAAAACAATCCTGATAAACACGGACTCATGCCACGACTCCGAATATCCGGCCAACGCCGGCGGTCAGGACCATTGCGAGCGCTCCCCAGAATGCTACGCGGGTGGCGCCAACTGCAATTGGCGCACCACCCGCACGCGCGGCGAGCCCGCCCAAAAGCCCGAGCGAGACCAGCGATAAAGCGGCGACCAGGGCTATCAGCGCAGCATCCGACACAAGCCAGGCCACTATCAGGGGCAGCGCAGCGCCAACGGTAAATGTACCCGCCGAGGACAATGCCGCCTGCACTGGTTGCGGACCTGCGACTTCCGAAATCCCAATTTCATCTCTTGCGTGCGCACCCAGTGCATCGTGAGCCATGAGTGCTTCTGCAACGCGCCTCGCCAACACGGGCTCAAGGCCCCTGGACTCATATATTTTTGCCAATTCCTCTATCTCAAATTCCGTGTCTTGTTCCAGCGATCGCTTTTCGAGCTTCAGATCCGCCCTTTCCGTGTCCGATTGAGAGCTTACAGATACATATTCTCCAGCGGCCATAGACATCGCCCCCGCGACCAGGCCGGCAACCCCGGCAAGAAGCACGTCTTCACGTGCACTACTGGCCGCCGCAACACCAATGATAAGACTCGCCGTCGAAACGATGCCGTCATTTGCGCCCAGCACGGCGGCTCGCAGCCAACCTACGCGATTAGTTCGATGCAGTTCGGTGTGACTCATGAAATACCCGTCCAATTTATGCGCGCATGGCGCTCGTCACCCGGATCGGCCGCCAGTCTGGCGCTACGGGCGGCCGGAGTGCGCTGGCTTTCTTGATACGGAGATCCGCACTTTAATCAGGAATTTCGCTCCTGATGGTTTGACGCTCGAACACTACCCGAATTGAATCCCTGCCAGATGATGCCGATCAGCTGTCTGCGCCGACCAACTCACTCCGAATCTTACCTGCCAGGGTCACATACTCGACTTCTGGAAGGTAGACTTTTTCCATCTCGTCCGGGGCGGTAGTCCAGATCGGCCCTCCCCAACGGGGGTCACCGATATATCTTGGAATAAGATGCCAATGCAAATGGGGCACCACGAGGCCGAGACTGGCAATATTGATGTGATCCGGCCGAAGCACTTCAATCAATGCCTTTTCTGCATTCAGAATGTCCTCAGACAATAAGCGCCATTCTTCAGATTCCAACTCGTCAATTCGGGTCACATGTCGAGAATCAAATATGAGCACGCAGTGCCCGCGATATGTCTGAATCCGTTCCAGAAAAAGTGTCGATATGGACATCTTGTGAACGGGAACCAAGGAACTCGAAATACCGGTTCGCGGCATATCAAAAGGACAGTTTTTCCCTTCGACCTTGGCGGCCCAATCCGATGCACTGTCCATCTCTATATCACCTGACGCCCGCAACAGGGCCAGTTGCGGCGGCAAACTCTTCGCTGCAGAAAATTTGTCCACCGCCTGCGTTGGCCAAATGCCGCCTTACTCATTTTCGGTGAAGATTCCGGACCAAAAACACCAGAAAGATCGCGGCGACAATCAAAACTCTTTTCATTGAAACCTCCCAAATCGTTCCGAAAGGGTCACGACACCGCGGCAGGGGCGGGTCGCTATGACCGCCCCTTCCCCAAAGGGCCGTTCTGCTTGATGGGCCGGGTTGCGTTTTCATCTGTTGGCCCCGCCATGAATTGTGGAGCGTCGCCACCGATATGATCCCAGGGCGCCTTCGATGCGACATGGATATGCATCGCAATTTCAACTCCGGGATCTCCATCAACCGTACCGAGCATAATCCCATGAACTTCATCGGCCAGCATGCCTGCCAGCGCCGATCCACACCGATCGCAAAATACCACTGCCCCGTTGCCGTCCGTGTTATATCGCCTCAGGTTTTCTTCGCCCGATGTCCAATTGAACGCACCAGCCTTTACCTCAGCGTAGGCGGATGATGGCCCCCCAAATACTTTGCGACACCTTGAACAGTGACACGATCTCGCATTTTCCAGCGGTGCATTAATCTCGTAGGTTACGAAGCCACAAAAACAGGAACCGGAAATAGGCATCTGAAATTACCCGGCAAGCCCGTCGCTCAGCGGCGACCCGTCGAAGAACGATTCGATTGCATGTGCCCGTAATACGGCATCTACGCCTTCAAATTTGAACACTTTCTCAATACGAGCGATGCAGACAGGGTGAATACGCAAATCTGCTGTGACCCGGAAGCCTTCGCTTCGGTTACCCGGATTTCGCCATCCTGAGTGCCGCCTGCCGGTCAATCGCGCCAATGATTTAACTTCATTCATCCTGGCAAAACGAAGCAAATTACGACTGATCTTGCTCTATCAACATTTGTGCGACGGATTCACGCAACTTTTCGACCACACCAATACCCTGCCAGGTGCCATCTTCGTTTTTCGATGCCAAAGCAACCGGCAGCCCCCATACATTATGAATCACGATGGCATAGGTATCACCATCGTCTACTTGTTTGATAATTTCGCCGCCATATTGGTCCTGATAGTCAATGTCACCTTCCTCATCCCAGTGAACACTTTGCATGTCATCCAGGGTTATGATCGCCCACTCGTGATTGCCCATTAGTGTGACGAAATCACGAAGTTCCTTCAGGATCTCTTCCTTTCCGACCACATCGCTTGAATAGGCTTTAGGACCGGTGCGATTCGATTTATCGTCACTCACTACGCGAAACTCCAAAATAATTAAAAGAAAAAATCGTTTCAAGGTGCGCGTGTACGCAGCAGGGCTTTCAGGGCAAGTCTATTTGCGCACTCGAATATCGAATGAATCGCCCCCGACCTTCTGAATGCGCGCCCGCCGCCCTGTAAAGCACTTCTCATGCTCGACAAGCGACAGCACGCAGCACAAACTGCAGGTGCTGCTTACCGGGAAAACGCAATTGCAGGATCAATACGAACGACTATTCTAACGCCGATTTGGTCTTGCCTGAATTTCCGCTTATTGCCAACAGCGGTCAATTGCCAGAAAAGGACCCGCCATCAGCCCGGTCCGAATTCCGTTGTAAGGTTGCAGCTTCGGCCTCTAGCGGGACTTCGGGGCTGATGTAGTTCCTTTTGCAGTCTGCTCGGCCAACACCACGATCTCGGTCAGCGCATCGGACCCGCGGTTCCAGTCGTACCAAGACATCTTCCGTTCCAGCAGTTCCTCGTCGCTGATCTCGTCGGCCATGTCGAGATACCACCATTGCAATGAAGCTGGTCGCTCCACCCAGGCCGCAATTTCCTGATCGCCACGCAGCAGAACCACTGTCGGCGTGGACGCCCGGCCATCGGGCGTGCGGTGCGCATCCATGATCGCCCGGCCAGTCTTGAAATCGACCACTCGCAGTTCAACGCCGGCGCCTGCAGCGAGTTTCGCAATATATGGAACGCTGTGCACCGAGTCAGGGCACCATTCTGCGGTGATGACGAGGAGCCGCAAACCGCTTCCGGCTCGCCTGAAGCGATCTACCAGGCCCGGCGGAACTTCGCGCCCGGCATTCTTCTGCCAGATCTCGCGCTGAATTCGGGTGCCGGCCAGAAACTGATCCCAGGACATTCCCTTAGAGTAAACGGCGACCGAGTTACCGGCCGCTGCCGTTTGTTGCGGTTCATTTTCCGCGACCGCCGTAAATGCCGACATCGTCAGCAACATGACTCCGATGGGCAAAGCCCTGAGTCGAATTTTCAGGTGAGACATATTTTTCATTGAAACTCCCGGCCGCGCGGGCCGACATCGCCTAAGAAACCATTGCCAGCCAGAATGTAAACGTCTGCTTGCGGCCAGAAGTAGTAAATCAGATAAAAAGTATCCACATCTATTTTGGCACGAAGCGCCAGGAATCGGGTACTGCGAACAGAATAAGTCGCGCTTTACTCGAGGCTAATGACGGTCCGCTCATGTTTGCCGATTCAACCGGGTTTTGCAATTCTAGCGCAGCATTGGTCGATGTCAGGCAAGAACGCCATAGCCGGGGATTAGCGGGCATTGGCCTGTGACAGCGCTTCGGGAGATTTGCGGATTCCGGTAAGGTCGGTGTATACGGGAGTTGTTTTGACGATCAAACAACGGGACTGCCGATGATTCTGACATTGCTGATGAGCGCGCTTTCCATCGGCATCGCCGGAGACGCCGGCGCCGCGACATTGCACGACAACCTGATCACCGTGGATACGAAGGTCGATGTGCCACGCATCGAGGATGCGGGGGACACGGATTACCTGACGTCGCCGGACGCCCAGGTTGATATCGTCAAGATGGAGACCGGCGGGCTGGATGTTGTTTTTTTTGTGCTGTCGTCGACGCAGGGCGAATTGACGCCGGAATCGTACAAGGAGGCACGCGATGAGGCGCTGGCCCGGTACGCGACGATCCGTCGCATGCTCGACCGTCATCCCGACCGGATTGCGCTTGCTAACACCGTCGACGAAGCTCTGGCCATTCACCGATCCGGAAAACTGGTCGCGTTCCTGGGCATGGAGAACGGCTACCCGCTGGCGCAGGACGCGGCCAACCTCCGGGAGTTTCATGCACTCGGGGTCCGATATCTCGGGCTGACGGGCTCGGGTCACAACGGGCTCGGGGACTCGGCCAGCCCCAATCGCGAAAATCAGGAACCCGCAACCGTCCATGGCGGGCTGTCAGCTGCAGGCCGCGCGGTCGTTGCCGAGGCCAACCGCTTGGGCATCATGATCGATATCACGCATGCACACCGAGGGACGACGATCGAAATCGCCTCCATGACCGCCGCGCCGATAATCGCGTCCCATTCGGCAGTGCGCGGCGTGCACGATAGCGCCGGAAACCTGGATGATGATCAGTTGCGCGCTGTGCAGGAGACCGGCGGCGTGGTGCAGGTCGTCGCGTTCGGTCCCGAATTGATTCAAGCGTCTGAGGAGAGGATGTCCGCCATCATGAAGCTTGCGGGAGAGGTGGGTCTCCGGGATGGCAATTTCGATCCCCATTCCCTGGCAGCGGAGATGCGGGAAAAGTTTTTTGCCGGACGCGCCGATATTGACCGCCGATGGCCGAGGGTGACGGCGACCGTTGCGGACATGGTCGATCATATCGATTATGTGGTGGCATTGATCGGCGTAAATCATGTTGGAATCTCGTCCGATTTCGGCGGCGGCGGCGGCATCGACGGGTGGCATGACGCATCAGAGACGCGCAACGTCACGAACGAGTTAATCGCGCGGGGATATAGCGACGCCGACATTCGGAAAATCTGGGGCGGCAATCTGTTTCGCGCGTTGTCGGAAGTCGAGCGCGTTGCGCGCACCGAAAATCCATAGCGGCGACCCGTCAACAAAAGAATTGCAGGTTTTTCAGCCCGAGAAATATTCTTAAGGGACTGCGATGCGCACTGCATCAGGTTTCGTGTCCATACCTGATTGGTGCCTGATTCCAATTTCGATCGCTTTGGGTCGCAAGCGGACTACCGTATTGATCGAAACAGTGAGCGGACGCTCGGCAGGGTTCCAGATCTAAGGCCCGTAACGCTTACAGCAGCGCTTGAGTCGACGGACGTTTGGCGACAGCGGAACGGCTAGCGGGTCAAACGTCGCTTGCTTGCGCTGGTTACACGTCTCGATCACCAGCACTCGCTCCATTCACCAACTACCGGCACCATAACTACAACAGAATTCTATATTTCTCGCCCATATACTCGACTGTGTCGCCCGATAAGATTTTCTTTCGCTTCCTGGTTTCTATCAGGCCATTAACTAAAACCTGTCCGTCACCGATTACCGATTTTGCTTCACCACCACTTGAGACCATGCCTTCAAACTTTAGGATTTTATAGAGCTCAACCGGTTCCTTTTTTATTTTGACTTCCCTCATTACGATGGCAGCCGGTTTAGAGCTCCAAACGAATAACGCCTCAAACAGCGGCCGCGCGTAGCGCGGTACGGCGCCGTAGGCGCGCGCCGCTTTGACTGGTTATGCGTCACTGAATGCACGATGGTATTTTACCCGACCTGATTTATTGCCGAGCGCGCCGACTTGTAGCTCTGCGGCCATAAAGGCTTCATCGGACGACGGGTAGTCGGAGTCGATGCCGAATCCCGACGCGGGCACAAAACCAAACCGGGGGTAATAGGCGGGGTGCCCAAGGACTACGACGGCTTCCGCACCCAATGCCCTGCAATGCTCTAGACCCGCTCTAACCAGCGCGGTACCTATACTCTGGCGCTGGTGTGGGGGTGCCACGGCCATCGGACCGAGGCCGAAAATTATCGAGGACGGATCACTGGCGAGAGTGACTGGGGAGAAGACAATGTTGCCCACAATATCGCCTTCCTTTTCGGCCACAAGAGAAATGAATTTGTCGCATTGCTCTCTGAGGCAGTCGACCAATCTTGCCTCGGACAGAGAATCAAAGGCTGACGCATTGAGGGCGAAAATGGCCTGGTGATCAGACGGCTGTTCTGGTCGGATTAGCACTTTGACCTTGGCGACGCATAACGCCCACAGCAGGGGTATTTGAGGCGGCAGGCGTTTTGCGTCAGCGAAACGGCTGACGGGTCAAGCGTCGCTTGCCTGTGCTGGTTATGCGGCCTTGACGAGTGCAGCCAGAATTTCTTTGGAAAGATTGGCATCTATAAAGCACGATTCCGGGAAAAGATAATCCTCACCAGATTCATCAATCACTCTGATCTGTCCCATCTGAGCAGCATCTGTATCTGCTACAGATTCGTATATCTTCCGTATTTCCAAAGAAGCCGGATAATCAGAGTTGTCGATGCAGATTACGAATTTTGATTGCTTCATGGCTTAATCCACAAAATATTTAATTTTGTATTCCTTGCGGCCGATGCCTGTGGCCTCATACCAGTGTACCTCTGCGGTTCGCTTCGTTCCATTTTCGAACTCAACATCAGCAATTCCCTTACGTTTTCGCCACCGGCCTTTACCATAAACTCGACGGAGACGCGCAATTTCACGTATTCCGCTTCCCGTTGCGAATGTTGCCTCCTGGCGAATTGGGCCAACAATTTTGAATTTCATCGCTGATGATTAGGAGGCCGCATAACGCCCACAGAAGAGGCATTTGAGGCGTCAGACGTTTTGCGGCAGCGAAACGTCTGACGGGTCAAATGTCCTTTGCCTGTGCTGGTTACATGCCATAGCTACGAAAGTTTACTTGCTACCAAACGATTCAAGCTCACCCCGGACTCCGCTGCTTGGATTGCCAACATTCTGTGTGTCTGAGGTGGTACGCGAACCATGAACTTACCACTGAAATTCCTTGCTGAAATTGGCTCAGGTATTTCTTCTTTATTAGTTGCCATATCAGCGACGCACGATTTCACAAGCTTGCGAATTCCAGCCAATGCTTTTTCCGGGTTTTTCTCTAGCCAGCTAAGACTTGGAAATTCAGCACATAACCCAACGTGCTCCTGGTCTTCCTCCGACCAGGTAACCCTATATGTGTAACGATCGATGCTCTTAGCCATTTTCTTCCTCCAGGCGTTGAATTGCCTGTAGAACTTGGCGCACTTGGTAAGGTTTGGCCTTGCCCTTGGCGCTTTGAATATTTACCCGCGGGTCTCCCTGCCATGGTGTCTTGTAGACTCGATGGCTGGATCCCGACTGCCTAGGCTCACCAAAGTACTGATCACAAACCTTGCTAAGGTCTTTGAAGCTAACCCCTTTGGGGTTGCGCTTCATTCGCTTCAGGATGTCATCAGTGGCAGCCACCCAAGGATAGTATCACTATTGATATTACCGTCAAGGGCCAGTTTCTAGGAAATGGCACGAGGTTTCCAAGGCATATAACGCCCATGACAGGCGCCGCTGAACGGTGCCGGAAAAATGAACCATAGGTTCCCGGTCGCTTGCTCATGCTGGTTATGGGGCTCTCCAGCACTAGAAGGAGTCTTTTCGCTAGTTGTCATTATTTCTTGCCATAACTGATCTACCCCATTGCAGTCATAAGCTTAGATTCGGCGATTGAAACGCACTCTGACATCAATAAATCTACTACTTTCTCCAGCTTACTCAGATCGTAGCCGTTACCAATTTCTCTCAGATCAAGAAAGCGCCTCATATACTGCGTTTTATGAAGCAATTCACCATGATATACCTCGAGTTCTTTGTTGAAAGGACCCCAGCGGACAATAGGCGCTGGTAGGCCATTCTGCTCCAAGTCGAGATAGCACTCTATCTCCGCAGCTTTTCCATTGATATCAGCGAGGCTTTCGCCACTCGGTCCTACCGTATTAAATTCCGAGAGATCTTCCAAATTGGGAAGCTGCATCGCCCGGACATTTTTTGGAAGCGACATCGCTTGGGTGGCTTTCAGTTTGGCTACACCTTCAGCATCGTTGTCATAGACAATGACGGTATTATTTAGAACTCCGATGCTCACAAGTCCTTGGGTGAATCTGTATAGATTGCCTGTACCAGCGAACGGATATCCTTCCTCCATATCTACAAATGAAAAAAAGTCTGCAATATGTGGACGAAGTAGGCAAATGGCATGTTGGATTATCTTGGCATCTGAACTGCCTTCTGTTACGACTAGAAATCGTTGCTCAGGTAATGGACCTGGTTGAAAATCCTCTTGTGAAGCCCAACCGGATTCAACTAATGGTGTGAAGTCCCAGCTGACATCAAGACCATGATTTGCTGTGTTTTCACCGAGTAGCCTAAGAGCGTTATTTGCTCCGAAGTTTTCTAGAAGCAGATCAACTTCCCAGTGATCTGGACGTAACCCCGGATGACGGTAGTTATCTTGCTCTGAGCTTAAAGCCAATCGTTCGATAATTTCCTTTCTTACAAACTGGCCAGGTTTGTAGTCTTCACTGTAATTGCCGCTCACAGCATTGACATCGACCTTTGCCAGTGCGGCTCGAAGCTGATCAAAAGGAATGGGCTGTTCATCCATATCGTGAAGCTGGTGCAACTTCGTGTAGTGGTGTTCGACTGCTGTCATAGTGTGCCCAAGAAGTTCCAGTCGATCTAAGACATGGCCGAGTGGTTTCCCAAGCCCCTCATTCAACTCCACGATTGGATCTCCATCGGGCCAATCGTCACTCGCGTAGTAAGAGGGAACTTGTTTTAGGTCGGTAGTTTGAAACAGCGAGCCATGGTCGGAGAAAAAGTTGTTTTTGCCCCAATCGACCTCAAGTCTCCCGACGGCAAGACTAATCATCGTGCCCAATTAGTATCCCCCGGTTCTGACCGACGCGGCCGCCCCATAACGCCCTGAAAAGGATCTGGCCGGTAGGCCGGTCCCAGCCTGCATAGCAGGCGCCTTCCTCAGCTGGTTATGGGGCAACCATCTATCATCGTCGGCCCATATCACAAACAGACACCTTTGATGGATCCACTGCTTTTCACACAGGTCCCACCAGGGCCACAATCGGTATCGAAACTACAGGTATCTCCAATGGTTTCGTTCGGGTCTGTTGGAGAGTAAACGGGCACCCGATCATCACTATTTCCGGGATTCATTCCACCTGCGCAAACACCGTAGATATTTCCTGAAGTCTTGAGGCAAACACTGCCAACAGCACAATCAGTATCGAACTGACATGCGTGACTGGAAGGCGTCAAAAGAAACAGTAACGCACCGAAAAAAAGGCTTCTTATCGATTTCATCTCTATTACTCCCTTCGATTGGTTGTCGTCTGTAGGAATAGTAGTATTTAAAAGGGTTTGGCTCGGGAGGACGGACCCGATTTCCACGATACGACAGGATTCACGGCTAGCCCCATAACGCCCACAGCAGGGGCGTTTGAGGCGGCAGACGTTTTGCGTCAGCGAAACGGCTGGCGGGTCAAACGTCGCTTGCCTGTGCTGGTTATATGGCATTCCGCCCGTACCTTTGGGGAAGCTGGTCGTTCTGAAGCACTTTAGTACTTCTTGAACCAAAATAGTTATAGATAATTAGTCCAGTTTCCTGCTTTTCTTGACCTTGCTCAGTCTCGTAGGTGAGAAGCCATTTGTACGGCTTTCTGCCTGAATACCTGACTTCGAGCATAGCGTCCTTACTTAGAAGAGTTCGTATAAACCCCATAAACTGTTCAAAGAATTCTTCAAGCGACTCTTCTTTTATCCACTCCCAAGCTGGGCCATGCCACTCGCCGGCGAATGGATATAATCCGTAAGTTTCGCATTCGACAGCGATATCGAAGCCACTTTCTGTTTGCCTTTTTATTACGAGCCGCCGCTTGTCACCGTTTTTTAGCGTTTCCCAATCACACAAAATATGCGGAGATGCCGCCAATTTCATTTTGGCGAAGTCTTCAAACGATGTAGGTAAGTGATCCACTGTCTCAAGCCATATAACGCCTGTGGCAGCGGCGTTTGACGCGGCCGTGGCCTTGCGGCAGCAAGGGTGCGGCCGGGTCAAACGTCCGGCTCGCGCAGCGAGCGAACTGCCCACACTGGTTATATGCCGACATCACGATTACTCGTACTCCTGCGTTATGCTTCGCTGATTAACATCGGCACTAACAATTAGCTTATTCATTTCACTGTCCGGTCCGGACCCGCGAAACACATCCAGATTCTCTTGGGAATCCCACTCCTCGTAAATATTGACTCGATTCTTCTCAATTGGATCTGCTGCCACAACGAAGTCATGGCATCCGGGAGTCTTCCGCGCCAACACCATTGCCTCGCGTGATGCGGCGAGGAAATCGTCTCGTTTGCCCTCACTGACAAAGAGTTTGCCAGATACGACGATCATTAAATTGTTGCTCTAGGCATATAACGCCCACAGCAGGCGCCGCTGGAAAGTGCCCGAAAAATGCGCCACGGGTTCACGGTCGCTTGCCTGTGCTGGTTATAGAGCCGCTGGAAAGTGGCGATGAGAACCACGAAAGCCGACGCGCCAGCGGCGGCCGATGTTTCTGCGGGCAAATCCAGGCAAGCGGTTTCCTCGTAAATGACGAGAG
Organism: Gammaproteobacteria bacterium; assembly: GCA_021773815.1. Taxonomy (GTDB): domain Bacteria; phylum Pseudomonadota; class Gammaproteobacteria; order Steroidobacterales; genus SMWD01. Next base: position 14,632 of record JAJFJS010000021.1, read on the forward strand.
GTGCACAGATTTGCCGCCACCTGCCACCATTTAGCTCAGGGACCACGTTGCTCCGGAGTTGAATAATTTCTTCACCTTTCTTACCACCGCAAAACCTACAATTTTTTATTGCTTCTGAGTTTAACGCATCAATGACTTGTAACTATGCAACCGGCTCTATAACGCCCGCAACAGCGGCCGGCCAAAGGCCGGTCCGGCACTTGCGCAGCAAGTGCGAACTGATTGCGCTGGTTACGGGGCAAACGCACCTCTGAACTAAATCACTCGATAGATGCGAACAGTGTAAACGAGATGACTTATATGTCCGCTAACGGCCGCGGCTGTGAACGGGCGTACCACAATACCGCAGTATTAAGGCCCCATCGCCTCAATCAAGGGCAGACCACGCAGTGGACCGTCCTTACCTACTCTGACTTATTAGGCAGCAGAGTATAAAGGCTAGTTCGGCACCCAATGTGCGACTACTTTACCCGCTCCATTTGTAATTAGACGCCACCAAGCGCCCTGTGGAACTGGCATTGTAAAAGATTGTGGGACAGGAGACGGTCGTGGGCCAGCTAAGTCCGATGCAGAACATTCAAGTACCTTGACCCCTTGTATATATCCACTGGCATTGATTTTTCCTTTCTTGGCAGGGCTAACGTAAACAAGGACGTATCCCGATGTATCTGCTTGGATTCCTTTGCTGGAACTTACCTTTTTTAATTGTGCTGTATTGAGCTTTTTAGGTTTCTTCATTTCTGAGTCCCTTTGTTGTTAGCTACTTAAGAATATTTTTTATAAGACTTTTCATCACCAGTGCTTGGTTATTATTTATTTTTGGCATGCCTCCCCCAGCAAAGTTGCGTCATCGCTGGGGGCATAGCTTAATTTTCGCGAATGATTCCTGTCGATCGATCCCCGCCGGTCCTCGTTTTCTCACACGATCAGCCGTTTCCAAGCCCTAACCGATCCCCGGTTTTGTCCGAATCGGGTTAAATATTTTGGTTCACTAAATTGATTACGTCATTTTACGCCGCATCCAACCGAACAATCCGAGTGCTGAACCAAAAAGCCAAACGGCAGCGGGGACTGGAACTGCGGTCAGCTTCAAAGTGAAATCCGTGGTCCCAAAGTCCTCTGTAAGATCGAAGCCTTCAAGGAAGGCGCTCATATCAAGCGAATAGGCACCTGCCGCCAGAATCCCGAAATTGCTCAACGACTGGAGGCCATCACCACAGCTAGCAGAGACGTTGGTCATGAAGTTTGATGACATGGAAACACTCGCAATACCGCCACCACAGGCGGCGCCGGCATCAAGTGTCCCGGTAAAGACAAAATTGACAGCCTGATCCACCGTGAAATCCAGGCTTTGAGAATTGAATACTTCACTAAAGCTGCCGCCGAGAAAATCGATAGAACCAGCAACTGAATCCGACTGGCTGCCGGTGGCCTGCCAGATTGTATAAGACCCCGCTATTGGAGCCGTCAGACCGTCAGCGACGTTTGCGTATCCTTCAAAATTAAAATTCGGAGCAATTCCCTCATTGGAAGCCGGGCACGGACCCGTGTTACCGCTACCGTCAGCACAAATCTCAGCAGATAAACTACCACCCGGCAAACTGTTTGAAAAACTGTCAAATGCGGAATCAAGAATACTTGAAGCAAAGACATCACCCGAATGCTGAATGGTCACACTAGAAACAGTGAAGGCATGTGCGCTAGACAGGGCGAAAAGCGCCGAAATCGATAGTAATGGCCGAAGAAGAATGCCCCTCATAACAATCCCCCCTTACGCCCGACATACACGTATGTCTACGCCGTTCTCGGGCCTTTCTTGTTGCTTTTCCTGCGACTGCCTGAGGTTGCGTCATCGGGTTAGTCGCTATGTTAGGTCAAACTACCAGATCTGCCCCCCCCCCCCCGCAACCTTGTTATGTTGAATGGTCCCTCCGGGACGGCCCGTGGTTCTACGAAACCTAGCCCCATAACGCCTGTGGCAGCGGCGGGCAAAACGCGTAGCGGTTTGCCCGTCCGGCGCTTGCGCAGCAAGCGCGTACTGACCACACTGGTTAAGTGGCGACCCCAATGCGGGCACAATGTAAACGCCAGGCCTTCATTGACTGAATGCCTGAGGCGCAGGAAAGACCGAAACCACGGCTGCCCCGGAGCTTCGGCTACCAAGATTTGTTGGACCTGCGACAGACATAAAATTACCGATAAACCACCGCTGGAATCGCCGCCAAGATTTTGCCGCCGAATGTTCCGAAGAAAGTATCGCAGACCACCGTGATGGATGCACTTGCTTCACTTCGCCACGAAGACACTTAACGCCTGTGACAGCGGCGGACAAAACGCGTAGCGGTTTGGCCGTCCGGCGCAGCTTGCTGCGCGTACTGATCACACTGGTTAGGTGCCCGGCAGCTACCCATAAAAACAACCCCACTCATCTCGCTCTACAACCGCCAAAAAGTCCTCAAGGCTTTGAACCTCAGCGTCTGGATCATAGCGGTGCCACTTCAAGTCCGCCCGCTGCCAAAAGATTTTCCAGATACCACGAGTCTTTACATAGGTTGTTTTCGCAATGGGATGTTCCATTTTCTCGCCAGGTGGGCCTTTCCATACAGGTCGGATTTCGAATAACTCGACACTCTGCCCTTTGACCCGATATCCGATATCCAATTCGGGACGAATATGCGGTGGTGGGCGCCGACCGTCAACGTAACGCTTGGCGATCTGTTCGCACCGTTTCGTTTCAAACTCGCTGAGAGCCATAACCGAGGGCACCTTGCAACCTAATAATTCGCTTACTCAACAGCTTTCCTGGTTTCTTCACTGAGCTGCGATAGTTCCTTTTCTTCCAATAGATCACGAGACACAATCAAATGAAGCTGCATTAGCGCTTTGGAACGAGAATGGTAATCAAAAATTTGAGCCAACTCACGGTCTCGCTTTTTAGTCAATGTGAATATTTTTTGATATTGGTCATGACTGCTCAGAGCTTCATTTGCTCGAATGGTGTCAATTTCCACGAGAACCTGATCACAAAATCTAGACAGTGCTTTTTCTTTCAGCTTCATAAAATTCTTCCAGTCTGCTTCAAGTATCGTCATCGAAACACTCCAAGGGCACCTAACGCCCACAGCAGGCGCGTTTGAGGCGGCAGACAATTTGCGTCAGCGAATTGGCTGACGGGTCAAACGTCGCTTGCCTGTGCTGGTTATGTGACGTTGCCTCAACCAATGTCATGGCTATTTGCCTTCTTCAATGACTTCAGAAGCTAATGCAACACAATCGTCGCAGATATAAGCATCTGCACCGGCTAAAAGACGCCCAACCTCATCCTCCTCTTTCCCACAAAAATTGCAGAAAGGCGCCTCGCCCTGATCTAACCGCTCGTTACTTCGCTCGTAGCCGCCGATCATCCGGCGCGTACTCCGCATCAGGGCCTTAATTTTCTCACTTCGATCTGATTCGTCGGTCATTACGAAGTCACATAACGCCCACAACAAGGGCGCTTGAGGCGGCAGACGTTTTGCGTCAGCGAAACGTCTGGCGGGTCAAACGTCCGCTGCTTGTGCTGGTTATTGGGCTGCTCTCTGTTAACTATCATCATTTTTTTGCCATGGCTTTGCTATTAATTCAAAACCATGATCAATACTACGATAAGAATAAGTATGAGTATGATCGTGAATAATGAACCGATACCCTTCGAAACAACATCACCGAATGAACCACCCCCGGCCATAGCGCCAAGAATAATAATCACCACCAGCAATCCAACAAGAAATTCCATGTGTTCTTAGATTACAAAAGCTGTAGTTCCTCAGCCCTATAACGCCCGCAACAGGGGCGCAGCGGTAGCTGCGTCCCGCGCCCGAAGGGCGCAAACTGCTTGCGCTGGTTATGGGGCATTTGCACCTCGCCCAATCAATAGAGCAAACCAAAACACGATAACGCCTGCTAGTACGAAGCCCTTGTTTGAGTACCCCAAAATATTTGCCCGCATGAATATTAGTGGGGCGACGGTAATGGCAATGCCAGCTACTGCGAAAATAACTCGACTGATTTTTTCAGCCGCCAATAATCGAATCATGCCTTTAATTGCCACCGTGCCGATGACGATCCAGATCAGGAGCGCAATGTCCATCGGGTAGATAATCATTCCTCACGCCCCATAACGCCTGTGGCAGCGGCGTTTGAGGCGGCGGACAATTTGCGGCAGCAAATTGGCTGACGGGTCAAACGTCCGGCTCGCGTAGCGAGCGAACTGCCCACACTGGTTAGGTGGCATTTG
>JAJFJS010000022.1 GCA_021773815.1 Gammaproteobacteria bacterium
TCGGAAAGGTGCCGCTCCGTCATGTCGGCCCGTTCCCGATCTTTACGCATGATCGATTCCAGCTATGCTTCAGGTGAAACACCGGTGACTGGATGGGACAGCAGTGGTGTCTGACACCAATTTCGGCAATTCCCTGTCCCCGAGCTCGCGCGTTACCGCTGCGCCTGAATGTCGTATTTATCCAGCAGGTCGTAGAGCGTCGGCCGCGTGATGCCGAGCATCTTGGCCGCGCGCGAGATATTGCCCGCTGAATAGACCAGCGCCCGTTTGATCGCACGGCTCTCTGCATTCTTGCGGACTTCGCGCAGGTTCAGGTCGGGCCCCTCGGTATCGACGTCGGTCAGACCCAGGTCCGCGGCCGTCACCTGCTTGCCCTCGGCCATGATCACGGCGCCCTTGATCTTGTTCTCCATCTCCCGGACGTTGCCCGGCCACAGATAATTCTGGATCGCATTCTGTGCATCCTGCGTGAAGCCCTTGATCGGCCGCCCCTGCTTCTCCGCCTCACGCTCGAGCAAAGCGCGCGCGAGCACGAGCCGGCAGCCTTCCCGCTCACGCAGTGGCGGAATATTGATCGTAATTTCGCTGACGCGATAGTACAGATCTTCGCGGAATCGGCCCTCGCTAATGGCGGTCTTCGGATCGCGATTCGTCGCACAGACGACGCGGACATCCACAGGGATCTCCTCGCGCCCGCCGACGCGTTCGATGACCCGCTCTTGCAGGAAGCGCAATAGCTTGGACTGCAGCGCCAGCGGCATGTCGCCGATCTCATCGAGAAACAGCGTGCCGCCATCGGCAAGTTCGACTTTGCCCTGCGTCTGCTTGACGGCCCCGGTAAACGCGCCGCGCTCGTAGCCGAACAACTCGCTCTCGAGCAGGTTCTCCGGAATCGCGGCACAATTAATCGCGACGAATCGCTTGTCGACGCGGGGGCTCAGCGAATGCAGCGCCCGCGCGAGCAGCTCCTTGCCGGTGCCGCTCTCGCCGAGCAGCAGCGACGTCGCATTGGTCGGCGCGACCTTCTCGATGATTCGGCATACCTGCAGCATTTTGTCGCTGGCCGCGACGATACCGTCGAGCGGCGACGTACTCTGGTTGCGCAGCAGCCGCTGGTTTTCCTGCTCAAGTTCGAAGATCTGGTAGGCGCGGTTGACGATAAGTTGCAGCGCCTCGGTCTCGACCGGCTTCTGGTAGAAATCGTACGCGCCGAGGCCAACGGACTTGACCGCGTTCTCCTGATCGCCGTGACCCGTCACCACGATCACCTTCGTCGCCGGCGCCAGCGCCAGCATTTCCTCGAGCGTTGCCAGCCCTTCACTGACGCCCTCCGGATCCGGCGGCAGGCCCAAATCCTGCAGCACGACCGGCGGTTCATGGCGACGCAATTGGGCGAGCGCGGATTCGCGATCCTCGGCAACGAAGACCTCGTAATCTTCGAAGCACCAGCGCAGCTGACTCTGTAAACCGGGGTCGTCCTCGACGACGAGCAACCTTTTCTGCTGTTCCGTCACGCCAATCCTCTATTCGACCCTGTCCCGAACAACCGTTGCGCGGCGGGCCACGCCGCGACGATGCATCATAACACCGGGCCTAGCGCGCTATCGGCAACCGGATCGCAACGATGGTGCCGCGCCCCGGCTCCGATTCGACGTCCAGGCTGCCGCCGGAGGCGACGACGAACGTGCGCGCCTGGTACGCGCCGATGCCCATGCCCTTACTGCCCTTCGTGCTGTCGAACGGCCGGAACAACCGGTTGCGGATGAAGTCCGCCGGCATGCCGCAGCCGTCGTCCTCGATGCGGATCATCGCCGCACCGTCGTCGGCGCTCAGTCGCACCGTGACCGAACCGTCGGCCGACGTCGCCTCCTGGGCATTACGAATCAGGTGCGCGATGACTGCCGTAAATCGTTCCCGGTCTATATTCGCCACGAGGCCGCTCGCCTCAGCAACGATCTGTGGCTCGGGCTGACGATTCTCCGTGCGCTCGATCGATTCGGCCAGCGCGTCGGCCAGCGTCACACGCTCGGTCGGGCCGGTGGCGTCGCCGCTCTGTAACTGACGCAGCAGTTTGTTCATGCGCGCAACCGAATTGTCGATCGTCGCCATCGCATCCTCGAAAAAGGCCGGGTTGCCCTTGTGTTTGGCGGCGTTCTTAACCATCAGGGACTGCTGCGCAATCAGGTTCTTCAGATCATGCATGACAAACGCGGTCAGCCGGTTGAAGGCCTCGAACTGCTGTGCCTCGGCCAACTGCTTGTCGCCGTGGTACTGGGCCAGGTGCGCCGCGACCTGGCGGCCCGAGGTCCTGAGCAGGTCAATCTCCTCGAAGGTCAGCCGGAACGCGGAACTCGAATGAAACAGCACGATGAAACCGAGCAACTCTTTATTACTGATCAATGGCACGACGAGCAGTCCGTCGGGCAGATGCTCGGTCCACGGCGGCCGCTGCAAGCCATCGTAAAGTTCTGGATCACGGCGCAGTTCGGCGGTATCGAGTATCCATTGCCGGTCGCACATGAAGCGCAGCGCCGGGTCGTCGGCGTGCACCTCGAATTCCGGCCACATCCGCGTGTTCCAGTTCGCCGTGCAGCGATACGGCTGCTGATCATTGACACGCCACCACAACAGCCCCGCGGGTGCGCCGATGATCTGCGCCACGGCCTTGATCGACCGCTCCGGCAACGGCAGGCGCTGCTCCGGCGACGCGAGTGTATCGATAAGCCGCAGCCATTCCTCGCGGTAGTCGAAGCGGAATGGCAGGAAATGCTTGCTGACGAACACCCGCAACCGGGCGCTGAGGTTCTCGGAGAAGATCAGCACCGCGATCGGCGCACCGGTCAGCGCGATCAGCAACCCGGCCAGCGGCTGCGCATTGGACACATGCATCGACCGGTACAACGGCGTCAGGGCCAGCAACACGACCAGCACGCCCAGCATCGGCAGCAGTCGCGGCAGATAGGTGCGCGCCTGCGGCGAGACGAAGATATCGAGCGACCATTGCGGACGGCGACGCGTCGCATAGAGCAGCAGCAACCCGGCGGCGCCGACGGCCACGACGCGCATCACGATCATCGACGGCGGCGCCGAACCCGCCAACGTCGCGATGCCCAGCAACAGGGCCTGACCCGCACCGAAGACACCGCCGGCCGCGGCCAAGGCACGCAGCGTCAGCGTATTCTCGACCGGTGCATCACGATTGAGCTGCGCCGACAGGCCGAAGCACACCAGCGCGACGCTGAGCCCGATCATATGAAAATAGCTGGCCGCACGGTCATCGTGGTCGCCGACGTAGACGAACCACGCGACGACGGCCGCCGACAACCACACGAGGCCCCAGAACAGCAGCAGGCTACGCCGGACCGTCTCGGGCATCGACTGCCGATACGGTCCGCGTAACAAGCGGTACAGCAAGGCGAACCATGCGAGGATAAATAAGAGTTCACCGAAGAACGTCAGCGAATCGAGCCGGTAGTCCGCCGGCACCCCGGCCCGTGCCGCGAACCAGGCCGACCACGCGATGCCGGCCAGCGCCACGGCCAGCACGTGCTTGCGCAGCAACCCACCGCCGCCGAACAGCAGCCCGATAATGACCAACAGGTAGATCAGCGCAACGGCGCCGTACCAGGCCACGGGATTCGCCAACCACTCCGTCACATTATTCGGTCAGGGCGCATGCGCGCTCGATCTGACCCGCCACCCCAGTGTTACCAGCCAGTGCAGATACTAAATCATCTAAAAACAATATGGTTAGGGTGAATTGCTAACCCGAAGCCTCGGCGTCACCGAACCGCAGAAAGGCCAGCCGCCATGCTTCGCCGCCAGACCCCGGGCGCCGCGCGGTGACAGTGCGACTCCCCGCTATTTGGCGCCGAGGAACTCGGTCACGTCGAACAACTCGTTGGCCGGCAGCCGCTGCGGAATCTGGCCGGCGATCGGGTGATTGCGAATCCGGTCGCGGCGTTCCCCATCGGGCAACGCCTTGAGTTGCGCCAGCTCGGGCCCCTGACCTTCGGCACCATGGCACGCGCCGCAGTTTTCATCGAATATCGCCTGACCGCGCGCCGCGGACCGCGCTTTGTCTACAGATTCACGCGGACTGCCGTCCGGCGAACACGCGCCTGCCAGCAGTGCCAGACTGACCACCATCCCGCTGACCGCTGCCGCGCGCCAGATTCTTCCGGACTCGATGCGATGCATACCCTATCCCCGTCGTTATCACCAATACGCATAAGATACCGCACTCCGTTGCCAGCGGTCACTGCATAACCGTGTGGACCGGTATTCACCCGGTAAAAGTACTCAGTGCCCTTTGCCTATGCGACGGATCCACCGAAGCCCCGAATCACTCCGAAGCAGCCACGCGACGCACAGGATCGTCATGGATCAGAATCGTACCAACCGATAGAACATTGGCGAAAACGCCGCACAAGTGGCCAAATAAAAAAGGCCCACGAATGATCGTAGGCCTTTTAAATATACCTGGCGTCCCCAAGGGGGTTCGAACCCCTGTTGCCGCCGTGAAAGGGCGGAGTCCTAACCGCTAGACGATGGGGACGGAAACCTGAATTGCTTGCGCCACGCAGGAATGTGGTGGAGCTAGGCGGGATCGAACCGCCGACCTCTTGCATGCCATGCAAGCGCTCTCCCAGCTGAGCTATAGCCCCGGAAACAGCGGCGAGACTCTACGCGAGGCTCAAAAGGCTGTCAAGAAACCCGGCAGCCTGCACCCGCCGACGCGTTGCACGGCGGGGCCCGCATGGAAAACCCTGCGATGAGGGCCGGGGCCGAATACCCTGCATCCAGGACCAGTCATCGAGGTCGATTCGGCGGCCCTGTTCAGTCGCCGGCCGCGGCGATCCGGCGGTCGATGAATTCGAGCGCGGCATCGATCCGCGCCAGGCAGCGTTCGCGACCGATCAGCGCCAATGTGACATCGATCGGCGGCGACACACCACCGCCGGTGACCGCGACGCGCAGCGGCTGGCCAAGCTTGCCGAAGCCGAGCTCACACGCATCGGCCACCGACTGAATCGCGGCCTGAATGGCGTCGGCGGTGAACGGGTCGAGCGCCGCGAGCGCCGCACGCACATCAGCTAACGGCGCCCGCACGACGCCGCGCAGGTGTTTCCTGGCGGCATTGGCGTCGATCTCGGCAAAATCCTGAAAAACATAGACGCTGCTCTCGGCCATTTCTGCGAGCGTCGTGGCGCGCTCACGGTACGTCTCGACGACATCGACCAGCGGCGGGCCGTTGGTCATATCGATGTCCATGCGCCGATACTGCGCGGCGAGGCCGTCGATAAGGTCGGCGGCCGGCGACGCGATGATGTATTGCTGGTTCAGCCAGGTCAGTTTCTCCGGGCTGAACCGCGAGGCCGACGGGTTAACGTCCTCGAGCCGGAACAGCTCGATCATTTCGTCGCGCGTAAAAATCTCTTGATCACCGTGCGACCAGCCCAGCCGCACGAGGTAGTTGAGCACGGCATCCGGCAGGTAGCCGTTGTCGCGGTACTCAAGCACATTGACGGCGCCGTGGCGCTTGGACAGCCGCGCGCCGTCTTCGCCGAGGATCATCGGCAAGTGCGCATAGGCCGGTCGCTTGTGGCCGAGCGCGGCGATGATATGGACCTGCCGCGCCGTGTTGTTCAGGTGGTCGTCGCCACGGATCACGTGCGTGATCTGCATGTCGGCATCGTCGACGACGACGCTGAAATGGTAGGTCGGCGAACCGTCGCCACGCATGATGACCAGATCGTCGAGATCGGCATTCGCGTACACGACGCGGCCGCGCACAGCGTCATCGATGACGACCTCGCCCTCCATCGGCGTGCGAAAGCGCACGACCGGCGACACGCCCGTCACCGGTTCGGTACGCTCCCGGCACCGCCCGTCGTAACGCGGATTCTGTCCGGCGGCGACCTGCGCGGCACGCATCGCGTCAAGCTCGTCGGTGGAGCAATAGCAGTGGTATGCCGCGCCGTCGGCGAGCAGCCGGTCGGCCTGTTCACGGTAGCGGTCGAAGCGCTGCGTCTGATAGACCGGACCCTCGTCCCAGTCCAGGCCCAGCCAGTGCATGCCGTCGAGAATCGCGTCGATCGACGCCTGCGTCGAGCGCTCGCGATCCGTGTCCTCGATCCGCAGCACGAACTGGCCGCCGTGATGGCGCGCATACAGCCACGAAAACAGCGCCGTGCGCACGCCGCCGATATGCAGAAATCCCGTGGGGCTCGGGGCGAATCTGGTCTTGACGGTCATCGTCGGTGTCGGTCCATTGCAGGGGAACGCGATTCTAGCAGCCTGTTGAGAAAGTCTCAGGTGCGCGCACCCCAGGGCACTTCCTTCGGGCGCAAGATCAAGGCAAGACGGCGGAAAAGCGCTGGGTACACACCGGTACATGAGCCTCAGAAATGGACAACGATGAGCCGTTCTTAACGCCGGATTGCGCCACGGAAGGTGTTGCAACTGGCTGCGGGCCCGGACCGCGCTGACAGCGCGCCTCGCAATTGCACCACGGTGACAGCGCGTCCCGATGCCGCGAACCTCCTGAACCGCATGGCGGGCACGCAATGCCCGCGACGGCCGGAAGCAATCCGGTCGCCATCCGGGGGCCCGTCGTGGACGCTGGTGAACCCTCGTGGACAAGAGTGCACGACGATCAGCCATTGGCGCCTGCGGGGATTGTTGGCACACTGCGCCGATGCACGGTCTAACTCCGCTTGCCCCGTCTTCCCATGGCCCGTCTTCCCGTGGCCCGTCTTCTCAGGCCCCGCTTCCCGTGGCCCCGCCTCCCCTGGACGAACTGGCAGCGCTGCTGCCGGCGCAGGTCGCGGTCGCGTACCCGCCGCGCAAACCATCCGACACGCAATCATTATTGGCGATCGAGGCGGACGCGCTAGGCGCGATGCGACCGGAACGCCGGCACGAATTTGCGCACGGCCGCACCTGCGCGCGCGCCGCACTGGCGGCACTCGGGTTGGCGGATACCCCGATACCGGTTGGCACGACACGCGAACCGGTCTGGCCCGACGGCATCGTCGGCAGCATCACGCACTGCGGTCCGCATGCCGCCGCCGTCGCGGCGCATAGCCGGGTCACGGCGGGACTGGGCATCGATCTGGAATCGAGCGAGCCGCTCGAGACCGGCCAGGTCGCGCTGATCTGCCAGCCGGCCGAGCGCGACTGGCTGCGGCGACACGCCGATCAGCCGGAACTGGCGAAACTGCTCTTCAGCGCCAAGGAAAGCCTGTACAAGTGCCTGTGGCCGTCGGTCCGGCAGTTCATCGATTTTTCCGCGATCGGCATCCGCATCGATACCGATACCGGCGCCTTTGCCGTCGAAACCTGGGATCCTGCCCTGCCGGGCGCATTGCTCCGGCGCATAGCGGGCCGCTACCTGCTGCGGGACGGCTGGATCCTCTCGGCGGCCTGCATCCGCTGATCCGCCGGTCCGCGCCATAGCCGTCGGCCGGGCCGAGGGCCGCAACGATTAACATAAGTGTGCGCCCGGTATTATGCGGATGGGCTGTTTCGTGGCATCGTATGCGCACTTTTGTGAGCGAGAGTCTGAACATGGAGAGGAAAATGGCCACCACCGCAATGCTGCGCCGGGTCCTGATTGCCGCGACGCTGCTCCTGTCGCTGATCTGCACCGCTGCCGCTGACACCCCGGCCCCCGATGCGGCCTCGCGGCCGTACCTCGTCAATCCCGGCGACATCATGACGGTGTCCGTCTGGAAGGAGGAAGACCTGATTCGCCAGGTCGTCGTGCGGCCCGACGGTGCCTTCTCGTTTCCGCTGACCGGCGACGTGCAGGCCGCCGGCCGCTCCGTGCCGCAGATTACCGCGGCGGTCAGCGCGGGCCTGGCGAAATACATCCCGGAACCGGTCGTCACCGTTTCGGTCGATCAGTTGCAGGGCAACAAGGTCTATGTGATCGGCCAGGTCAACCGGCCGGGCGAACTGCCGGCGCTGGGCCGACTCGACGTGGTCCAGGCCCTGGCCATCGCGGGTGGCATGACGGCATTCGCCAATCTCGATGCGATCAGGATCCTGCGACGCGCCGCGGACGGTGTGCAGACGGCGATCCGGTTCGACTACCGCGATATCGAGAAGGGTAAGCGACTACACCAGAACATCATCCTGCAGCCCGGCGATATCGTCGTGGTGCCCTGATCGACGCCAACGAACCGGACCACAGTCCCGCTCGATCAGCCATGCAGCATCCCGACATCGTCGCAGCGCACGCCACCCGGCTGCGGCATTGCCCCGGCGGTCCGCTGGCACGCGCGGCCGCAGTGCTGGTGCTGCTGATCACGCAAGTGGTTGCAGATCCAGGCGCCGCGGCGCGCGCCGCGACAGAGGTTCTGGGGGAAATCAAAACCGGCCTCGAATACCGGACGAATCCGCGTCACGCACGCGCCAGCAGCAAGGAAGAAGACGCGACGGCAATGGCGATCGACCTGCGGCTGCCGGTCAAATGGCACGCCGAACGCTGGGAACTGAATCTCGAACCGCGACTCGATTACAGCTACTTCGCCAAATCCGTCAACAGCGACCTGGACGAGAGGGACAAGTATCTCGAAGGCGACGGCCTGTTCCAGACGACGCGCTCGCAGTTCGGGTTTAGCACCGGCATCACGGACACGAGCATCCGGACCAGCGCACTGAACCCCGATGGCAGCGGCGTGAGTGATGACGGCACGCAGGAGCGCTGGTATGTCAATCCGTATGTTGCGCTGAACATGTCACAGCGCGATACGCTGCAGCTTAGCGGGGGCTATAACGATATTCGATACCGCGACAACATCGATCCGCGGTTTGATTACGAAAACGGCTACGTGACCGCGACGCTGCAACGCCAGATCAATGAGAAGAATTCCCTCTCGTTGCAGGCCACGATGTCGCGCTTCGATGCGGCAGAACCGGTCAGCGCTGTCGAAAATGACAGTCGAACCAACAACCTGACCCTGATCTACGGGCACCGGTTCTCGGCGACACTGCAGTCCGAGGTCAATCTCGGCTGGGCGCGCACCCGGTCGACGATCACCCGGCCCAATTTCTTCAGTTTCTTTACCTTCAGCTACCTGTGCGACCCGGCCCTGATTCTCTGCGAGAGCCGGTCGAGCGGATCGAACTTTATCGGCGACTTGTCAGTAATCAGCGCTACCGAACGAACCACCGTCAAGGTCAACATCAACCAGAGAATTACGCCGAACTCGAACGGTTCCGAAGTCGTACAGACCGGCCTCGCGGGCACGCTCTCACATTATCTGACGCGCAATCTCCGGGCGAACATTAATTTGGACGGCTACAAGCAGCGCGACACGGGCGACGCGGCGAACCGGGACAGGGACTACATCTCGGTCATCGCGCTCCTGGAATGGCAAATCCGGCGCCGTTGGTGGCTCGGCACGCAGTACCGTTTTCTATACGACCAACAGACTGATTTCTCCGGCAACGACCTGGGCAGCTACCAGGATCACCGGCTGATGATGACGGTCAAATACCGGACCCGGCCGTGGCGCCGGTAAGAATGGTGGGCGATACTGGGATCGAACCAGTGACCTCTGCAATGTGACTGCAGCGCTCTCCCAGCTGAGCTAATCGCCCGTGAAAACCGCGTGATCATACACAAGGGCGCGCAGCACGAAAAGCCGCACGGCCGCGGGCGGCGGCCCATTTACAATTCCCGTTACCAGTCCGCGACTTATGTGACATAATTGCGGCGACATCTCGATGATTTTCCGGCGCGCATGTAATAGCATGCTCGAACCGCGACGATCGATACCGCGATAAAGCACAACAAAACAGCCCATCGCCATGTACGAACAATATTTCGGACTCGAAAGCCGACCCTTCGATATCTCGCCGGATCCCCGGTTCCTGTATATGACGCCGCAGCATGCGCGCGCCGTCGCCAACATCAAGTTTGCGCTGATGAACCGCGACAGCTTCGTCATCATTTCGGGCGAAATCGGTATCGGCAAGACGACCATATTAAACACCGTTATGGGCGAACTCGGTCCGGAATACGTAACGGCGAAACTGACGCACACGACCCTGACGCATATCGAACTGCTGCAGGCCCTGCTGTCGGAATTCGGCATGCCAAATTACTCGAAGAAGAAGGTCCTGCTGCTCGATACGCTGCGCGATTTCTTCCTACAGCAGAACAAGGAAGGCAAGCACGTCGTCATCATCGTCGACGAGGCCCAGAATCTCAGCGCACCGGCGCTAGAGGAACTGCGGTTGCTTTCATGCATCGACACGGCCGACCGGAAGATCGTGTCGATCGTGCTGACGGGACAGCGGGGGCTGGATGATGTCGTCGACGCCCCGGGTCTGCGCCAGCTGCGGCAACGCGCCCGCCTCCGCCAGCGCCTCGAGGCGCTCGATGAGGCAAACACCTTCGAATACATCCGGCATCGTCTGAACGTGGCCGGCGGCGACGTCGAAAAAATCTTCGACGACGAGGGCATCAGGGAGATCCATCGCCTGTCCTTCGGCATCCCGCGGCTGATCAACACGCTGTGCGATACCGCGATGATGTCCTGCATGGTCGAGGAAAAGGAAAAAGTGACGCTGGACACCGTGGATGCGGTCGTCCAGGAATTGCGCTGGCAGTGGTTCGAGGACCGCGACCAGGAAAAAAGCCTGCCGAAAACCGGTACGGGCTCAGCCAATGCCGATTCGGCGGTTGCGCTTACCGTTTTCCGTGCCGGCCAGTTCGTCGAACAGGTGGTCGCCGACCATTTCCCATTCGTTATCGGCCGTAGCAACGCCAACGACCTGGTCATCATCGACAAGGAAGTGAGCCGCCGGCATGCACTGATCGACTGCATTAGCGGCATCTTCGTCATCGAAGACCTGAACAGCAAGAACGGCACGCTCGTGAACCGGAAGCGTCGCTCGCGGGCGCTGCTGCGCCCCGGGGATACGATTACGCTCGGCCAGCTCGACGTCGCGTTCAACACCGGCGCGAATGCGGATGTGGATTCACCGAGTCATGCCGAAACCATCGTCATCGACCACAAACCCGGCAGCGCGCAGCCCGAAGATCCGACGGGCACGCAGGAAACGCTGTCTGCCTGACCGCAGGCCCGACCCTCGACCCCCACAAGGGCGCCTCAATCAGGCGGCGTCGCGCTTGCGCTTGTCGAAAGGCCTGACATTCTGATCGCGGGCGGCAACCTCATCGAGGTTCTCGGAACTCGGCCCGGCCATGCTCGTGGCCTTGCCCCAGATCACCACCTCAAGCGTCTGCAGCAGCACGAATATGTCAAAAATGATATCGGCATTCTTGATGTAATAGAGGTCGTACTTGAGCTTTTCACGCGCATCGAGCACTGATGCGCCGTACGGGAAGTTCAGTTGCGCCCAGCCGGTGATGCCGGGTCGCACGCAATGGCGATAGTCGTACATCGGCACCGCCGCAGAAATCTGATCGACAAATTCGGGGCGCTCGGGGCGCGGACCGACGATGCTCATCTCGGCCGTCAGCACGTTGATCAGCTGCGGCAACTCATCGAGCCGAAAACGCCGCAGAATGTTTCCCGTTCGCGTAATCCGGTCATCGTCACTGGATGCCCAGCGCGCCCCGGTGTCACTCTCGGCGTCGACCACCATGCTCCGGAACTTCAACAAATCAAAGATCTGGTGATTGCGCCCGACACGCCGCTGCCGGTACAGAATCGGGGCCCTGATGCCGTCTTCGATCCAGATCGACAGGGCCACGCACAGGAATACGGGCGACAGCAGGATCAGCATGAATGCGCTGATCGACGCATCGAAGACCCGCTTCAGCGTGCTGTGCAACGGATTCGAATACCCGTCGGATTCATAGATGAACCAGCCCGGGTACATCACCGACAGGTCAATTTTTTCGAGTTCCTGCTCAAGAAAATCGATGATATCGGTAATCTTGATACCGTGGAATTTTTGTTCAAGCAGCGTCTGCGCCGGGAACGCTCCCCGCCTCTCGTCTAGCGCGACAACGATTTCATCGATCGACACCTGCTCGAGCGCACCCTCCAGCGTCGGGAACAACGGGCCAAATCCCGCTCGCTCGGCGAACTCGCGCTCCGGCGCGCCGCCGGGGATATAGCCGACGATCTCGAAACGACGCTTGTCGGACTGTCTGCGCAGCGCCGCGATGCGGCTCGCGGCATGTCCGGAACCGATGACCAGCACCCGGCGCCGCACGGACCCGACCTCGAATAACCGGTACATGAAAAACCGCATCGGCGGCAACACCAGGCCGCAAACCACCATCGCGATAAACAGGATGCCGCGGCCCGTGTTCAGGCCCGGCAGGAAATAGAAAAACAGGACATCTGCCAGGCCGCCGATCGCCACGGCGAGGCCGACACGCGCACAGATCTCGGTGAACCGCGGTCGCTGCCGGGCCCGGTACAGGCCGACGCTGACCAGGCCGACGACCAGCCAGATCGCGAACGCGGCCGCGCGCGGCAGGACTGGACCCGTGATGCGCTGGGCCAGTTCAAAATCAAAGCCGAAACGCAGGGTCGCGCCGATGAAGATCGCCGATGCGGCCACGAGGCAATCCGAGGCCACGAGGATCCAGAGTGGCAGGTTGACCGCCGTCGACAATCGTCCGCTAATCTTCAATTGAGGTTCCAGGACATTTTATTTTTCTTTATTTTTTAAAAGCCTGCGGTAACTACTTCACGGGTGCTGTACACGTTCATTGTCTGACTTGCCCCTGCGCAAAGCAATCGGCTTGAGCCGGTTCCCGGCTATTCTCGGGCAGACCGGCGCACACTTCATCGGCTCAGGTCACATCTGGCGCATCAGGCCAATAGGGAATCGTTACACCCGGTAACGGGTACGTCAATTACCAATATTAATCAAAAGGTTAAAAATCATTCCTGATTTCGGGATGATAATCAGGAATGAACAAAACGCGAGACCGGCGCGGGATTGGCCGGTTATCGTTAAATCAGCAGCATCGGAATCGCGCCGGGCTAACGATCCCAGACCGCCCAGGGGCGCTCGCCGCTGCCGTTCATCCGGTCGTACATGATCTTGTCCTTGAACGTGTCCATGGCGGCCCAGAAGCCGGAGTAGCGATAGGCGACAAGCTGGTTCTTGGCAATCAGCCGCTGAAACGGCTCCTCGACCAGTTCCTCACCCTCCTCGAGTACGTCGAAGATGCCGTTGCGAAACACCATGAAACCGCCGTTGACCCAGGTGTCGTTGCCGTCCATGGCCTGAAAGCCCTCCACGACGCCGTTTTCACCAACCTGCACGGTGTGAAAACTGCCCCGCGGCCAGACCGCGACAAAGCCGCCGACCGCATCGTGTCCGCGGAAGAAATCCAGGTATTCGGGCAGCGGCAGGTCCGTCAACGCATCGCTGTAATTGACGAGGAACATCTCTTCATCGGCCAGGTACTGCTTGACGCGCAACAGTCGCTGGCCGAGATTCGAGTGCAGCCCGGTGTCGACGAAGGTGATCTTCCAGTCATCCAGTTCGCTGGTCGCCGGGTCCAGTTGGCCCTTGGGGCCGAGGCTGAAGTCGCCCGACAGGTACGGGTTGAAGTTCAGGAAATATTCCCGCAACAGGTCCCCGCCGAAGCCGAGGCACAGGACAAATTCCTTGTGGCCGTAGTGGGCGTAGTACTTCATCAGGTGCCAGATGATCGGCCGTTCGCCGATCGCCACGAGCGGTTTTGGGATCTCGGTCGAATGTTCCCGTAACCGGGTTCCGAATCCACCGCAGAAAAGCACTACTTTCATCAGACAATCTCTCGGAACGTTCGCGCGGACGAGCGCCAATATATCACGCACCCGTGGCGCCGGAGCGAGAGACCGGTCACAGTCGTCCCGACCGCGCCGGTGCGCGACGGCACCGTTCAGATCTTTTCGAGTGCGTACACGGCATGCGCGGTAAATCCCTCACGCAACAGCGGGACACGAGTCAGCGCCCGGCTGACGGCAACGACGGCGGACGAGCCACTAAACGGTTTCAGCGTCCGGCACGCCACGCGAAAACCGGAGCGGGTACAGATGCGCTCGAAGCGGCGCATCGACAGGCGATTCAGGAAGCCCGGTCCGTCCGGCGCAACTCGAAACCTGTTGATCCGGTTACCGTGCTCGTCACGGTCCCACCAGGGCGCATCGAAATCCGGCAAATCAACGACACGAGCGCACAGTTCGCGGCGACGCTCACCGGACAGCAACAGGTGCACCCACGGCACCGGCAGATAGTCCTGCATGTGATGACCATACGGGTGGAAATACGGCTGCCAGTGGACGAGTACACGACCCGCCGGCCGCAATACCCGATGCCACTCGCGGATAATCGGCGCATAGGCCATGATGTGTTCCATGACATCGAAACAGGCCACGACATCGACGGATTCGTCTGCGATATCGATTGCCCGTTCGTTCGTCGCCAGGCGGAATTCGACGGGTTCGTCGCGCCGACGTTGCCGCGCTTTCTCGATCGACGCTTCGCTGAGATCAACACCGACCACGTGGCGCGCGCCGTGCATGGACATCAGGTATGACAGCGTGCCGACGCCACAGCCGAAATCGAGCACATCACGACCGGAAAAAACCTCATCGGCGAAATCGGCGAAGAACATTCGCTCCTGAGTGCTCTCTCGCCAGTCGGCATAATCAGCGGTCGAACCGCGCGAGACGATCGCCGCCGCATCGGCAGACGCGACGCCGGCACGTTGCAGTTTCCGCCTGACGAAACGAAACACCAGTTCATCGATCATGGCTACTTGTCCCGCTCGGCAATTTCCTCGTGGCGGTTGGCATCGCGGCCGAGTACCCGTTTGGCAAACCCCTTCAGCGCCCGGTAGCCGACATCGGCACGCCCTTTGAAGGTCGCGGCATTCGGTGCCTCGATACGCACCAGGTCGCGCTCCGCCTCCATCCAGTCCTTTTTGTACGAATCGCCGCCGACCCCGTAGTCGATCTCCGCGACGCCATCCTCATCGATAGCCCGGCGAAACATCTCCAGTGACAGGATCGAGCCCACCGACAGCTTCTTGAAGGCCTCATCATAGGCGATCTTGTAGATCACGGCGCGGCCGCCGAAAATCATCCAGAGCTGCGCCGCCACCGCTGCACCGTTCAGGGTCAGGATGCCGAGACGCAGAATGCCCTGCCGCGCGCACAGCCGGATCAGCGCCGGCGTGAATGCCGGAAACGGTTCCGATACCTTCCAGCTGCGGTCATAGACCGAGACATACTCGCGAATCGCCTGCTCGAGTTCGGGCCCGGTGTCGAGATAGACGCGGTACTCGAGCGTATCGGTGCGACCGATCTTGCGGATCATGTACGGAATCGTCTTTTTCAGTTTTTTGGACCGCGATGCAAAATACGCATCGAATGTGCGCCCTGCCGTTTGCAGGTACCAATTCTCATATTGCACGCTCGTCGCGCTGTCGAAACCGGCCGCGGCCAGCGCCCGCGCGATGGCCATTGTCGATGAGAGGCCGGACCGCATGAAACACAGGTCGACGGCCGTCCAGCGCGGACGCTCGCCGGCAATGCACGCCACGATTTTCTCGACGGCCGCGTCAATGCCCGGACCGGGGCAAAATTCGATGACGCCGAATTCGATCGTATAGAAATTGCTCAGGCTGACGAGCCGTCGCGCATCAGCGGGCACGCCACAGACCAGCGCAGCGATCGGCGCGCCGGCCTGGTCCGCGACGACATAGACCCGCGGCGCCAGTGAGCCGGTCAACGCCGTCTCAAACAGGCACTCGAACCAATCGAGACTCAGGAAAAATGCTTCGCATTGCGGAAAACGCCAGGCACGTTCCAGTGGCTCCGGAAGCCCGCTCAATGCGTCATAAACCGCGACGTGCGTTGCCGACGACAAATTCACCCCACCGCTCACGGCCTCAAAGCAGCCGCTCGACGGCGACCGGATGGCTCAGGAAATGAATCGGGCTGGCCGTCAGGCCATAGGCCCCCGATTGAAACACGACGATCAGATCGCCCTCCTCGGCCCGCGCCATTTCCATGTTGTCCGCCAACAAATCCAGCGGCGTGCACAGCGGCCCAACGACTGAGACGCTTTCGCGCTCGCGCCCGGTCACCCGATTGCCGACCAGCACCGGGAAATTGCGACGGATGACCTGGCCAAAATTGCCCGATGCGGACAGGTGGTGATGCATGCCGCCGTCGGTAATCAGGAACACCTTGCCGCGCGATATCTTGCGCTCGCGCACGCGGCACACATACAGCCCCGCCTCGCCGACGATATAGCGCCCGAGTTCCACGGCGAGATGGGCCTGCGGACAGGCCTTTGCCAGCCGCTCGGCCAGCCCGGCCAGGTGACGACCGACCGGCGCCAGGTCCAGCGCCCGGTCGGCCGGAAAATACGGAATCCCGAAGCCGCCGCCGATATTGACGATGCGGGGCGGGCGTGGGGCGTGTGCGCTCAGCGACAGGGCCAGGTCGACGCTTTTCGTCTGGACATCACAGATGATCTCACTGTCGAGGTTCTGCGAACCGCTGAAGATATGAAATCCCCAGAAATCGATCGAGTCGTCCCAGGCTGTCAGCACGCCGGGCACGACTTCGGCGTCGATACCGAACTGCTTCGCACCACCGGCCATCTTCATGCCCGACTTCTTCAGTTCGAAATCCGGATTGACGCGAATCGCCGCGCGCGGACGCTGGCCCGTCTCGCGCGCGATCTGTTGCAGTCGTTCGAGTTCGCGCGGCGATTCGACATTGACGAGAATTCCGGCGTCGACAGCGGCGCGCAACTCCTCGACAGACTTGCCCGGGCCGGCAAAACTGATGTGCTCGGGCGCCATCCCGGAGGCCAGGGCCGTTTTCAGCTCACCCGCCGAGGCCACATCGAGGCCGTCGGTCAACCCGGCGACCCGCGTCACGAGTTCGGGCATCGGATTGGCCTTGACGGCATAGCGCACATGCACGGCCGCGGGCAGCGCATCACGCAACTGCTGGATCCTGGCCTCAATCCGCACCGATGAATACAGATAGAACGGCGTGCGCCCGATTTCGTCCGCTATATCGGTCAGGCGGCGCGAATCGATGACGAGACAATCCTCGTCTACATCGAATTCAGCAATCTCGGCGGCTAACGGCAACTGCATCATCGCTCACTTTAGCAATCGGCGAGTTCATCGCGCAACGCCGTGCGGTCGAACTTGCCGTTCGGATTTCTCGGTAACGATGCCTTGAACACGACGGCGCGCGGCACCATGTAATTGGCGAGTTGCTCGCGGCAACACGCCAGCAGCGCGTCGGACGTCACCTGCTCGTTCGCCGGCACCGCCGCCAGCATGACGGCCTGACCGAGCCGTTCGTCATCGACGCCGATGGCGACGACCTCGGTCACGAGACCGGTGGCCATGACGACATCTTCGATCTCGTTCGGGCTCACACGATACCCGGATGTCTTGATCATCTCGTCGCGGCGGCCCCGGAAATACAGGTACCCGTCGCTGTCCATGACCACCGTATCGCCGGACCAGACGGCCATCTCCGGGCGTCCGCCCGGACTCAGCCGATCGTCCAGTGGCCTGAATCGCTGCGCCGTCAGGTCCGGCGCCTGCCAGTAGCCAAGCGACACCAGCGCGCCACGGTGGACCAGTTCCCCGGGCTCGTCCGGATCGCACGGCGTGCCGTCATCGCGCATGACGACGATCTCGGCATTCGGAATCGCCTTGCCGATCGAGTCGGGTCGCCGGTCGACCTCTTCCGGCGGCAGGTAAGTGGACCGGAATGCTTCCGTCAGGCCATACATCAGGTAGGGGCGCGCGCGGGGAAACAATGCCCGGAGCTTGTCGAGCAGCGGTTTGCGCATGACACCGCCGGTCGTCGCGAAATAACGCAGGGACTGGCGCACCTCGTCGGGCCAGTCCACCGACGCCAGCTGGTTCCACAGCGGCGGCACGCCGGTAATGCCGGTAATGCCGCTCGCGGCGGCGACCCGCACGGCATCGCGCGGCAGGAAGAAGTCGAGCAATACGACCTGCGCGCCGGCCCAGAAGCCCGTCGTCAGCTGGCTGACTCCGGCATCGAAACTCAGTGGCAGCACCGCGAGGATCCGGTCATCCGGGGTATTGTCGATATAGCTGGCAACGCTCGCCGCCCCGGCAACCATGTTCCGATGCGACAGCACAACGCCCTTCGGCAGGCCGGTGCTACCCGAGGTATACAGGATGGCCGTCATGTCGGTGTCGATGATCGTCCGCCGGGACGCGCCGCCGGCCGGTGCGAGCAGTTCCGGCCAGGACATCAGCCGGGCCACGGGGCCGGCATCGGCCGGAACCTGGTCCTCCTGCAGCACCACCAAAGAAAGGTCCGGGCACGGCAAAGACGCGGCGGCCAACGCCTGCCAGCGACTCGCCGAGGTCACAAGCGCCCGCGCGCCCGAATCGGACAGGATATGCCCGACCTGGCGCGGCTTGAGGACCGGGTTGACCGGCACGAACACGGCTCCGGCGGCCGCCGCGGCAAACATCGCGACGACGCCTTCGATCGTCTTGGGCAGGTAGACGGCAACCCGGTCGCCGCGCCGGATGCCTGCGGCCTGAAGTCCGCCGGCACAGGCGGCGATCTGTGCCGCCAGTTCGGCGTAGCTCAGCAACTCGTCCCCGAGCCGCAGCGCCGGATGATCGGGCATGCGCTCGGCGGCCACGGACACCAGTTCGTGGAGCAGCACGGGCGCCCTCATCGCATGACTCGCCCGGGGCTCGGGATGCCGGATTGATGGCTGGATCCTGCCATTGTTCTTTTCGTCTCCGCCCAATAGAAAAAATCGCCCGGTCCAAGCGGACCGGGATGGCGGAATCGTACCGGAATTGGGCGGCGACGGCCGGAACGGCGTCGCAATCCGCCCCGGCATGGACCGGTCGGACCCGGCCGGGGTGCCGGGCGCGGGGGGGGGGCGGGGGCGGGGGGGGCGCGGGCGAGGGCGCG
>JAJFJS010000023.1 GCA_021773815.1 Gammaproteobacteria bacterium
GGGCCAGCTGGTCTACCTGCTCGGCCATACGGAGCACACCATCCGGGGCGTACGCGATTCTGCGGTCCTGCTGACCATCGTGCTGGAGCCGGCGTAAGTCCCTGGCACCGGCCGGTCCGTTAATCACGGTCCCCGGCGCCCTGCCGCCGGCATTCCCACCACTAAAAACCGACCAATAGTCGGTTTTTTGGTGTAAGGTACCCGCCACAATTAATTTCAACAACACAGACGCCGGCACCCGGCCAGACAGGATATGGATACGGAACATCGACACGACGGGCAACACGCCCATGGCTTCGGCCAGGACCGCAAACGGCCCGGCGAAGCGAAAACGATTATTGTCATCGCGATGACGTCCGCCATGATGGTCATCGAGATCATCGCCGGACTCGCCTACGGGTCGATGGCCTTGCTGGCAGACGGCCTGCACATGGCGTCGCATTCAGCAGCCCTGTTTATCAACCTGTTCGCATACGTGTACGCACGTCGCCACGCGCACGACCCCAGTTACAGCTTCGGCACGGGCAAGGTTAATGCACTTGGGGGATTCACCGGCGCGATTCTGCTGATGATGTTCGCGCTGCTGATGGGCTGGCAATCCATCGACCGACTGATCTACCCGGTGGATATCGCATTTAATCAGGCGATCATCGTGGCCGTCGCCGGACTGATCGTCAACGGAATCTCGGTATTCATCCTCGGTCACGACGACGATCATGGCCACGATCACGGCCACGATCATCACGGCCACAGCGATCATGGTCACGACGACCATCATGATCATGACGACCACGACGACGATCACAAAAGCGGGCATCAGGACCATAATCTACGCGCCGCATACCTGCACGTCCTCGCCGATGCGCTGACATCGTTGCTGGCCATCGGCGCACTGCTGGCGGCAAAGTTTTTCGGGCTGAATTTCATGGATCCGCTGATGGGTATCGTCGGCGCCATCCTGGTCTCGCGCTGGTCGTACGGTCTGCTGCGCACGACGGGAGCGGTGCTCCTCGACAAACAGGCGCCCGCGTCACTCCAGCGCCGCATCCGCGAACACATGGAACGCGACAGCGATGACCGCGTCACCGACCTGCACATCTGGTCGATCGGACCGAATATCTACTCCGCGATCCTGTCGATGGCTGCCGATGAACCGCGTTCGCCGGCGCACTACAAGCAGCGAATCCCCGACGGACTCGGCCTCGTGCACGTTTCCATCGAGGTCAATCCCTCCGGCAGCAACGAGAGGCAAATCTGATGCCCGGTTCGACCCCAAACAAACTGCGCACCGGAATTCCGCACCCGGCCCGCGCATTGACGACGCGACCGCCGCACGCACTGCCCGTCGCCTTGTTGTGTCTGACACTTTTCGGCTGCGCCGATGACCGGCCGACCGCAGAGTCGGACAACGATGCGTTTATCGTCGGCGGCGGATTGCTGACGCTCGATACGCGCAGCGCCGGCGCGCGCGATGTGTTCGCCGCCGATCATGACGGCCATCTGCTCGCCGGTGTCGTCGTGCTGCGTCCCGGGCTGTCCATCACCGTCGATGACGGCCCTGCACGCACCATCGAAGCATCGCCACGGAGCCTGTCCGTATTCGATGGCAACGGCGACGGGCAAATCGATGCCGCGGATCCGCTCTGGCAAAGCCTGCATCTTGCGGTGGATTACAACGAAGACGGCACGATCGGCGACGGCGAATACGCGCTGATCGGTGAATGCGGCATCGAAGCACTCAGGCTGGATCCGGCCGCCGATCAGATCTGGTCCGTTCACAAGCGCGGCAAGGAAAAAGCCGTCCGTCCGCCCGGGCAGAACCTGCAGAGCTAAACCCGCGACGTCGCGTGACGTTGCGCCGGGAATCGGTTGCATGCTGCAGGGTGTTTAACCCGATCGGACGATGTTCAAGCGCCCCGCCGCCGCCCATAATCCGAGCTTGATCAGGTCACCGCGGATGACGGGATGTCGCCGGAAGCCACGAGCCCGAACCAGTCGACCGGCAAAGCAACGCCGGTCAATCGTGATGCGCAATTCATGCACCGGATTCCGCAACTGATCAACACGATTGCCGCCGGCGATCCGGCCACTGCCGCCGAATTAAGAGTCGATGTACGGCGTCGCCGGCTCAACGGCGCATCGTGGGAAGCGGTATACCGGCTACTGAACCGGGTCGCCTATCCGATGGCTTGAGTCGGGACGGCCCGATCAGGCACCGAGCGGTCGCATCGGTGGTGCATTTTGCGGCAATCTTGCAGCCCGCCAGGATCGCAACGACAAGCTGTGGCATTCACCGTGGCCCCGTCGGGGGATGACCGGGAAATGGTCCGGCCTGACCTGCAATATTCTTGAAGGATCGCGGTTGTGCCGGTTCGTGGTGGGAGCAGGGCGCAGCCCTGGACTGCATGGCATAGCGGTAGCGATGGCTTGAGGGAAGGGCAAGCACTGTGCCACCACAATCGCGCCAGGCACCCGCCGTATGGTCAGACTGTTCAGTTCTCGTGCTGTCACAAGGCTTGACTCAGCATGCAATTGGCCACGGTCGGCGCCGCCTCCATGAATAATGCAAGCTAGGGTCGGTATTCCTTCAACCAGACCTTGAACTCATCCTGCGGCAGTGGCCGGGCAAAATAATACCCTTGCAGAAAATCGCACCGCAGTGCCGCCAGCGCGTCGGCCGTCCTGGGATCCTCGACTCCTTCGGCCGTAACGCGTAAGCCGAATCCATGCGCCAGGTTGATGATGGATCTGACCACGCGCGCATAGCCGTCGTCGTCGAGCATCTTCATGACAAATGATTTATCGATCTTCAATTCATCGGCGGGAATACTGTTGAAGTAGGACAGTGAAGAATAGCCGGTACCGAAGTCGTCGATCGAGACCCGGGTGCCGTTCCGGCGCAGGGCGCTGAGCGCCCCGAAGCACTGTTCCGGCCGCATCAGTGCGTTTTCGGTCACCTCGACGGTCGTCTGGTCGGCGGGTACGCCCCATAATCCCCGGGCATTGTTCAACTGTTCTTCGAGATCGGCGTGCTCGACGAGGCTCGGCGTGACATTAATCGCAATCGACAACGGTCCCCATCGATCCGGCCAGTCAGTTCGCTGGCGAAACGCGGCGTTGATGCCGAACCACGTCAACGATTCGATGTGCCCCGTCTCGTCGGCCACCGGAATAAACACATCGGGTGGCACGAAGCCCCGGGTCGGGCTGGACCAGCGCATCAGCGCCTCGGCGCCTACGGGCCGACGGTCCACCGCCGCGACTTTCGGTTGGTAGTACATCGAGATCTCGCCCCGCTCGATGGCCACATCGATTTCCTTCGCCATGCCCAGGGCGCTGCGCAGTCGGCTTGCCTGGGCCGGCTCGTACAGCAGAAATTCCCGTTTTTCCTCGCGGGCTGCCAGCAGCGCCGTCTCCGCCTGCTGCAACATCCGGTCCGGATCGTCACCCGACCCGCAACTCGCGGTCGCACCGATCCGCATATACGCCTCGAGTGCATCGCCACCGCTGTCGATGCCACGCCGGACTTCCCGCAGGATCTTGTTGGCCGCCAATACCAGGTGCCCCTCGTTCTTCAGGTCCTTGACGAGGATGCCGAACTTGGCTTCGCCGAAGCGGATTACGGAGTCGTCAGCGCCGATCATTGCGCAGAGCTTCTCGCCCAGCGCCCCCAGTAGCGGCAGGACCCGGCGGTGCCCGAATCCGGATATCAGCTCATCGAGATTCTCGACGCTGGCCACCAGCAGTCCCAGTGAAGAGGTGCCGTTCCGGCGTTCCTTCAACGCGTACTCGAGCGTCCGCAGGAATGTCGCCGCGTCCGTCTGGTTGATGATTGCGCGCTCCACCCGATGTCCTACAGGTAGTACTCGGACGGGTTCAGGCCATGGGCGCCCGGCGGCAGGCCGCGCAGGATGTACAACGATTCACCGCTGCCATCGACGAGTACGCTGCGCAGATCGATGGTCTTGAAACTTTCCAGTACGGTCTTATCGTTATCCGTCAGCAGCATGATCTGCGGACGGAGGCGACGGGTACGATTCTGGCCGATCACGACCCCAACCTCGCCGGTACTCAATTCAACCAGCGTACCGACCGGAAACACGCCGACCGCCTGAACGAATTGCTCGACCATCTCCGCCTGGAATTCGACGCCGGCCAGATCATTGAGCTTTTGCATCGCTTCGTATGTCGAAATCGGCTTGGCATAAGGCCGGAATGTCGTCATCGCGTCGTAGGTATCGACGATACTCGCAATGCGTGCATAAACAGGAATCTCATTGCCCTTGAGCTGGTTCGGGTAGCCGGTACCGTTATGGCGCTCATGATGCGATTCAATGATTTCGATTACCCGCGCATCGACGCCCTCGACACGCCGTGCAATCTCGCGGCCGAAATCGACATGCTTTTGCAGCAGGAGCCTTTCCTTGCCTGTCAGCTCGCCCGTCTTGACCAGCACCTCGGTCGGAATGCGTGTCTTGCCGACATCCATGAGCAATGCACCCAGACCCAGCACCTGCAATACATCCTTTTCAAGTCCCAGGTGCTTGCCGAAGATCATCGCCCAGACGCACGATGCGATTGAGTGATCGTGGATATAGTTGTCCTTCTTCTTCATTCTGGCCAACCAGGACAGTGCATCCTCGTTCTTGACGACACTCTCGACCATCGGCTCGATGGCCTTCTCGGCCGCCTGCAACTCCAGGCTGCCGCCGTTCCTGAGTGCATCGAATATCGTGTTGACAGCGCCGATCGTACCCTCGTGTGCGACCTTCGCTTCGACGATATGTTTGCGCAAAATGCCGGTATCCATTGGCCGGTATTCATCGTTCTTGCGCCGCAGAAAGCCAAACAGGGGTTTCGACTCGGGCGCGTCTTGCGTATCCGATATCTTCTGCTTCTGCTTCTTCTTCCGGCGCCGGCGGCCCAGGAACCCCTTCACATTGCCCGGCCGAGCGAGCGGAAATCGCTTTTTAAACACCACGGCCTGATCGCAGCGCTCGATATCGACATACACGTGTTCGCAGTACTGCTGGAGTTCGGCAATCTCTTTGGCGCTCTCCAGATAGAATCCCTGGAACAGGAACGGCGTCTCCAGCCATGGGCGGTCGAGTTCAGCGACATACATGCCAATCGATAGTTCGTTGGTCGCGACGGTAATTCTCTGGTTGGCCATAAAGGATTCGTCTTTCGGTTCGCGTGTTTTCAGGGAGCGCAGCGCTGACAGCTTCATGGATGATATCGGCCGCCGGCCGGAGACATTGAGCAATGACTCTCAATTCCCCGGACTTGCACCGGATCGATCGGCATGCCGCCGGACCAGGGACGCCGTTGTGTGAACCCGGTCACAATGAAGCGGCGCGATATGGCCCCACCGCCCATTCCGCCGGGCCGGCGCGCGCGGGCACTCTACAATCTTATCCGGATCGGCTATTCTGGGCCGCAAGTCGTGCGTGGGACGCTGTCAGGGGGTCCCGGATCCAGCCATTGTCGTCCCGGAGTCTGCATGGAACACGTCAACCACCCATTCGATCAGCCGCTGAATCCGCATACCGAATGGGACGACCCGATGTTCCGACTTGCCCAGCAGCAATTTCTGAACGCCGCCGCGATCATGAACCTGGACGAGAACATCCGCGACCGGCTGCTGTTTCCACAGCGCACCCTGCTCGTCAGTTTTCCGAGTCGCCGCGACGACTACTCCGAGGTCGAAACAGTGTTCGGTTATCGGGTGCAGCACGTACTGACAATGGGACCGACAAAGGGCGGGATCCGCTATCACGAAGACGTCAATCTGGGCGAGGTCTCGGCATTGGCCATGTGGATGACCTGGAAGTGCTCCCTGATGGAACTGCCGTTCGGCGGCGCCAAGGGCGGCGTGCGCATCAACCCGACTCTGCTTTCCCGGCCCGAACTGCAGCGTCTGACGCGTCGCTATACGATGGAAATCATTTCGATGATCGGACCGGAAAGAGATATTCCGGCCCCGGACATGGGCACCAATGAACAAATCATGGCGTGGATGATGGATACCTACAGCCAGCAGGTCGGCTACCCGGTGCCGGAGATCGTCACCGGCAAGCCGGTCGTGCTCGGCGGATCGCTCGGCCGCGCCGAGGCCACCGGCCGCGGCCTCGTCTACCTGATCGTAGAGGCCGCCGGGTTTCTGAACATCGATCTCGGCACTTCAACGGCCGTCGTGCAGGGATTCGGCAATGTCGGCGCCAATGCAGCCAAGTTCCTCGAGGAGAATGGCGTTCAGATCATCGCAGTCAGCGATGTCTCCGGCGGGTTGTATAACGCCAACGGACTATCCGTCAGCGCGCTGCAACAATACGTCGAACAGCATCGTTCACTTGCCGATTGCACGCTCGGCGAACGGATCAGCAATGAGGCGTTGCTCGAACTCGAATGTGACATCCTCGTTCCGGCGGCGCTGCAAAACCAGATCACCGAAGCCAACGCCGCACATATCAAGTGCCGGCTCGTGGCCGAGGGCGCAAACGGTCCGACGACACTGGAAGCGGACGAAATTCTGCAGCAGCGCGGAATCTTCGTGTTACCCGATATCCTCGGCAATGCAGGCGGCGTGACAGTGTCTTATTTCGAGTGGGTACAGGGCACGCAGAACGTCACGTGGACGCTCGAAGAGATCAACCGACGACTGCACATGATCATGACGCGCGCTTTCCATCGCACATTGTTGCGCAGCCAACGAGACCGGATCACGATGCGCACCGCCGCCCTGATCGAGGGCATCCAGCGCGTCGCCGAGGCCAAACTGGCGCGCGGCGTGTTTCCGTAACGCCCGGCCGGATCAACACCAACTGCGGCGGCCGTCAGCGATGGTCATCCGGGTCAACCGGCCGTTCCGCCGCATCGCCGTCACCACCGGCATCGCGGGCGCGACGGCGTTCGACCAGTGTCGCGATCATCGGCCACACCGGCAGCAGGGCGCCGACCAGTACCACGGACCAGTGGATATAGATCCCGATCAGCACAAGAAACAGGCTGACGCCCAGACTCAGATACCACGCGCCGATAGCTGTGATCTCCCAACCGTCATGAACTGAACACCCGGGCCGGCCGAATTCCGCGCAGGCCCGGCGCACGCGCGGGCGACAGCCCGGCACTGCCTGACATCATACGGCAAACCACCTCTTCCCCGACCGAGACAGCCGGCGCCGACCACCCCCGTTGTCACGCCGCCGGGTCCGCACTGCATCGAGCGTGACGCCGGTCACGGAACCGGGCCCACCGACGCCCCTATGCTTGACATATTCCGGCGCCCACCGCGCCCCGGGGCAATCGACATGCATCACGACAACGCGCAACGAGGCTTTTCCCTGGTCGAGACCATGGCAACACTCGCGATCACGGCCATTGGCGTGACGCTGGCAGTGCCGGCACTGCAGACATTCCTCGCCGACGGACGCCGGGTCGCGAGTGGCAACGAACTCGTCGCTACGATGCACGCGGCACGCAGCGCGGCGATCACCAGCAATGTCCAGGTTACCGTGTGCCCGAGTCATGACGGACAAAGCTGCGACGACGCCGACTGGAACCACGGCTGGATCTGGTTTGCCGACGCGGATCAGGACCGACGCGTCGACCCGGATGAGCAGATCCTCGGTGCCGGCACGGGACTCGGTGACGTGATGATCCGATCCGCCGATTTCGAGCGGTTCTTCGTGTTCCGTCCTAACGGACAACTCATGGCTGAGACGATCGCGCAGAATACCGGTGAAATGCTGCTGTGCGATCCACGCGGCCCGCAATTCAGCCGCAGCCTGATCCTGCATGTCGGCGGCAAGCCCGAACTAATCACCGATAAACCGGCCGCCTACGCGAGTTGTTCGCGCGCCTGATACGCTTGGCCCATGAGCGGCCGCCCACACACTGATAGTTCCGCGTCGGAGACTCCCTCCGGGGATGTTTCACCCGGGGATATTTCGCCCTGGGTGCTGCGCCACGCCGGCCGACTTGCACCGGGGTCGGCGGTTCTCGATGTCGCGTGCGGCGCCGGCCGGCACACCCGTTTCCTGGCCGCCTGCGGCCATCTCGTCACGGCGACAGATATCGATCTGATCGGGGTCATCGACCTTGCCGACGATGACCGGATCGAACTTGTCGAATGCGATCTCGAGCATTCACCATGGCCATTTTCTGCACGGCGTTTCGGCGGCATCGTCGTGACGAATTACCTGTTTCGCCCTTTGTTTACGCACCTTTTAGCGGGCTTGTCGGCCGGCGGCGTGCTGATTGTCGATACGTTCGCAGCCGGCAACGAGCAGTTCGGCCGACCGCGTAATCCTGAGTTCCTGCTGCGCCCCGGTGAATTACTCGATGCGTTTGCCGCTGGCCTGCACGTGATTGCCTATGACCACGGCCGCATCGACGTGCCGAAACCGTCGATGCGCCAGAGGCTGTGTGCCGTGCGGAAGCCCGCCGCCTGAGGGAATGCCGAATCGGTCAGGCGTGAACGCTGCTCGCCAACCCCGGTGTGAAAAGGCTGCCGAGTGCCGCCTGCATTGGTTCCGGCTCACCGAGCAGAAAACCCTGCCCGTAGGTCACGCCGAGATCCCGCAACAATTCGAGCGCATCCTCGCCCTGCACATACTCCGCGACGGTATCGAGTTCCATGACCCGGGCCACCTCGGAGATGGCCGCGACGACGGACTGGGAAACGACATTCGACGCAATATCCCGCACGAAACTGCCGTCGATCTTGAGCGTATTGACCGGAAACAGCTTCAGATAGGCGAAGGAACTGAGGCCGGTACCGAAATCATCGAGCGAGAAGAAGCAGCCGAGTTTCTTCAGCACATGCATGAAGTTCTGCGCACGCTGCAGGTTGGCGATCGCCACCGTTTCGGTAATCTCGAAGCACAGCATCTCGGGCGGCACCCGGTATTTCTCGATTTCACCCTGAACAAATGGCAGGAAACGCTCGCTGCCAAGGCTCTGGCCGGACAGATTGATTGCAATACGCAGGGGCACATCCGCCAGTCGTTCCCTGTTCTGCGCCAGCAGGCTGAGCGTTTCACGGACGACCCAGCGATCGAGCTCCTCCATCAGCTGGTAACGCTCGGCCGATGAGAAGAACCCGGCCGGCATGACATGCCGACCCGCCGAGTCGATCAACCGGACGAGCACCTCGAAATACTTGATCTCATTAGTGGCACAGAGCGGCACGATCGGCTGACAGAACAGGCTCAGACGCCCGTTCTCGATGGCGCTGCGGATATCACCGACGAGCTGGATATCATCCATGCGCTGGATGATGCTTTTGTCATCCAGTTGATAGGACTCGACCCGCCCCCGGCCGCGGTCCTTGGCCGCCTTGCATGCCACCTGGGCAGACGCCAGGGCCGCACTGGCCGTGCTCGGCTCGCCCGTTACCGGGCCGATGCCGATGCTGACCGAAGCGCGTGTTTTCTTCTCGCCGTTGGTGAACTCCATTTCACCGAATGCCTGCAGGATCTCTTCGGCCTTGATGCGTGCCGATGCCATATCCGTTCCGACCAGCAGCGCGGCGAAACGATCCCCGGATACGCGCGTCGCGATCTGCTTGCCCAGGCGCTCCCGCATCAGGCCGGCAAAGGCTGCGAGTGCTTCATCACCCTTCTCGGGACCGAGGGTGTCGTTGAGGACATGCAGGCGGTCGATATCGAAAAACAGCACCACGTTCTCGTCGTTGCGCGCCGGTTCGTCCTCGCTTCCCGAGCAGATCGAGACCAGATTCTGCTCGAACAGCGACCAGCTCATCAGTCCGGTCAGCGCGTCATAGTCGCGGGCAATCACGTCCTCGATATGGGCCGCGATGTAGCGCCCTATTCGCCGCCGACGCCGCGAACTGAATCCGCTGTTACCCCAGCCGGACAGAATCAGGATACCGATGGGCTCCTTGCGATCCTGACGAATCGGCACCGCGAGCAGATCCGTTTCCTTTATATTCATGACGTCATCGGGCGCATAATATCCGGACGTCGACGTATTTTGCTCGGCCAACTCGCTCAGCAGCAGCCGTGTTTCCACCGGAGTCGGCGCATCCCCCTCGAATATCCGGATATGCTTGTCGGGCACCATCAACGCGACACCGTGAACATCGAGAAACTTGCGGCACAACAACAGGATGTGGGTCAGGGTATCGTCACTGGTCCGGCGCAGGTGCACGAGCTTCTCGACCTGGTGCAGCAGGTTTTCTTCCGCTGACCGGATATTGAGCTTCTTGTAAGCGCTCATGAGTCGATAGCGCAGATTCAGCTCGCGCTGCAAGCTGCGCACGACCGGTTCGATCAGATCGGCAATCTCAGTGTATCCGCGCGGCGCCTCATCCCCGACGAGTACCGAGAAGGCCCCGAGGACACTGTCTTCGTCACCGACAAACGGGACGATGCAGGCGCCCGCCGAACCCATTTCCACATAACCGTATTCGGCAGCCCGCTCGGGTTCCGCCAGCACCGCCTTCAGCGCATCGTCGTATTCGACGGTAAACTCAATATCATCTGTTGACGGCCGCTCGAAGAATTTGTTGCCGCGCCGATCATGGCAATAGAAACCCTTGAACCCCGGCAGCATGGCCTGCAGGAATACGGCGTAGTCGCTGATTGTCCGGCTCTTGTCGAATCCGCCATCCATAGCGCTTGGGTTCCGGTGTGGAAGATATCGGCACCATGCCCCAAACCCCCAATCACCGCTGTGACTACGATCCCAAAACCCCCAATTCGGAACAAATTGACGGATCGGACGGATCTGGAAAGATGACCCGCCCTGGCACAACCACTGAGCGGATGGCACGGGACCGCCGGCCAGCGCGCCGGAATCAGCCGGACCCGAAACCATGTCCATTGGTCGCGCGGATACCTATACTTGACGATTGTTCCCCAACCGCCGGCAGCATCGCCGCAGATCATGCAACACCAAACGACCATCGACCCCGTCAATCTCGAATTCACACCCGAAGTCGAGCGCGCGACGCGCGCAATTTTTGAACGCGTCAGGCACGTGATGCCCGACGTCGAGTGGCCGATTCATGCCCCTGTCATTGCGGCCATCAACGAGTTGAAGCGCGTCCGCAACGCCACGATCCTGGCGCATAATTACCAGACGCCCGAGGTGTTCTACGGCGTCGGCGACATCACCGGGGACTCGCTGGCGCTGGCGCAGGAAGGAGCCAGGCTCGACACCGATGTCATCGTCATGTGCGGCGTCCGGTTCATGGCCGAGACCGCCAAAATTCTGAGCCCCGAAAAAACGGTGCTGCTGCCCGATATGGATGCCGGATGCTCACTGGCCGCGTCCATCACCGGCGCCGATGTGCGGCGGCTGAAAGAACAGTATCCGGGCGTCCCGGTCGTGACCTACGTCAACGCC
Organism: Gammaproteobacteria bacterium; assembly: GCA_021773815.1. GTDB lineage: Bacteria > Pseudomonadota > Gammaproteobacteria > Steroidobacterales > SMWD01. Next base: position 11,374 of record JAJFJS010000023.1, read on the forward strand.
TATGCAGACGTCCGGGCCGAAGCCGACATTTGCTGTACCTCATCGAACGCGGTCAAAATTGTCGAGTCATTAAAGACCGATCGCGTGATTTTCATTCCGGACGGCTATCTCGGCCGCTATGTCGCCAAGCAAACCGACGTCGAAGTCATCCTCTGGGAAGGTGCATGCGAGGTTCACGAACGCTTCACAGCCGAGGAACTGCGCGGCTACCGCCGGGACTATCCGGGCATCCATATCATGGCGCACCCGGAATGCCCGCCGGATGTCCTGTCCGAGGCGGATTTTGTCGGCTCGACGTCCGGTCTGATCCGACATATTGCCGATGAACGTCCAAAGCAGGTCGTCATGGTCACCGAGTGCTCGATGAGCGACAACGTCGCCGTCGAGTTCCCTGACGTGGATTTCATCCGGCCGTGCAATCTCTGTCCGCACATGAAGCGCATTACTCTGCCGAAGATTCTTCGTTCCCTGCAGACGCTGTCTCCGCAGATCGAAATCGACCCCGATACCGCCGAACGCGCAAGACGGTCGCTCGAGCGGATGCTGGCTGTCTGAACGCACGAAACCAGAGCCAGTCGCGGCCGGAGGCCACGAATACCACCGTGGACAATCGCCGGACATCCTGATGTCAAATTCGGATAGCGAAGTACTCATCATCGGCGCGGGTCTCGCCGGCATGTCGCTGGCATTGCGTCTCGCCGAATCGGGGCGCTCGGTCACGTTAATTGCGAAGGGATCGCTGACCGAAAGTTCCAGCGCCTGGGCACAGGGCGGCATCGCGGCGGCCATCGGCCCCGCCGACACGATTCATTCACACATGCAGGATACCCTCGAGGCCGGCGTCGGCCTTTGCAACCGCGCCACCGTCGAGTATGTCGTCGAACGCGGACCGGAATGTATCGATTGGCTGATCAAACACGGTGTCGCCTTCACGCGTGCGGAGCAAGCGGCAGGCGGCAACCTGCACCTGACCCGTGAAGGCGGACACAGCGAACGGCGGGTCGTCCATGCCGCCGACGCCACCGGCAACGCCATCATGACCGCGCTGCACGAGCAACTCTGCAACCATCCGAACGTCGATATCCTGACCAACAAGATCGTCATCGACCTGATCACGACCGGCAAGATCGACCCGTCGGCGAAAAATCGCTGTATCGGCGCCTATGCACTCGATCGCGACACGAATGACGTCGTCACGCTGTCTGCCGATATCGTCGTCGTCGCGACCGGCGGTGCATCGAAGGTTTACCTGTATACCAGCAATATGGATACGGCCACCGGAGACGGCATCGCGATGGCGTGGCGCGCCGGTTGCCGGGTCGCAAATCTCGAATTCGTCCAGTTTCACCCGACCTGCCTCTATCATCCGCATGCCAAGTCCGTCCTGATCTCCGAGGCGGTGCGCGGCGAAGGTGGAATGCTGCTGCTGCCCAACGGCGACCGATTCATGCCCCGGCACGATTCGCGCGCCGAACTTGCGCCACGCGATATTGTCGCGCGCGCAATAGATTACGAGATGAAACGCGGCGGATTCGACAGCGTCTTTCTCGACATCAGCCATAAGCCCGCGGCGGAAACGCTGCACCTGTTCCCCAACATCGCTCGCAACTGCAGGGAGTTCGGCGTCGACATCACGACCGATCCGATTCCGGTCGTGCCCGCCGCGCACTATACCTGCGGCGGCATCGTCACAGACCTGACCGCGTCCACCGATGTGCCCGGCCTGTATGCCATCGGCGAATGTACATCCACCGGCCTGCACGGCGCCAATCGACTCGCCAGCAATTCGCTGCTCGAATGCGCCGTGTTCGCGGCCTCCGCCCACGACCGCATCCTGACGGAGCTGCGTGAAGAACGATTCGACCGGCTGCGCATCCCCGACTGGGACGAGAGCCGGGTCACGGATCCGGACGAGCAGATCGTCGTTTCCCACAACTGGCACGAGCTGCGTCGATTCATGTGGGACTACGTCGGCATCGTCCGCACCAACAAGCGGCTGCAGCGCGCCCGACACCGTGTCGAGTTGCTCCAGGGCGAGATCGCCGAGTACTACGGCAACTTCAAGGTCACGAACGACCTGATCGAACTGAGAAATCTTGCGCTGGTCGCGGAACTGACGATCCACAGCGCACTGATGCGGCACGAAAGCCGCGGACTGCACTTCAATCTCGATTATCCCGACACGATGGACGTATCGACCGATACGGAGCTCAGCCCGGGATTCATCGCCGGAACCGTACCCGCCGTCAACTGAGCCGCTGTCACGCGGACCAGCCGGATGACCGTGGTACGCTTGTACCCATGGCTGCCACGTTCCGAATCGCGGAATCGGCCGACGACCGGCTCTGCGCACTCGCCATCCGGCGTGCTGTTTTCTGCGATGAACAGCATGTCCCGTGGGAAATCGAAATCGATGCATTCGAAGACACGGCAATCCACATCCTCGGCGACGTTCGGGACGAGTCCGTGGCCGTCGCCCGGCTCCGCCTGTTACCGGACCACGCGAAACTCGAGCGCATTGCGGTTCACAAGCCATATCGGGGCAAAGGAATCGGCACGAGGCTGATCGAATTCATGCTGGACACCGCGCGAGAACGCGGCTATTCGCATTTTTGCGTGCATGCCCAGGTGCACCTGCGGACGTACTACGAACGCCTCGGGTTCCGGGTCAACGGAGAGTTATTCGTCGAGGCCGGGATCGACCACGTGCCGATGGCCCGCATCGACTGACGGATTGCGGAGGCGGCGGACGATTATCGCCAGCGAATTGAATGACGGGTCAAATGTCTGCTGCCTTTGATTGTGCGCCAATTGCCAACCCCAGTGCCTATGTGTATTATTTAAGAACTTTATACACATTGGGCATTCTCATGCGAACAAATATTGTGATCGATGAAAAACTTATGGATGCCGCCATTAAGGCCTCCGGAGCAAAGTCGAAACGCGAAGCCGTCGAAATGGGTCTCCGAACGTTAGTCAGACTCAAAAAGCAGCAGCAAATTCGCGGATTCCGTGGCAAATTGAAATGGCACGGTAATCTTGAAGATATGAGATCGGACTAGTGATCCTCGTCGATTCAAGCGTATGGGTTGAATACTTTAATGGCGTCGGAAATGTCCAAACGGACTATCTCGATAAAATTCTGGGTTCAGAACCAGTAGGAATCGGCGATTTGATGTTAGCCGAAGTCTTGCAGGGATTTCGTACCGACTCGGGTTACAGGACGGCGAAAAACCTGCTGACCGACCTACCGATACTTGAGATTGTCGGCGCCGAACGCGCCATCAAGGCAGCAGAGAATTACCGATTACTTCGCAAAAAAGGCGTGACGATTCGGAAAACGATTGACACGCTGATTGCAACGTTCTGCATCGATCGAAAATATCCGCTCTTGTTTACGGACAGGGACTTCGTACCGTTCGTCAAACACCTGGGGCTCAAATCAGCCATCAGTGGCACCTAACAGCCAACCAATCAATAGCTGGCTGGCCAGTTTTTTTCGGATCAAGTGACGTGCGGCGCGCGCCGACGCCATGAACTTGCGGTCAGGACCGCCGCAGGTATTGCGGCCCGATCGCGTCAATACTCGTCGTTCCGGCAAACCGCATGATCCGGGCAAGTTCCGCGCGCAGCAGCGACATGACGCGCCTGACGCCGGGTTCACCGAAGGCACCAAGCCCCCAGAGCTGCGGACGTCCGATACAGACGCCGCGGGCGCCGAGTGCCAGTGCTTTGAAAATATCCGTGCCGCGTCGAAACCCGCCGTCGATCAACACCGGCATTCGGCCATCGACACCGTCGATGACCTCCGCCAGGCAATCCAGCGTCGCCCGATTGCTCTCTTCCTGCCGGCCGCCGTGATTGGACACGATGATGCCGTCGACGCCGTAGCGGCGACACAAGCGGGCATCCTCGCGCGTAACAATCCCCTTCAGCACGATCTGCAGGTCGGTATTGGCACGCAGCCAGGCAACGATATCCCAGGTCATCGTCGGATCGCCGATCCCCTTCTTGCCGGCATAGGCATCGAAATTGCCCATGCGCCAGGCTGTAGACGGTCCATCGGCGCGAAACCAGCGCTCGGCCTCGCGGTTGCCGAGCGTCGGCGCATCGACGGTCAGCACCAGCGTCCGGCAACCCGCGGCCGCGGCGCTGTTGATCAGCGCCTTCATGAATGGCTGGTGCTTGCTCGCATACAGCTGAAACCAGAGCGGTCCCGAGGCCGCCGCCGAGATTTCTCCGATGCTGTAACTCGACGCCGTCGAACAGATCATCAGGTGTCCGCGAGCGCCGCGCGCCGTGCCCAGTTCACCGGTCTCGTGCACCAGTTGCTGATTGCCCACCGGCGCAACGATGATCGGCGATGCGAGTTTTTCACCGAGCACCTCGACTGACAGGTCTACCGTGCTCACGTCGACAAGGCGCCGCACCAGGATCTGCCAGTCGTCGAACACCTGCCGATTGGCCGCCATCGTCTTGCCGTCATCCGCACCGTTGGCGATGAAGTGCCAGGCCTGCGGTGACAGCGTCGTCCGGGCGACGGCCTCGATCTGGAACAGGTCAAGCGCGCGGCGGGCCGAGTCGGGCATCGCTCGTTCGGGCCGGGCCAGCGCCGTGGCGGGCCACCAGGCTGCCAGCGATGCGCCGGATGCCACGAGCGGCGACTGCAGCAGGAACCGCAGCAGGCGCCGGCGCGCCTCGCGTCGTGACGCGGGGTTCATGTCGATGCCCCGTCGTGTCGGCTGGACCGCTCGGCGTGTGCGCCGTTCCATCCGGGTACTGTCACCGGTCGCCGGTCTGCACCATCTTTCGATCGTCCCATCATGCCCTCCCCGTCGGCCGGACTGGCGGCGGCCCGGCCGCCGGATATTTTCATCTTCTATAGCACCCGGATGATAATCGCAACGCCGGGCGGCCTGGCGCTCGGTTCTGCGCGTTGCGCTATAATCGGCCGCCCGGATCAGCAGCATTTCCTCGCCCGACATCTTTGCCCCTGGCTGCCGGGCCGGCAAGACAACACACCGGATATGGCAACGAGAGAGGCACCGATCTATGGTCTCACGGCGTAGCGAAACCGCTTCGCGCGACATCGAGTTACAGGAATGGCTGGACTCGATAGACTCGTTGCTGCGCGCAGAAGGACCGGACCGGGCGAAAGCCATTTTCCGGGCCGTCCGCGATCATCTCGTCGACGAAAACGTCATCGTCCGCGACGCGACGCTGAATACGCCGTATCGCAATTCCGTGCCGCTCAGCCAGCAGCCCGCCTACCCGGGGAATATCGAGGTCGAACGGCGCATCGAAAATATCCTGCGCTGGAATGCGATGGCCATGGTGCTGCGCGGTTACGACAGCGGCGCGGGCGTCGGCGGTCATATCGGCACCTATGCGTCGGCCGCCACGATAATGGAAGTCGGCCTGAATCATTTCTTCCGCAAGAAGGGCGAAGGCTACGGCGGTGATCTCATTGGCATCCAGGCGCATGCGGCCCCGGGCGTTTATGCACGGGCGTTCGTTGAGGGACGCCTGCCGCTCAGGCAGCTGGAAAACTTCCGCCGCGAACTGCAGCCCGGCGGCGGCCTGTCGTCCTACCCTCACCCTCGAAACATGCCGGGCTTCTGGCAGATGCCGTCGGCATCGATGGGCCTGTCGACCCCGACCGCGATCTACCAGGCGCGCTTTGCAAAATACCTGGAACGACGCGGCCTGAAGCCGGATAACGGCGGCAAGGTGTGGGCCTTCATCGGTGACGGCGAATCCGACGAACCGGAGGTGCTCGGCACGATCAATATCGCGGCACGCGAACGGCTCGACAACCTGATCATGGTCGTCAACTGCAATCTGCAGCGACTCGACGGCCCGGTCAGGGGCAACGGGAAGATCATCCAGGAGCTCGAACGCAGCTTCCGCGGCGCGGGCTGGAATGTTCTCAAGGTCATCTGGAGCGGCGAATGGGACAAGCTGTTCGCGATCGACCAGGATGGTGTGCTGCAGGACCGGATGGAACAGGCCGTCGACGGCGACTACCAGATGTATTCCGTATCCAGCGGCGAGGAAGTGCGCGCCCACTGGGTCGGCGACAGCGCCCGACTCGCCGATATCATGCGGGTATTGTCCGACGAGGAGATTCGCTGCATTCGCCGCGGCGGGCACGACCACAAGAAAATCTTCGCCGCCTTCGAGCAGGCCACACAGAATCAGGATGGCCCGACCGTTATCCTGATCAAGACCATCAAGGGTTACGGCATGCAGGGCTACGAGGGCTCCAACGCCGTTCACCAGAAGAAAAACCTCAGCGCCGACGAGCGCGCCGAAACCGCGCGCCGACTCGGCATTCCGATCAGCGATGAGGCGGCGCGTAGCGCGGATTTCTATCTGCCACCGGCCGACAGCGAAGAAATGGTGTACCTGAAAGCACATCGCGATGCGCTCGGCGGACCCTGGCCGGATCGCATCGTCGACTGCCCGCCGCTGGAGCCGCCGCCGCTGGAACTGTTCAAGGACCAGGTCGCCGGTTCCGGGGAACGCGAGTTGTCGACAACGATGGCATTCGTGCGCATGCTGGCCAAGCTGCTCGACGATCCGCAACTCGGCCGTTATATCGTGCCGATCGTCCCCGACGAGGCACGCACCTTCGGCATGGAAGCCCTGTTCCGCAAGGCCGGCATCTATTCCGCCGAGGAACAGAAGTATCGACCCGTAGACAGCACGACGCTGATGCCATACCGGGAAGCGCGTGACGGGCAGATCATGCAGGAAGGCATCTGCGAGGCCGGCGCGATGGCTTCTTTCCTCGCCGCGGGCACCGCCTATGCGATACACGGCATACCGACGATTCCGTTCTATGTCTTTTACTCGATATTCGGCTTCCAGCGCGTCGGCGACATGATCTGGAGCTGTGGCGACATGCTGGCCAGAGGCTTCCTGCTCGGCGGCACATCCGGCCGCACGACGCTGAACGGTGAAGGTCTGCAGCACGAAGACGGTCACTCACAGATTGTCGCCAATACGGTCCCCAACCTGATCAGTTACGACCCCGCATTCGCGTTTGAACTGGCGGTGATCATCCGCGACGGCATCCGGCGCATGTACGCACTGCAGGAAAATATCTTTTATTACATTACGGTGCATAACGAGAACTACGCCATGCCGCCGATGCCGAACGACGCCGCGGACGGCATCATCAGGGGCATGTACCGGTTCTCAAGATCCGAAACCGAGGCCAGGGCAGGCCGCAAGGCGCACCTGTTCGGCAGCGGCGCCATCATGACCGAGGTGCTGCGGGCCCGCACGCTGCTCGAGGATCTGGGCGTATCCACCGATGTCTGGAGCGTGACCAGTTACAACGAGCTGAGCCGCGAGGCGCTCGCCACCGAGCGCGCTCATCTGCTGCATCCCGGAGCGCCCACGAAGAAACCGTATGTGCGCGAGATTCTCGGCCAGCAACAGGGTGTATTCGTCGCCGCGTCGGACTATATGAAGGCGCTGCCGCTCAGCATCGCGCGATGGGTGCCGGGGCCCTACGTCGTGCTCGGCACGGACGGTTACGGCCTCAGCGAATCGCGGCCGGACCTGCGCCGGCATTTCGAGGTCAGCGCCGAATACATCGCCTATGCGGCACTCGCTTCACTGGCCGAGCATGGCGCCGTCAGCATGTCCGAACTTGAGTCGGCGATCGAATCGCTGAACATCGACCGCACCAAACCTGACGCGGCGATCGCCGGACCACCGGACTACGAACTGTAACGACCTGCCGATACGATTCATGACACTATGCCGCACCTCAAACTGACCGTTCTGAGCCTGCGCTATTCTTCATGGTCCATGCGCCCGTGGCTCGCCCTGACGCACGCCGGTGCCCGGTTCGACACGGAAACGGTCGAACTCGCGCACATGCAGGACAACGGCAAGGTCACCACGCTGACCGACCGCCGGACGCTGGGCAGCGTTCACGGCCTGTTCCCGGTTTTGCGTATCGACAACAAGCCGATTCACGAATCGCTCGCGATCTGCGAGTACGCGGCCGAACGATTCCCGGATGCGGGCCTGTGGCCGCAGGACACGCTCGCCCGGGCGCAGGCCCGCGCCGTCAGTTGCGAGATGGCAAGCGGATTCAGCGCCTTGCGCGGCGAATTACCGTGCCACCTGTTCGGCCGCCTGGCCGGGTTCAAGCCCGGCACCGGCGCACAGGCGGACATCTCCCGTATCTTTGAAATCTGGCGCGAATGCCTGGAGCGCTCGAGCGGCCCCTTCCTGTTCGGCGGTTTCTGCATCGCCGATGCAATGTACTTCCCCGTACTGACCCGCTTTCGCACCTACGGTGTCCGGCTGGATACATCGCTGGAAGACTATGCGCACGCACTCGAAACCTTACCGGCGGTTCGCAAACTCATGACGGTCGCCAAAACCGAACCGCATATACCGGTCTATGACGCCGAGCTACGCGCGCAGGGCGGCGATCCGGATGCAGCGCTGTCGCCCGCCTAGATTTCCGCGCTTCCCCGCCGGTCTCTGTCATCGCTCGGCGTTGAGTTTCTGCACGTAGTCGAGATCGATCATCGTGACGCCGTCCTTTTTCGCGACGGCAATAATCCCCTGCAGCGCCTGCGTCAGGAATGCCCGGGGAATGCCGGTCAGTTGCCGGCAGGCATCCTCGGTAAAGCGGATATCGTCGTCGAGCCGGTTGGCCTCATAGAACACGACCTCGTGCCGCGGACCCAGGTCCGGGATCGGCAACGCGTAAGGCTCTGCACGTGCGCCGAACCAGAATTTCGAAGCACCGCGAAATCCATAGGTCAGCGGCACGGCCGGCATGGTCTCGCCGCCGCCCTCGAGGTTGTCGAACCAGCGCTGTTTCAGCAGGATCGTGTCGATATTCAGCAACAGGTGTGCTGACGTCGAATCACGAAGAATCGGATTCTCGGCGATACGGTCCACATCCAGCGTACATTCATAGACCTGGTAGGCCTCCGCGATGATCTGCGGGAAGATTGTGCCGGATTCCCGGCCGGGCGTCGGACTCGCGATCAGGTTGAACGGGTTGTACGCCATTTTCTCCGCCGGCTCCTGACCCGGATAGCCGAATTTCAGAATCGTCTCGACCCAGTCCTTGTCATATTCGACGAAATTCAGCGCACATTTTTTCGTGCGGCCAACATTCGTATGCGTATTCGATCCGGGCCGGCTGACGACCATCCAAGAATAGTGACCGATAACCTCGAACGGGAAACTCAGCTGGTACGGGCCGATACTGGTCAGCCCGTCTTCATTGACCGTCGTGATCAGCGCAAATGAGGATGCATAGTAGGAACTGGACTGATACCAGTTGTCACGCATCGGGCTGACGACGAAGGAGTCATTGTCTCTACTCATACTGGCTCTCTCTCGAAATTCTTGTGTTACCGGATCGTGGATGCTACCGAAAAATGGGGCCTGAATCGCTGCTCGTCGAAAATGCGGCTATCTGCCATGTTTCCGGTT
>JAJFJS010000024.1 GCA_021773815.1 Gammaproteobacteria bacterium
TACCAGACCGACCGGCATTTCACGCCGCTCGGCAATGTGGCCGTTGCAGACCTGTTGACGCCCGCCATCGAAAGCTGGCTCCGCAGCCGCGCGGACGCAACCCGCCGCTAGCGAGGCCGCAGCCCACGCCGACTGCGGTACGAGTGCATAACCACACCGTTGCCCTGCCGTCGGGCGCAATGTAGTGTCGGCGCGCCCCCGTCTCGATGATCTCATTGACCTCCAGCAGATTGCAGTACATGGTGCATGACCCGCATGAGCGCTCGATCATCGGGTACCGCTCCCTTCTTCAGCAGGCAAAAACATTTCAAATCTCCGTTTCGCTCGCGGTACCGCAACCGTGTTGCTGCAGTTGTCACCGCTATCCGAGTAGATAAATCCGGGCACCCTGACGCAACCGTCCGATCGCACCAGGCGCCGATGGCGTCCCGCCAGGCTACTGAAATATTTCGGTCGATACGGGCCTGCGGTTATCCGCAGACCGGCCCGTATTTTTGCGTATGTGCACTGAAGCATTTCGGTCGCAGAATCATGTTCCCGGAAATGTCTTCTCGAACGGCCGGGCGGCCGATAGAGATTCCGGGTTTCAGGATTTGGAAGTGGCCAGCCTGACGCGTGCACAATTTCTTCGGGGCGACTGGCGTGAACTCGCCGAGGCGTCACCGGAGAGCACCATCCCGCGGATCGATGCCGCCTGCATCGCCCGGCACGTGGTGTTCTGCCGCAGCTGCGGCGAGCGCTGCGAACCCGGCGCGATTCGCTTCCGTCCCATGGTCGGCCGACCGCCGACACCCGAAATCGACGCTGCAGCCTGCACCGGCTGCGGTGCGTGCGTCGACGTCTGCCCCACAAGCGCCGTCACCCTGATGGCATATCAACCCCGGGAGGATTGCTGATGTCCGGAATTCATGTCGGCGGCGTGCTCGTGCATGCCAGACCGGAGTGTCTCGATCGTGTGCGATCGCAGCTCGAATCTGCACCGGGCATCGAGGTTTTTGCCGAGACGCCCGAGGGTCGCCTGGTCACGGTCATCGAACGACCGACGACCGGTGAGCTGGCGGACGCCTTCACCCACACACAGAACATGGCGGGGGTGCTTTCCGCATCCCTGGTCTATCACTACAGCGACACCCAGGACGCTGGCGAACAGGAGACCACATCATGAAACTGTCACGACGCGAATTCGTACGCGCTAACGCCGCGGCTGCCACGGCGGCGGCTGCTGGCGTCAGCCTGTTGCAGGCTCCCGACGCGGTCGCCGCCAACGGCGACAACATCCGCTGGGACAAGGCGCCGTGCCGCTTTTGCGGCACGGGCTGCAGCGTCCTCGTCGGCACGCGTGAAGGGCGCATCGTCGCGACCCAAGGCGACCCCGATGCGCCCGTGAACCGCGGGCTCAACTGCATCAAGGGCTACTTCCTGGCGAAGATTCAATACGGCGAAGACCGGCTGAAGCAGCCGCTGCTGCGCATGACCAACGGCGAGTACGACAAGAATGGTGAATTCACGCCGATCAGCTGGGACGCGGCGTTCGACATCATGGCCGACAAATGGAAGGCGGCGCTGCGCGACAAGGGTCCGACGGCCATTGGCATGTTCGGCTCCGGCCAGTGGACCGTCTGGGAAGGGTATGCCGCCTCCAAGCTCTACAAGGCCGGATTCCGCAGCAATAACCTCGAGCCGAACGCGCGCCACTGCATGGCCTCGGCCGTCGCCGGCTTTATCCGCACGTTCGGCGCCGATGAACCGATGGGCGTCTACGACGACCTCGAGCACGCCGACGCGTTCGTGCTGTGGGGCTCGAACATGGCCGAAATGCACCCGATCCTGTGGAGCCGGCTGACCGATAGACGCCTGACGCATGACCGGTGCAAGGTCGCCGTCTTGTCGACGTTCAAGAACCGCAACTTCGACCTCGCCGATATCCCGATCGTGTTCCGGCCGCAGACCGACCTGGCGATCCTGAACTACATCGCCCATCACATCATCGAGTCCGGCAAGGTCAACAAGGACTTCGTCGGCAAGCACGTCAACTTCCTGCGCGGCAACGCGGACATCGGCTACGGTCTGCGCCCCGAGGACCCCCGGGAAAAGGCGGCGGCCAATGCCGACAACGCGGGCGGGTCACAACCGATGACGTTCGAGGAATATGCGAAGTTCGTCGCCGACTATGACCTCGATTCGGTCGCAAAACTGTCCGGCGTGCCGAAGAAGGAACTGCTGGCGCTCGCGGAGCTCTATGCGGATCCGGATACCAAGGTCGTCTCATACTGGACGATGGGCTTCAATCAGCACACGCGCGGCACCTGGTGCAACAACCTCGTGTACAACATCCATCTGCTGACCGGCAAGATTTCCGAGCCGGGTAACGGGCCGTTTTCTCTGACCGGCCAGCCGTCTGCCTGCGGCACCGCCCGCGAAGTCGGCACGTTCGCGCATCGTCTGCCGGCGGACCTGGTCGTCAAGAACGAAGCCCACCGGACGTTCTCGGAGGAGGTCTGGAAACTGCCGAAAGGCACGATTCCGGGCAAACCCGGGTACCACGCCGTGTTGCAGAATCGCATGCTGAAGGACGGCAAGATCAACGCCTACTGGGTCATGTGCAACAACAACATGCAGGCGGCGCCGAACATGAACGAGGAGACGTTCCCGGGCTACCGCAACCCGGACAACTTCATCGTCGTTTCGGACCCGTATCCGACGGTCACGGCCATGGCCGCCGACCTGATCCTGCCGACCGCGATGTGGGCCGAGAAGGAGGGCGCTTATGGCAATGCCGAACGCCGCACGCAGTTCTGGCGCCAGCAGGTCAAGGCGCCCGGCGAGGCGCGGTCGGACCTGTGGCAACTCGTCGAGTTTTCCAGACGCTTCAAGGTCGAGGAAGTCTGGCCCGAGGAACTGATCGCGAAAAAACCCGGCTACCGCGGCAAGACGCTCTACGACGTCCTGTTCGCCAACGGCCAGGTTGACAAGTTTCCGAAGCAGGCCGTCACGGATGCCGCAGGCGCGGTCTACGACAACGACGAGATGGAACACTTCGGCTACTACCTGCAGAAAGGTCTGTACGAGGAATACCGGATCTTCGGTCTCAAGGGACCGAAGAAAGGTCACGAACTCGCCGAGTTCGATGCCTATCATCGGACGCGCGGGCTTCGCTGGCCCGTCATCGACGGCAAGGAAACGCTGTGGCGTTACCGCAGCGGCTACGATCCGCTCGTCGCGGCGGGCAAGGATGTCGAGTTCTATGGCAAGCCCGACGGCCGTGCGGCGATTTTCGCCTTGCCGTACGAGCCGGCCGCCGAAGAGCCGGATGACGAGTACGACCTGTGGCTGTGCACCGGCCGCGTGCTCGAACACTGGCATTCGGGGTCGATGACGCAACGGGTGCCGGAGCTGTACCGCGCCTACCCGGACGCGCTGCTGTACATGCATCCGGAAGATGCGAAGAAGCGCGGGCTACGCCGGGGCGTGGCGGCGAAACTGCAGACACGGCGCGGAGAGATCACGATACAGGTCGAAACACGCGGCCGGAACCGGCCGCCGGAAGGGCTCGTCTACGCGCCGTGGTTCGATGCCCGCCGGCTACTCAACAAACTGACGCTGGATGCAACCTGTCCGATTTCCAAGGAAACGGATTACAAGAAGTGCGCCGTCAAGGTCACGCGCACCTGACACCGTAGCGCCTGATTACCATGGACACGACACGCAGACGATTCATCGGCGATGCCGCCCGGACGGCGGGTGGCGTCGCGCTGTGCGGGCTCGGGCTGGGACTGTATGCGCGCCGCTCGACATCACTGCCCGCGCAGGCGCTGCGGCCACCGGGCGCCATCACGGAAAGTGAATTTTTGGCGGCCTGCATCCGCTGCGGGCTGTGCGTGCGCGATTGCCCGTACGACACGCTGCAACTGGCACAGTTCGACGACGACATCGCCATCGGCACGCCGTGGTTCAATGCCCGGAACATTCCGTGCGAGATGTGCGAAGACATTCCGTGCGTCGCGGCGTGCCCGACCGGCGCACTCGACCCGGCACTGACCGATATCGATGCTGCACGGATGGGGACCGCGGTGCTGGTCGATCAGGAAAACTGCCTGAACTATCTGGGTCTGCGCTGCGATGTCTGCTATCGCGTCTGCCCGCTGATCGACGAAGCCATCACGATCGAGTGGCAACACAACGCGCGCAGCGGCAAACATTCGCGCCTGCTGCCTACCGTGCATGCCGATGCCTGTACCGGTTGCGGCAAGTGCGAATATGCCTGTGTGCTGGAGGAGGCGGCGATCAAGGTGCTACCCCAACGCGTCGCGCGCGGCGCCGGCGGACGCCACTACCGCATCGGCTGGGAAGAGAAGGCGCAGGCCGGTGACAGCCTCGTGCCGGCGGACCCGGAGCACCGCTATAACCTGCCGGAAGGTCTCGATTATGACTATGCCGGCGAAGGGCTGATCCGCGAAGGCGATACGGCCACGCCGTTTGCCGCCGACCCGCTCGAGACCCTGAACCGGGAGTCCGCGCCATGACACAAATCGCGCAACAACCCGGCACCGACGCCATCGCCGCCAAAGGCTGGCTGCTGGCCCACCGCTGGCTGCTGCTGCGGCGGGCATCGCAGCTCGGCATTCTGGGCGTGTTCCTGCTCGGCCCGTGGGCCGGCATCTGGATTGTGCAGGGCAACCTTAACGCCAGCCTGACGCTGGACATCCTGCCACTGACGGATCCGTTCGTGCTGCTGCAGAGTCTTGCCGCTCGCCACGTGCCGGAACTCACTGCCATCAGCGGTGCGCTGATTGTCACCGCTTTCTATGTGCTCGTCGGCGGCCGCGCGTACTGCGCCTGGGTGTGCCCGGTCAATATCGTCACGGATACGGCCGGCTGGCTTCGTCAGCGCCTCGGTCTGACCGGCGGTACGCGTGTCACGAACCGGACGCGCTACTGGTTGTGCGGCACCATCCTGCTCGTCTCAGCTGTCACCGGGATCATCACATGGGAACTGGTCAACCCGGTCTCCATGCTGCACCGTGGGCTGATCTTCGGCATGAGTACCGGCTGGGCCGTCATTCTCGGGATCTTCGTGTTTGACCTGTTCGTCAGCCGGCGTGGATGGTGCGGTCATCTGTGCCCGGTCGGAGCGTTCTATAGCGTCCTCGGCCGCGTTGCTGTGCTTCGAGTGAACGCAGCCCGCCGCGCACAATGCAACCGGTGCATGGACTGCATCCAGGTCTGTCCCGAGCCACAGGTTCTCAAGGCTCCGCTGTTCGGTGCCGACGAGGGCTCCGGATCGATTATTCAATCACCCAACTGCACGAACTGCGGTCGATGCATCGACGTCTGTTCGCGTGATGTTTTTCAATTCGGCACCCGTTTCTCCGGGAACGCCGAGACTCGCCTGCAATTCGCAAAGGAGACTCAGAGATGAATCGCTCAGAGATCTGGACCATGGCCGCCGCCGTGATGTTTTTCGCTGCCGCTTCTGCCGTTGGTGACGACGTCCAAAGTCTGCGCGGCGATACCGAACTCGATGCCCCCGCCCATGCGTCCGTCGTCAAACGATGGGAGCCAGACAGCGAGACCATCGCGCGCGATTATGTGCAACAGCCGCCACTGATCCCTCATTCCATCGAGGGCTACAAGATCAAGCCAAACTCCAACAAATGCCTGACCTGCCATAGCTGGGCAAACTATCGGGAAGCCGGGGCGACGAAGATCAGCCAGACGCATTTCGCCGATCGGGACGAGAACGTCCTGGCCAATGTCGCGCCACGCCGCTATTTCTGCACGCAGTGCCATGTCGCGCAAACGGACGCCAAACCACTCGTCGAGAATACGTTCGAACCCGTCAAGGCGATTCGCCAGAAATAGCCGCCGCGAAGGTACCGGAGAAACAACCATGAATGACCATCAAGAACCCGGGCGTTTGCAAAGGCTCTGGCAGCTTGTCCGTTTGCCGTCCGCGCGCTTCGGGCTCGGCACCCTGCTCGTTGCCGGTTTCATCTTCGGCATCCTGTTCTGGGGCGGGTTCAACTGGGCCGTCGAACTATCGAATACCGAGACCTTTTGCATCTCCTGTCACGAGATGCGGGTCAACGTGTACGAGGAATACCGCGACACGGTTCACTACAACAACCGCACCGGCGTGCGGGCCGTATGTTCCGATTGCCACGTGCCCAAAGAATGGCATTACAAGATGCTGCGCAAGATCGTAGCGACCAACGAGCTGTTTCACCACTTTCTGGGCACGGTCGACACGCCCGAGAAATTCGAGGCCAAGCGGCTCAAGCTCGCGCAAAGCGTCTGGCGCACGATGAAACGCACGGACTCACGAGAATGCCGCAACTGCCACGACTATGACTCCATGGACTATCTGGCGCAGCAGCGTCGCGCCATCAAAGGGCATGAAAAGGGCTTCGATGACGGCAAGACCTGCATCGATTGCCACAAGGGAATCGCACACTCGCTGCCGGATATGCACTCGGAGGATCCGAGCTCGGTCACCGGCAACGGGTCATA